>NZ_JBIGIN010000025.1:0-69531 GCF_043558715.1 Scandinavium sp. M-37
AACCTGTGGTGGTGCGGGTCTACCAGCTGAAAGACCGTAAGACCTTCGACAAGACGGTGTATCAACAACTGCTTAAAGATGGCGAAACGGTGCTGAAAGCTGACCTGCTGGCAACCCGCGACGTGGTGGTGAAGCCCGGCGGGGACGTAAACCTCAATATGCCGATGGAAGAAGACGCACAGTTTGTGGCCGTGGTAGGACTGTTCCGCCACCCGGACATGGTCAACAACACCTGGAAGCAGGTCATTCAGCGCGATGACCTCGAGCCGGATAAATCCCGCGTCCTGGAAGCCGGTAACAATCATCTGACGTTACAACCGCTGAAGGATGACTGATGCCACAGGGACACAACACGCCATCGCTGTATGAAATGCTGAGCGGGAATTTCTCCGGTGGCCTGAGCCTCAGTCAGGTCAGTGAGCAGAATCAGGTGATTTTATCTGTGCTCGATAACATGCAGCGGGTGCTCAACTGCCGCGCCGGTACGCTGGCGCACCTGCCGGACTACGGGTTACCGGATATGACCAAAATCCTGCAGGGGATGCCGGGTACAGCCCATGAACTGATGGGGACTTTGTCAGACGTATTGCTCAAATACGAGCCGCGGCTTAAGAAAATCGAGGTGGTTCTGCTTGAGCAGGATATTCCCGGTGAACTGCGCTATGCCATCGATGCCGAGCTGAAAGGCATCGGGCTGGTGCGCTACGGTACGGAATTTATGCCTGAAGGTCGCGTGCTGATACGTCACCTCAAACAGCAACAGTATCTTGACGCACAGACCCGCCTCTAATCTCCTGACGGACAGTGAAAACATGTCGGCAAAAGCTCGATTTCTTCAAAAATTGCAGGACCAGCAGCCTCGCAGTGCCACCTTTGACACGAAAGCCGAAGCCGATATCGCGGCCTTTCGCCAGCGAATAACTCAGCTCCATGAGTCCATGGATGAGTGGCTAACCGGGACAGAGATAGGCACCGAAGCCACTACCGCCACCCTGATTGAGTTCCTGATTGGCGGGAGCGCGTTTTCGGTTCCCGGTATTACACTGCACTACGGGCAACGGAGTATCCGGTTTACCCCCATTTTTCTGTACGGGCAAGGCGTAACCGGCTGTATTGAAGTCTGCCTGGCTGCAGATAGCAAAATCAGTTCCCTGTACCGACTATTTATGCGCAGTGGTGAGCAGGATAACTGGACCTGGTGCCCGACAGGAATGCAGAACGGAAATCCTGCCCGGTTTGATGAAGAGGTCTTCTTTACGATGATTGCGCCTCTGCTCCCTGAGTAACCACCGTATCTGATTTTGAGCCTGGCTCTCATTTATACCCACGGACAACCCAACATGCATGATGAACAACCCCGCCAGGTGAGAACCGGTGGCGACCCGCGTTCACTGTCTGCGTTTATGGCACTGCGCGACGAGATGAGTAAGCTGACGCATCCGGCCCGCCCGGACGTCGACTGGAAGCAGGTGGAAAAACTGTCGCTCTCCCTGTTTGAAATCAACGGCGTCGAGCTGCAGACCGGTGCCTGGTATACCCTTGCCCGCAGCCATCTGGCGCGGGTCAGTGGTCTGAACGAGGGGCTGGGCATACTGACGGCACTGTTGAGCCACCAGTGGGCTCAGCTCTGGCCACAACCGGCACATGCCCGGGCAGAGATAATCAACGGCCTCCTGCAGCGTGTGCAAAAGCTGTTCCGCACCTTTTCGCTGGGAACTGCAGATGTGCCGGCCCTGGTACTCGCTGAAAAGCAACTGCTGGAGATGAAGGACATCCTCAGACGGCAGGAACTGGAGCATGCCTGCCAGATGAATCCGCTGATGCAGCTGATACGCAGCGCGATAAGTCGCCTGGAGAACAGCTCTCAGCCGGAGAGTGAGCCTGTCGGGAACACGGTACCCGGACAGGACGTTGTCATAGCTGAAGACGCCCCGGCCAGCCGTCTGGTGTATGTCATCCAGAAAGCGCCGGAAGTGGGTATTCAGGTCACTGAAGAACAGCCCGTACCGCCGAGGCGCTGGCCTTTCTTTGTGGCCGGTATGGCGACCGCCCTGGTACTCAGCGCTGCCACGGTCTTCGGCTGGCAGGTTGTCCATCGTCCGGATAAAGCAACTCAGCCGATGGCGGCATCCGTCGCTTGGGTACCTGAAGCGATGACCCCAGCACAGATTGAAGCCTTTCGCGGAACCGAAAGTAGTCAGACAAATTCCGGGATGTGGCTTGCGCGCATGTCCAGTCAGATGAACTGGATAACCACGCTGGCACCCGGCTGGCGCCTCCGCTACGGTCAGGGTCTGGTTGCACAGGCAAAAGCGCTATGGCCGGATGATCCGGCAACCCGGACATTGGTTCAGCGTTGGGAGCAATATCAGGCAGGCAGAACGCTGCCCGCGAGCGAACTGACAGGCTGGCATGACGGAATGATGCAGCTCCGGGAATTATCGGCGCAGCTTGATGCACTGGACAGACAGAAAGGCAAGTATATGACGGGCAGTGAGCTGAAGACGATCGTCTGGCGTATCACCAGCACATTCGCCAGCGCGGTCCCGGTGGAAGAACAGTTGCGACAGCTGGTACCTGCTGCAGGAGAGACAAATGCGCCTCAGGCGAACATTGAACAGGCGGCACGCCATCTGGATTCACTTATTCATGTGCTGGAACAGGTGTCGTCGCAGAAAGGTGATGCACTGGTGGCAAAAACCAGCGCTCCTGACTGAGTGAAGGGAATACGGCCCGTTCCACTAATCTAGTGGGGGGATGTCACTCCCCCAGAGAATACCGGCGGCAGCGGGCATCGTTAACTTAAGATACAAAAGCTTCCTTCAGGAGATCTATCCCTTAGGGTTTGTCTTCAGATGTGATGCGCGACGGCACTCATCGTTTCAGCGATTTGCGCCGTAAAATGGGCGGCGCAGTGGACTGACACGTGCCGGGCCTACAACACCTGCTGTTACTTACTCAAATCAAGCTGATAGACCGCAAAGCCGATGTCATCGGTACCGACTTTCTTCATCGGATACTGCGCTTTGTCTTTGATAAACGCCGCGGCTTTGTCCGTCGGGGCCGTTTCAAAGCGAATATCCAGCGGGGAGGCCGAGTGAATCGGCGCTAAGCGCCAGTTGTTATCCGCGGCCGGGTGGATCTCTCCGTTTTTCTTCGACTCCGCGCTTATCCATGCCGCCAGCACCGAACGGTTTTCATCCGGTGAGGCAAACGCAATATGGCTCTCGCCGGTGCCCGCAAACTTGCCGCCATAGGCACGATAGTTATTGGTCGCAACCAGGAACATCGCATTCGGGTCAATTGGCTTGCCGTCGAAGGTCAGATTTTTAATACGCTCCGCTTTCGGGTTCACGCTCTGGCATTCCCCGTCGTAGCGCGCCGGTTGGCTGACGTCGATTTGATATTTCACCCCGTCGATAACGTCGAAGTTATAGGTGCGGAAGCCATCCCAGTTAATCAGCGCCTGCGGTTTGCTGCTGTTGACGTCAATCTGATTGAACTGTCCGGCGGAGCACTCCAGCCACTCTTTCACCTCTTTACCGCTGACTTTCATCACCACTAGGGTATTCGGATAGAGATACAAATCGGCGGCGTTACGGAAGGTCAACTGACCTTTCTCCACCTCGACAAAGCTCGCCGGATCGTTTTTACGTCCACCGGCTTTGAAAGGTGCTGCGGCCGAAAGCACGGGCAGTTTCGCCAGATCCGGATCGCCCTGAATATAGTGCTCGACGTAGGCTTTCTGCGCCATATTCACCACCTGAACAGTCGGATCGTCCTGCACCAGTGACAAATAGCTGTACATATTATCGGAGGATTTGCCGATAGGTTTGCTGACAAACGCCCGGGTAGCATCGTGGTCGGCTTTCAGCACCTTCACCAGATTAGCGTCTTCGGCGGCGAGGGATTTTTTGGCCGCGGTGTCATAAATTGGCCGCGCTTCGGCTTTGGCCTGTGCCACCGTCCATTTGCCGCTGTCGTTGTTCAGCACCAGATCCACCACCCCGAGATGGTCGCCCCACATGCCAGGCATCACCGCCGGTACGCCGTTGAGCAGACCTTTGTCGATATCTGCCCCCTTAATGCTGGCGAAATCTTTCGACGGGAACACCGCATGGGCATGACCGAACATGATCGCATCCACGCCCGGTACCTGGCTTAAGTAGTAAACGGAGTTTTCCGCCATCGCCTGATACGGGTCTGCGGACAGGCCAGAGTGGGCGATAACCACCACCACATCGGCCCCTTTCTCACGCATTTCGGGCACATATTGACGTGCGGTTTCGGTAATGTCGTTTACCGTGACTTTACCGCTGAGATTCGCTTTATCCCAGGTCATGATTTGTGGTGGCACAAAACCGATATAGCCAATCTTCAGGGTATGCGTTTTGCCGTCAGTGTCGACAACCTGGGTTTCTTTAATCAGGTAGGGTGTAAACAGCGGTTTTTTGGTCTTAACGTCGATGATATTGGCGTTAACGTACGGGAATTTCGCGCCATTGATGGCCTTGTGCAAGAAATCCAGACCGTAGTTGAATTCGTGATTTCCAAGGTTGCCCACCGCGTAATCGAGGGTGTTCATCGCCTTGTAAACCGGGTGCACATCCCCGGCTTTCAGGCCTTTCGCCGCCATATAATCGCCAAGCGGGCTCCCCTGAATCACATCGCCGTTATCCACCAATACGCTGTTTTTGACTTCACCGCGTGCGGCGTTAATCAGGCTGGCGGTTCGCACCAGACCAAATTTTTCCGTAGCGGTATCTTTGTAGTAATCAAAATCCATCATGTTGCTGTGCAGGTCGGTGGTTTCCATAACTCGCAAATCCACCGTCGCGGCCTGCACGCTGGCAGCAATCAGCGTAGCAAGGAGCGTTGCGCTAAACTTAATCATCAGAGGGGTCCTTTCGTTGATCGAGGGCACAAAAGATAAAAGTGTATACATCCTGTTGCTTACAGAAGTGTGAAGCTTGCCAGAAAAAAGCGCGAGGAAACGGGGATCGCTTCACAGATAGCGCAACTGGTCGCGATGGGATATAAATAAAACAACGAGTTAACACCACTCTACTCAACACGAGGTGGAATATGTTGGAACAGGTATGTCAGCTTGCACGGAAAGCGGGTGATGCCATTATGCAGGTTTATGATGGAATGCAGCCGATGGACGTGGTCAGCAAAGCGGACGATTCTCCGGTGACAGCGGCGGATATTGCCGCTCACAAAGTGATTATCAGCGGCCTGAATGCCCTGACTCCGGATATCCCCGTTTTGTCGGAAGAAGATCCGCAGAGCTGGGACGTGCGCCAGCACTGGCAGCGCTACTGGCTGGTTGACCCGCTGGATGGCACCAAAGAGTTTATCAAGCGCAACGGTGAGTTTACCGTTAACATCGCCTTGATTGAAAAGGGAAAACCGGTGCTCGGCGTGGTATACGCCCCGGTGATGAAAGTGATGTACAGCGCGCACGAAGGCAAAGCCTGGAAAGAAGAGTGCGACATTCGCAAACAGATTCAGGTGCGTGACGCTCGTCCACCGCTGGTGGTGATCAGCCGCTCGCACACCGACACCGAACTGCAGGAGTATCTCCAGCAACTCGGTGAACACCAGACCACCTCCATTGGCTCATCGCTGAAATTCTGCCTGGTGGCAGAAGGGCAGGCGCAGCTGTATCCGCGTTTCGGGCCGACCAACGTCTGGGACACTGCGGCGGGTCACGCGGTGGCGGTTGCCGCCGGGGCGCACGTTCACGACTGGCAGGGCAAAACCCTCGACTATACGCCGCGTGAATCGTTCCTCAACCCCGGCTTCCGGGTGGCTATCTACTGACCGAGAAGTTTATGCAGCAGGGCGATGACCTGCTGCACGTCTTCTTGCGTCAACGCCCCGTCTTTCGCCCATTCCACGCGTCCGTCTTTGTTCAGCACCACAATCGCTGAGCTACCTTCCTCAAGCTGCCAGGCGTTACGCGCTACCCCGTTGCTGTCGACGATAAATTGCGACCATGGGTAGAGCTTCTTATTACTTTCGATACTGCTGCGCACGAACATGCCCGAGCCGGGGATCGCATCGTCGGTGTTGACGAGGGTGGTGGTCTGGTATTTATCGTGCGGGAATTTGGCGGCTTTGATAGCCTCAACCAGCGTGGCGTTCTTCTCTTTGGCAGAGGTACGACCGGCAATATGTTGTACAACTCTCACTTTGCCAGGCAATTGCGCGCTATTCCAGTTTTTATAGCTAAACTCATCTTTATCAAGCATCAGTTCGCCACGGTCAGAGATGCCGACGGCGGCCACGCGTTGACCTTTTTCAAAGTTGTGGGCAGAGGCCATCAGCGGCATGAGCAGGCATGAGATCGCCATCAGCTTACGTAGGGTCATGGTTTATTCCTTATTTTATGCAGGTGATCCGACCACTTGGTTCTGAACATTAATCATAAGTGTGAATGATTAGGTTTTCCCGCAAGCATGATGCCAGTTTGCGGGCGACCGCACATAACCGCTAAAAAATGAAGGCTTATACTGCGTAATGCGTCTATGTGAATAGAATATTCTTAATTAGTGTCATCAAACGGTAAATAAACTTCTACAGACTGGGTGTCCCGGTCGATATGGACTATAGTTTCAGAGCATTAATTTTGCGCCCCGGAACGCGGACCCGATGATGGAGTCGCAAGGGCGTAATCCTCAGCAGGAGATAACAATGAAAATTTTCCAACGGTACAACCCGCTTCAGGTGGCGAAGTACGTGAAGATCCTGTTTCGTGGACGGTTGTACATCAAGGACGTGGGCGCTTTCGAGTTTGATAAGGGTAAAATCCTGATCCCGAAAGTGAAGGACAAACAGCACCTCTCCGTGATGTCCGAAATCAACCGTCAGGTTACGCGTCTGCAAACAGAGATGGCGTAATCAATAACGTGCTATGCAGTAATCAGTAAAAAAAACGGCTCCCATCGGGAGCCGTTAGTGTTTCTGCACGCGACTGACTTACGCCGCGCCTTTCTCTTGGGCGTCAGGCAGTTTTGGCGTCAGCACCGTCGGTTTGCTGTCGACGCGGGTGACCAGCAGCTGATCGATACGGTAGTTATCGATATCCACCACTTCGAACTTGTAACCAGAGAACTTCACGAAGTCGGTGCGTTTAGGGATCTTACGCAGCATAAACATCATGAAGCCGCCGATGGTCTCGTAGTTGCCAGACTGCGGGAATTCGTCGATATCCAGCACGCGCATGACATCGTCAATCGGCGTACCGCCATCAACCAGCCATGAGTTCTCATCACGCGCGACAATCTGCTCTTCCTGACCCTGGCCGACGAGGTCACCCATCAGCGTGGTCATCACGTCGTTGAGGGTGATAATGCCCACCACCAGCGCATATTCGTTCATGATGACCGCGAAGTCTTCACCCGCGGCTTTGAAGCTTTCGAGCGCTTCGGAGAGCGTCAGGGTGTCCGGCACAATCAGCGTATTGCGCAGCTGCACGCCCCCGGCCAGCGCCAGGCTCTGATTAGCCAGCACGCGGTTCAGCAGGTCTTTTGAGTCAACGTAGCCGATGATGTGGTCGATGTCTTCCTTACACACCAGGAATTTGGAGTGTGGATGCTCGGCGACTTTGTTTTTCAGGCTCTGTTCATCTTCATTCAAATCGAACCAGATGATGTTTTCGCGCGACGTCATGGAAGACGGAACGGTACGGGATTCGAGTTCAAATACGTTCTCAATCAGCTCGTGCTCTTGCTTACGCAGCACGCCTGCCAGTGCACCGGCTTCCACCACCGCATAAATGTCGTCGGAGGTAATGTCGTCTTTACGCACCATCGGCAGCTTGAACAGGCGGAAAATCATGTTGGCCATGCCGTTGAAGAACCATACCAGCGGGCGAAACACCGACAGGCAGAAGCGCATCGGGTTGATGATGCGTAAAGCCACGGCTTCAGGCGCAATCATACCGATGCGTTTCGGGGTCAGGTCAGCAATCAGGATGAACATACTGGTGACCAGCACGAACGACAGAATGAAGCTAATCTGCTCGGCAAGCTCAGCGGACATGTAGTTGATAAGGATGGTGTGGAAGGCCGGGGAGAAGGCGGCATCGCCGACAATACCACCCAGAATGGCGACGGCGTTAAGGCCGATTTGCACCACGGTAAAGAACATACCGGGGTTTTCCTGCATTTTCAGAACACGTTGTGCATTAATGTTGCCCTCATCGGCGAGTAGCTTCAGTTTTATCTTGCGGGAAGCTGCAAGCGAAATCTCGGAAATCGAGAAAAACGCACTGACGCCGATGAGGCAGAGTATGATTAATATACTGTTTAGCATAGTTTTTCTAACCGTTCAGGTCAGAACCTCGGAAGGATGGTTGAGTCGTTGGTTTAACGGAAATGTCACTTAAAAAAACCGGTCCGAAGGCGCTGGACCGGTTATATCGAGGGATAGTATAGCGTAAGGGACTGTAAATTCGCCAGAGGTTAACTTCCAGGCACTAAAGCGGCACCGTTTTTGCTTTTATCCGGCGTGGCATCCCACACTTCGTTATAGGCCCGGCCGGTCAGCTCTTTGATCACCACCCGGGTCTCTTCATCACAATCTTCCGCGGCACCGCCCAGTTTGCGGCGGGCGATTTCTTTAATCAGCGTCTTATGGCTCTGCTGAGTCAGCTTGAACTTATAGGTCATCCAGAAGCTGATGGCCAACAGGGCGGCGGTAGCGAAGATCATCAGGCCGATAATCGCGTGCAGGGCGCTGATCGGTTGCGCACCTCCGCCTTTCACGAAGCCGCTTTCCTGTAACACAATACCGATCAGCATCACCGCCAGTGCGACGGTGCTTTTGCGGGTCAGCACCATCACGCCAGCGAAAATGCCTTCCCGGCGTTGGCGGGTCACCATCTCATCCACGTCCGGAATGAAGCTGTAAATGTTCCACGGAATGTAATACAGCCCGGCTCGGGCGAGACCCAGCAGCATAAACACGCCAGAGAACACGAAGGTGTTCACCGCAATATCGTAGAGATAGACCACGAACAAAAACGCCAACACCGCAAAGATGCAGCTGTAGGCCAGCCGCAGGGCGCTGGACGGGGTCAGGTTCAGTTTGTTCATCAGCATCATAAAGCCGAACGTGCCGGGAATAGACACAAACGCGGCGATACTCAGCAAGCCCGACACGGCACCCGCATCGCGATGCAGACCGTAAATGACGAAATAGGTGAAGACCGAGCCGAACACGTCCATCGCGGTAAACGAGCAGATATAAATGATGATGTGCTGGCGAAAGGCCCTGATTTTGAACGATGAAAACAGGTCCAGTATCAGATATTTCAGGTGGTTAAGCAGCCCAGGCTTTCTGTCGTTGACCGGGGCAAATTCGTATTCCTCGCGCACATCTTTTGCCTCCCAGGTACAGGCCCAGGTGGTGAAGACGGCGATACAGAAAATCAGCGCAAAGATGCTGCCGGTTAGGGTGTAGGTGAACGAGTTGTCTTTCCCGGTGAACTGCATAATCACGCCCGGCACCGACACCGCTAAAAATCCACCGAGGGAGGAGCACATCATACGCACGCCAGACAGACGGGTACGTTCGCTAAAGCGGTTGGTCATTTCCGCCGCCAGCGTTTCCCACGGCACCAGCACCATTGCGGAAAGCAGCTCGATGGAGAGATAAGTACCGAGATAGTACCAGTAGCTCATGTCGGTGACCCAGACCAGCGCATACAGGAACATCAGCGGGGCGCTCAGCAGCAGGAAGAACCGACGCCGACCAAAGCGTCTGCCAAGCCAGGTATCGGCGAAGTTGTCCGTCACGTAGCCCATAATCGGGCTCAGGATGGCATCAATCACCCTGGCAATGGCGAAAATCGATCCTGCTTCCAGGACCGACAGGCCACAGTAGGTGGTGTAGAAAAAGAGTAACCAGGTGCCGATAACGGCAAAAGCACCTCCGCCAAAAAGGTCAGTTACGCCGTAGCCAATCGCCACGCCGTAACCCACTTTGCGTTCAGTAGGTTTAACCATATTTATTATTCTCTGTTCGATGTTTCGTTATATGGCACACGCTCACTGTGTGCCGCATCTTATTACAGCCGGAACTATGTTGTTATTCGGGTAACGTGACCCAGCGTCGACACTGTGATGAACGGTAAATGGCCTCTACGAGCTGGAGGGATTTAGCCGCCTCGTGAAGACCCGTAACGCCCTCTGACCTGCCGCTGCGCACGGCGTCATAAAACTGGCGAATGGCCTGAAGATGGCCTGCCCCCCAATAGCTTTTACTGTGGCTGTAAGGTGATTCGTCGCAGGCGATGATCACCCGCGTGCCCTCGGTCACGCGCCATAGGGTGTTATCTCGCAGCTGTAGCTCGCCCTGTTCGCAATGGATTTCCAGCTGTAAGGGCGCGTCGCGGGTGTGATTGTTGCTGGCAAAAAACAGGCCGTGCGCGCCGCCGGAAAATTCCAGCGTGGCCATGGCGGTGTCTTCGGTGTCGATGGTGTCCGCAAGTCTTGCGCAGTCGACCACGCCTTTCAGGCGCGTGATGCCACCGCCAAACCACTGCACGAGATCGAGGGTGTGAATAGCCTGATTGATAAGCAGGCTGCCACCCTCGGTGGCGTAACGCCCACGCCACGGGCTGTGGGTGTAATAAGGTGGCGTGCGCGACCAGGTGAGGTACGCATTTATGCTGAGCAGCCGCCCTAAGGTGTTTTCTTCCAGAAGTTGATGCAGGGCCAGACTGGTAGGGTTCAGGCGGTTTTGATAACAGACCCCCAAACGCCCGTCGGCCTGCTTTTCCGCTTCCTGAATTTCCGCGACTTCCGCCATGTTCATGCCGACCGGCTTTTCGCAGAACACCTGTTTCCCTGCCGCCAGCGCGGCAAGGATCATCGGTTTATGCAGGTAATGCGGGGTGCAGATGTGCACCACGTCGATGGACACATCGCAGAGCATCTCCCGATAGTCCTGATAAAAATGACAGTGGTACTCCGCAGACAGCGCCAGTCCTTTGTCTTTCTCGGTGTCGACTACCGCTCGGAGGGTGACGCCAGGGATCTGGCGCAGCGCCTCCACGTGACACTGATGAATGGCTCCGCAGCCGATAATGGCGGCATTCAGCGTTCTCATCCCGGCCTCCTTATCGGCCCGCGTTGGCCAGCATTTGCGCTTTAACGCACAGTTCGGCGGCCTTAAAGGCGTGCGCCTGCGTCATGGCATTCTCGGTGCGGTTCAGGCAGTCCTTAATCAGCTCGCCGAAATACGGGAAACCGACCTGGCCCGCCACCGGATAGCGGTGCTCACCCTCTTTATTCACCAGATACACCACGTCCTGCTCGCCGCGCGTCAGGTCGATGTACTTGCGGATTTCGATATAGCCTTCAGTGCCGAGCAGGGTCAGACGACCGTCACCCCAGGTTGGCAGCCCTGCTGGTGTAAACCAGTCGCAGCGGAAATAACCGGTCGCGCCGTTCTCCCCGGCCAGCATCGCGTCGCCGAAATCTTCGAACTGGGGATACTGCGGATGGTTAACGTTACGCACCTGGCTGGCGACGATGTGAGCCTCTTCGTTGCCGGTGTAAAACAGGAACTGTTCAATCTGATGGCTACCGATGTCGCACAAAATGCCGCCGAAGTAGCGTTTGTCATAGAACCAGTCCGGACGGCCTTCGCCTTCGCGGTGCGGCCCGGTGCCGAGGGTCTGCATCACGGTGCCAATCGCACCCTGTTTCACCAGTTGCCCAGCGAAGACGGCGCTTTCCACGTGCAGACGTTCGCTGTAGTAGACCGCGTATTTGCGTCCGGTTTTGGCCACCATTGCTTTGGCATCTTCGAGCTGTTCAAGGGTGGTCAACGGCGCTTTATCGACGAAGTAATCTTTCCCCGCCGCCATCACTTTTAGTCCCAGCGGGCAGCGTTCGGACGGCACGCCTGCGCCAGCGATAAGCTGCACCTGCGGATCGTTGAGTAAGGTCTCCAGCGACGGGGCAATTTGCACCTGCGGGTACTGCTGCACGAACTTATCGACCTTCGCCGGGTCCGGATCCCACACCCATTTCAGCTGGGCCCCGGCTTCAACCAATCCGTTGCACATGCCGTAGATATGCCCGTGATCGAGCGCGGCGGCGGCAAAGACAAACTCACCTGGCTTCACTACCGGCTGCGGTTTGCCGGTTGGGGCGTAATTCATACCGTCGTTCTTGTTCATTGTGCTGCTCCTGTATCGAAATTCTTGCCAAGCGGGATGGCGCCTACTTCGTTGAAGTTGGCCACCGAGGCGGATTTTTCATAAAAATGTGGGGCCCGGGCGGTCAGGCCGCCGGTCCGGTAAAAGTCGTCATCCGGGGAGATCGGCAGCGGCACCACGGTGCGGGTGATGGCTGATTTATAGATGGCGGTGATGATTTCCAGCGAACGCTTGCCCTGCACGCCATCGACCAACGGCGGCGTGTGCTGTTCCAGGGCGGTGAGGAGGTTATCGATTTGCCCGGTATGCAGGGTCCAGCGCAGCCGGGGCGTCTCGGCAAACAGGGTTTGCAGCTGATCTTCCAGCCCGACATTATGGGTTTCCTGCGGAAAACCGTTGTCGGCTGACTGGCTGGCGAAGACGTTCCAGGGCGCAGAAATACGGGCTTTCTCCCCCTGAATGACCATCTTCTGGTCTTCGCCGTGATGCACCACCGAGGCCGTGAGTTGGGTCAGCGCGCCGGAAGGGTATTTGAAGATGGCGGCGCTTATGTCTTCCACTTCGGCGTTATCGTGGGCCACGTTGCTCATCATCGCCACGATTTCGGACGGGAAGCCCAGCATCCACTGAATGGCGTCGATGTGATGCACCGCGTGATTCAGCGTGCAGCCGCCGCCCTCTTTTTCCCAGGTGCCGCGCCACCACAGGTCGTAATAGCAGTGCCCACGCCACCAGAAGGAATCGACCTGCGCGTGGCAGATTTTCCCCGCCAGCCCTGAATCGACCGCCGCTTTCAATCGCCAGAAGGCGTCGGTAAAGCGGTTCTGGGCGATGACGGACAGCGTTTTGCCACTGGCCTGAGCGGCGGCGATCATCGCATCGCACTCTTCCAGCGAAGCTGCCATTGGCTTCTCGCACAGTACGTTTTTACCTGCGTGCAGGGCGTCGATGCTGATGTCCGCGTGAACGTAGGGCGGGGTGCAGACATCAACGATATCGAGGTCCGGCTCGTTGTCGAGCATCTGCCGATGGCTGCTGTAAATCCGGGCGTCGTGCAGCGCGTAACGTTCTTTTTTCTCCTGCGCCTTTTCCGGGTAGATATCAACCAGCGCGACAATCTGGCAGCGTTCGCCCATCTCCAGATAGCCCTGAATGTGGTTGTGCGAAATGTTCCCGGTTCCGACGATAGCGACTCGTAACATGATGCCTCCTGCTTACCAGGTGCCGGACGCGTCGAGAATGCGGCTCTCGACCTGTTTATTCACCGAAGCGGTGATGCGTTCGTCGAGCAGCTGCTTGAAGCGCTGTTCATCGAATGGCAGGTCGACCCAGCCGTCGGTCCAGGTGGAAAGGTGCATAGCGTTGGAAAGGGTCAGGCCGCGAATGCCTTCCAGACCGGGGGCGATCAGCGGTTCGCCGCGCAACACGGCGGCACAGAAATTGGTGGTGATCACATGATGTTCGCTGCATTCAGCGGCGACAGGAATAGTGACTTCCCAGCACTCCGGTTCACCGAAGCCGTTCTGCCAGCGGGCGTTGAACGCGTCTTCAGATTCCCGCAGCCGCCAGTAGCGTAAGCGGCCTTCTTCTACCACTACTTTTCCGCGTGTACCGGCGATTTCCAGGCGGTTGGTGCCCGGAGTTTCCGCCACGGTGGTGATGAATACCCCGGTTGCGCCGTTGGCGTACTCGGCATAGGCGGTGACTTCGTCTTCAACTTCTATCTGGCGGTGTTTACCAAACTGGCAGAAAGCGCGCACGCGCACCGGCATTCCGACCAACCACTGCCAAAGATCGAGCTGATGCGGGTCCTGATTGAGCAGTACGCCGCCGCCTTCCCCTTTCCAGGTGGCGCGCCAGCCGCCGGAGTTGTAATAGCTTTGTGAACGATACCAGTTGGTAATTATCCAGTTGGAGCGACGGATTTCTCCGAGTTCACCGCTGTCGATCAGATCTTTTACTTTCTGATACAGCGGGTTCGGGCGTTGGTTGTACATGATGCCAAACACCACATCACACTCGCGTGCGCAGGCGTTCATCTCCTGCACCTGCGCGGTGTACACGCCCGCCGGTTTTTCGCACAGGGTATGGATCCCGTGGCGCATCGCCAGCATCGACAGTTCAGGATGGGCGTAATGCGGGGTGGCTACGATCACCGCATCGATCAGTCCACTTTGCAGCAGGTCTTGGGCATGGCTGAAAATTTCCACTTTTTCGCCAACAATATGCCGAATGGCGTCGTGCTTTTTTTCGTCACTGTCGCAAACGGCCGTCAGCTGCGCTTCTTTTACCGTGCCTGCCAGCAAATAACGCGCATGAACGGTACCGATATTACCCACACCAATAATGCCAAAACGTATCTTATCCATGTCACACCTTATTCATCGTTCATCAGGAATAAGGCGAAAATAGGAACAACGACGCACCCAGACAAAAGGAATTTGTGAGAATGCTCGCAGGCTAATTATCAAATTTCAGTGCGTGGGATAAATCTGTTTTAAAATCATCCTATTGTGTCTGCAAAAATTTGCAGATATTGATTGTGAGAGAGGTCACACAATGTCCGGCAAGCTTAAAATGGACCAAATTGCGACGGAAACGGGCTACTCGGTCAGCACCGTTTCCCGGGTGTTGAGCGGCAAGTCGTACACCAGTGAAAAGGCGCGGGAGTCGATTGTTCGCTGCGCCAGAAAGCTCGGGGTACTGGACGAAATGGCCACCGGACGGCTGCTGATTAATGGGATTGCGGTATTTGCCCCGTCGAGAACCTTCACGGCGCGTGGCGATATTTTTTACCAGGAAGTGACTCGTGGAATTGCCGATGCGATAGAGCCGCATGACGTATATCTCACATTTTGTGGGCTGGAAGAGCAGGATGCCGATATTAAGGTTTTCCTCGAAAAGGCCAATAATAAGAATATAAACGCGATAATTATCATTGGAACTGATGATTCAACCGTGTTTAAACTGGCGACGACCCTAAATAAACCCTGCGTATTAATTAATACCAATGATAAAGAGCGATTACTGGATGCGGTATCGCCCGATCACCGGGCCATCGGCTTTAACGCCATGCGGTATCTCTTTGAGCAGGGCCACCGACGTGTCCTGTGTCTGACCACCCTGCGCCGTGAAACGCTGTATGCCCGCCTGGATGGCATCAAGGAAGCCTATCGCCGCTACCATGTGCCGTTCAACGCCCAGCGGGACGTGATTGTCACCGAGGGCTTTAGCGCGGAAGAATCCGAACTGGCGTTAGCAAAATGGCTGGAGGAAACGCCGCCTGATCAGTGGCCGCAGGTGATTTTTCCCGGTAGCACCAATATGACCCTTGGCGTGCAGAAGGTGCTGGCGCGCTACGGGTTACGCGTCCCGGAAGACATCTCGCTTATCACCACTGATTTTCATTGGCGGTTGGAAAATGAGTTGGCAAAACCTATCACCAGCGTGACGGTGCCGTGTCGGGAACTGGGAGTAGAAGCGGTGCATTTGCTGCAAAACAGGCTTAACCGGCAAGGCACCTCGGTGCTGAACGTGTTGCTACAGGGGAAATTGCAGGAGGGCGGAACGGTGAGTAACACCACGCGACACACTGGCCGCGTGGCGATAGAGAGCTAAGGGTCAGGCGAGCAGATGACGTTTTGCTTGTATTTTCTTTGAGCAATATCTATCTTCATCTCAATATTGATATAAATTGAGATGAAGCATGAAGGTTGTCAAACCGCCATCACCCTTGGAAGCGAAGCAAGGCATTACCCTCGCCAGTGCCGCAAAGCTTGCGCTAGACCAAAAGGTCTCAGGCGCGAAATACCTTCATTACGATCAGCTCCGGCATCGGGTAGCGTCTAAGCAGGCGCTCGATGAGCTTTGGTTGGGCCTGCATTTTGCCAGAATGCTGTCAGCAAAATGGCTGGATCTTAAAATGGAGGGGGACGCCCAACTCCTCTCCCCGACGCCCAAAATCAATATCACCTCGGTGATGCAGAAATCGTGCTCGATAGTCGATCGCCTTACCTCTTCCGCGGCGGAGTCGGAACGGCATGAGAAATTTAATGCTGATAACTATCTGATGACTGAACTGACGGCGGCGGAGTCGATTGCGTCAAGCCAGCTGGAGGGGGCAGCAACTACCAGCCGTGTTGCGCTGGAAATGATCAAGTTAGGTCGTCATCCCCGGGACGACAGCGAGAAGATGATCATGGGGAATTATCGCATGATGCAATATGTCTCAGAACGGGGAGCCCGGCCGTTTGATGTTAAAGAGATCCTGCATTTGCAGAGCGTCGCGGTGGGGGGCATTGATGATAATAGATACTCCCCCGGTGAATTACGTCGAACGACAGACGATGTTGTGGTGGTCGATCATGAGCAAAATATTCTGCATACCCCGCTTGCAGCCGAGTATCTGGAACCCGCGCTGAAGCAGCTTTGCGCCTTTATTAATACCCCGCATGAAACGGCCGAAGATGAAAGCTATCTCCACCCTCTGGTTAAAGCGGCGATTATTCATTTCATGATCGGTTATCTCCACCCCTTTAGGGATGGAAATGGGCGTACTGCCCGCGCGCTGTTTTACTGGTATATGCTCAAATGCGGCTACAGTGCTTTCCGTTATATTTCCATCAGTAAGTTATTGAAGAATGCACCGGCTAAATATGTGAGAGCCTATCTTTATACCGAAACCGATGAGCTGGATTTGACCTATTTTGTTGATTATCAGTGTGAAATCGTCTCAAGGGCCGTCAAAGACTATACCGATTACATTAAGGATTTATTGAAGACGCGGGGTGAATTGGCGAACTGGTTGTACAACACTGGCCTTGCCGATAACGTCAATACCCGCCAACTTGCGCTGGCCACAACCGCCATTCAAAACCCTGGGGTGATATTTACGGCAGCCGAAGTCGCGCAGCAGATGAACGTCTCTGACAACACGGCCAGGGACGATCTGAAAAAGCTGACAGAATTGGGGTTGATGCGTTCAATGAAAGAGGGGAAAGGCAATGTTTACCTTTCCCCTAAGAGTCTGCAGGAATTGAAAAAGTGGCGTGGGAATAAGGGCCAACAACCGTCTGCACAGGATTGGTAATCGTGTACGCAATAAGACGGCGTACACGTTAAACGGCCTTTATGGCTGCGGCGGTAAACACACGCCAATCCCGCCGATACCGCAATAGCCGTACGGGTTTTTGTGCAGATACTGCTGGTGGTCGTCTTCCGCATAGTAGAACGGTTTTGCGGTGGCGATTTCAGTGGTGATGGTACGATCGTCATTGGCTTCACGCATTGCGGACTGGTAACGTTCAGCGCTGGCGCGGGCCGCCTGATCCTGCTCCGGCGTTAATGGATAAATCGCGGAACGATACTGCGTGCCCTGATCGTTACCCTGGCGCATGCCCTGAGCCGGGTCGTGATTTTCCCAGAATACCTGTAATAACTGGTCGTAGCTTATCACCGACGGATCATAAACCACGCGCACCGCTTCGGCATGGCCGGTCTGGCCGGAACAGACTTCGCGATAGGTTGGATTCGGCGTGTAGCCGCCGGTGTAGCCCGCCGCGGTGCTGTACACGCCCGGCAACTGCCAGAACAGACGTTCAACGCCCCAGAAGCAGCCCATCGCGAACAGCGCCACTTCCATGCCTTCGGGAACGTTGGTCATCGAATGGTCATTAACGGCGTGCAGGGTGGCGACAGGCATCGGTGTATTACGACCGGGCAGCGCATCCGCTTGAGCAACTACGTGTTTTTTATCGAATAAACTCACGGTTTGGCCTCCGGATAAATGAAATTGGGGTTAAGGTTGTCACAGCGCCTGTCTTTGTTGACAATAAAGGCGGTGAATAGGTCTAGATTTAAACATAAGAAATATTGAGGTGAACGTCTTTTTTTCAACCGGTAGTGTTGAAATTTTGTTAAGCCGTGGATCGGCTATTGCGTTTCCTGACGGGGTGGAAACAAGGATATTTGGGAGAAAACGTGCCACAAATTCGCCAGTTATGTTGGGCCAGCCTTTTGTTGGTCAGCGGGGTTGCCGAAGCAGCAAACATCCGCTTGCAGGTCGAAGGACTCTCGGGTGAGCTACAGAAAAACGTCCGTGCGCAGCTATCGACCATTCAGGGCGATGAGGTGACGCCGGATCGCCGCTTCCGTGCGCGTGTAGATGATGCTATCCGGGAAGGGCTCAAAGCGCTGGGCTACTACGAACCAACGATTGAATTCGAACTCAAACCGCCGCCAGCCAAAGGCCGTCAGGTGTTGCTGGCACACGTCACGCCCGGTGTCCCGGTGAAGATTGGCGGGACGGATGTGATTTTACGCGGCGGAGCCCGTACCGACCGCGACTATCTGGATTTACTGAAGACCCGTCCGGCGATTGGGACCATTCTCAACCACGCGGATTACGACGGCTTCAAAAAAGATCTGACCGGCGTGTCGCTGCGCAAAGGCTACTTCGACAGCGAATTTAAAAAGAGCCAGCTGGGCGTCTCGCTGGAGCGCCATCAGGCGTTCTGGGATATCGACTACGACAGCGGCGAGCGCTATCGCTTCGGCCCGGTAACCTTCCAGGGTTCGCAGATCCAGGATCGTTACCTGCAAAACCTGATCCCGTTCAAAGAGGGGGATTACTACACCTCCGACGATTTGGCGGAACTGAACCGCCGCCTCTCGGCGACGGGCTGGTTTAACTCAGTGGTAGTGGCCCCCGAGTTTGATAAAGCGCGAAAAACCAAGGTATTGCCGCTGGAGGGCGTGGTGTCTCCGCGCACCCAAAACACCGTCGAAACCGGGGTTGGCTATTCAACCGACGTGGGCCCACGGGTAAAAGCCTCATGGAACAAGCCGTGGATCAACTCCTACGGCCACAGCCTGACGTCCGATCTGAGCCTTTCGGCGCCGGAACAGCAGCTTGATTTCAGCTACAAAGTGCCGTTGCTCAAGAACCCGCTGGAGCAATATTATCTGTTGCAGGGCGGCTTTAAACGTACCGACCTGAACGATACCGAATCGGATTCCACCACCCTCGGCGTGTCGCGCTATTGGGATCTGTCCAGTGGCTGGCAGCGCGCCATCAACATGCGCTGGAGCCTGTCTCACTTTACCCAGGCTGATGTGACTAACACCACCATGCTGCTCTATCCGGGGGTGATGATCAGCCGGACCCGTTCACGCGGCGGGCTGATGCCAACCTGGGGCGATTCACAGCGCTACTCGGTGGATGTGTCGAACACCACCTGGGGATCGGATGTCGACTTCGTCGTCGCCCAGGCGCAGAACACCTGGATTCGCACCCTCTATGACCGCCATCGCTTTGTGGCGCGTGGGAACATCGGCTGGATTGAAACCGGCGACTTCGACAAAGTGCCACCTGACCTGCGTTTCTTCGCCGGGGGCGATCGCAGCATTCGCGGTTATAAATACCAGTCTATCTCGCCGAAGGATGATAAAGGTAAGCTGACCGGGGCCTCGCGCCTGCTGACCGGCTCGCTCGAGTATCAATACAACGTGACCGGCAAATGGTGGGGCGCGGTGTTCGTCGACAGCGGCGAGGCGGTGAATGATTTCAGCCAGAGTAATTTCAAAACCGGGACCGGGGTCGGCGTGCGCTGGCAATCTCCGGTCGGGCCAATCAAACTCGATTTAGCCGTTCCGGTCGGCGACAAAGATGAGCACGGTGTGCAGTTCTATATCGGTCTGGGGCCAGAATTATGAGTTTATGGAAGAAGATTAGCCTCGGCGTGCTGGCGTTTATCATCCTGCTGTTGGGCACGGTGGCGTTCCTGGTGGGCACCACCAGCGGCCTGCATCTGCTGTTTAAGGCCGCCGATCGCTGGGTGCCGGGTCTCTCTATCGGCCAGGTGGTCGGGGGCTGGAAAGATTTAACGCTCAAAAACGTGCGCTACGAACAGCCAGGGGTGGCGGTCGATGCAGGGCAATTCCATCTGGCGGTGAAAACGGCCTGCCTGTGGGACAGCAGCCTGTGCGTGAATGATTTGTCGCTGAGTAACATCAACGTGGCGATCGACAGCAAGAAAATGCCGCCGTCAGCGCCCGCACCTGAAGAGGAAGACAGCGGACCGCTGAACCTCTCAATGCCGTATCCGATTACCCTGAGCCGGGTGGCGCTCAACAACGTCAATATCAAAATTGACGACACCACGGTATCGGTGATGGATTTCACCTCCGGCCTGCACTGGCAGGAAAAAAACCTGACCCTCAGGCCAACCTCGCTGCAAGGGCTGCTGATTGCGCTGCCAAAAGTGGCGAAAGTGGCGCAGGAACAGGTGGTTGAGCCGAAAATCGACAACCCGAAGCCGGATGAAAAACCGCTTGGTGAGACGATGAAAGATCTCTTCTCTCAGCCTATCCTTCCCGCGATGACCGATGTGCATCTGCCGCTGAACCTCAACATAGAGGAATTTAGCGGGGAGCAACTGCGTCTGACCGGTGACACCGACCTGACCGTCTATAAGCTGCTGCTCAAAGTCAGCAGCATCGACGGCAACATGAAGCTCGACGCGCTGGACGTGGATTCGAGCCAGGGCACGGTCAATGCCACCGGCACCGCGAAATTACAGGATAACTGGCCGGTCGATTTGACCCTCAACAGCACCCTGAACATCGACCCGGTGAAGGGCGAGAAAATCAAAATGAAGATTGGCGGCGAAGTGCGTAAGCAGCTCGACGTCGGGATCAATCTGTCCGGCCCGGTAGATGTGGGTATTCGCGCCCAGGCGCAGCTGGCGGAAGCCGGACTGCCGCTTAATCTCGAAGTGCTCAGTAAACAGCTTTATTGGCCGTTCACCGGCGAAAAACAGTATCAGGCGGATGACCTGAAGCTGAAGCTCAGCGGCAAAATGACCGACTACACGCTGTCGTTCCGCACCGCGGTGAAAGGGCAGGGTGTGCCGCCAGCCACCATTACCCTGGATGCGAAAGGCAACGAGCAGCAGGTGAACCTCGACAAGCTGACCATTGCGGCGCTGGAAGGGAAAACCGAACTGAAAGCGCTGCTCGACTGGCAGAAGGCCATCAGCTGGCGCGGCGAATTAACCCTGAAAGATATCAACACCGCCAAAGAGGTGCCGGACTGGCCAGCGAAGCTCAACGGTATTATCAAAACCAGCGGCAGCCTGTACGGTGGCAGTTGGCAGATGGATGTGCCGGAGCTGAAACTCAGCGGGAACGTGAAGCAGAATAAGGTTAACGTCGAGGGTAAACTCTCCGGCAACAGCTATCTGCAATGGAAGATCCCGGGCCTGCATCTGGAGCTGGGGCGTAACAGCGCGGAAGTGAAGGGCGAGCTAGGGGTAAAAGATTTAAATCTCGATGCCACCATCGACGCACCGGGGCTGGATAACGCCCTGCCGGGACTCGGCGGCACGGCGAAAGGGCTGCTGAAAGTGCGCGGCACTATCGATGCACCGCAGCTGCTGGCCGACATCACCGCCCGCAACCTGCGCTGGCAGGAGCTCTCTGTCGCACAGGCCAGCATTAAAGGCGACGTCAAATCGACCGATCAGATTGGCGGTAACCTCGATGTGCGCGTCAACGGGATTGCGCAGCCTGGGGTCAATATCAGTCAGGTGCTGCTTTCCGCCAAAGGCAATGAGAAGCAGCACAAGCTGGAGCTGCGTATTCAGGGCGAGCCGGTGTCCGGTCAGCTCGATTTAGCAGGCAGCTTCGATCGCAAAGAAGAGCGCTGGAAAGGCACCCTGAGCAACACCCGCTTCCAGACGCCGGTCGGGCCGTGGGCGCTCTCCCGGGCGATCGCCCTCGATTTCCGCAGCAAAGAGCAGAAAATCAGCATCGGGCCACACTGCTGGACCAACCCGAACGCCGAACTCTGCGTGCCGCAGACCATTGATGCCGGGGCCGCAGGCCGGGCGGTGGTAAACCTCAATCGCTTTGATTTGGCGATGCTCAAACCGTTCATGCCAGAAGCTACGCAGGCCAGCGGTGTGTTCAGCGGCAACGCCGACGTGAGCTGGGACACCACCAAAGAAGGCCTGCCGCAGGGTAAAGTCACCCTCTCCGGGCGCAACGTGAAGGTCACGCAGACGGTTAATGACGGCGTGCTGCCGGTGGCGTTTGACACGCTCAACCTGAACGCCGACCTACACAACAACCGTGCGCAGCTGGGCTGGCTTATCCGTCTGACTAACAACGGCCAGATGGACGGACAGATTGAAGTCACCGACCCGCAGGGGCGGCGTAATCTTGGCGGCAACGTCAATATTCGCAACTTCTCACTGGCGATGATCAACCCGATTTTCGCTCGGGGAGAAAAAGCGGCGGGCAGCCTGAACGCCAACCTGCGCCTCGGCGGCAACGTTCAGAGCCCACAGCTGTTCGGGCAGTTGCAGCTTAGCGGGCTGGATATCGACGGCAACTTTATGCCGTTTGATATGCAGCCGAGCCGAGTGGCGATGAACTTCAACGGCACGCGATCCACCCTGGACGGGGTTATCGCGACGAAACAGGGGCAGATTAGCCTCAGTGGAAACGCCGACTGGACGCAAATCGACAACTGGCGGGCGCAGGTGGCGGCGAAGGGGAGCCGCGTGCGTATTACCGTGCCGCCGATGGTGCGGCTGGACGTGTCGCCGGACGTGGTGTTTACCGCCACGCCGAGCCTGTTCACGCTGGATGGCAACGTTGATGTGCCGTGGGCGCGGATCGTGGTGCATGACGTGCCGGAAAGCGCGGTAGGGGTGTCGAGCGATGAGGTGATGCTGGATAAAGATCTCAAGCCGGTAGATCCACAGACCGCGGGCATTCCTATCAACAGTAACCTGACTATTCACGTTGGCAACAACGTCCGTCTGAATGCGTTTGGCCTGAAAGCGCGTCTGACCGGTGACCTGAAAGTGGCTCAGGACAACCACGGCCTCGGCCTCAACGGGCAGATCAACATTCCGGAAGGCCGATTCCACGCCTACGGTCAGGATCTGATCGTGCGCAAAGGCATCCTGCTGTTCTCCGGCCCGCCGGACCAGCCGGTATTGAATATTGAGGCGATCCGTAATCCGGACGCCACGGAAGACAACGTCATCGCCGGGGTGCGCGTCACCGGCATGGCCGACCAGCCGAAAGCCGAAATCTTCTCGGATCCGGCGATGTCGCAACAGGCTGCATTGTCTTATCTGCTGCGCGGTCAGGGGCTTAACAGCGAGCAGGGCGACGGCGCGGCATTGACTTCCGCATTAGTCGGCCTGGGGGTTGCGCAAAGTGGGCAGATTGTGGGTAAAATCGGCGAGACGTTTGGCGTAAGCAATCTGGCCCTGGATACCGCAGGGGTGGGCGATTCCTCGCAGGTGGTGGTCAGTGGCTATATCGCGCCAGGCCTGCAGGTAAAATACGGCGTGGGAATTTTTGACTCGCTGGCAACTCTCACGTTACGCTACCGCCTGATGCCCAAGCTATATCTGGAAGCGGTGTCTGGTATCGACCAGGCACTAGATCTGCTCTATCAGTTTGAGTTCTAGCAATGCGAATATTTGTATATGGCAGTTTGCGGCGCAAACAAGGCAACAGTCACTGGATGACCAACGCCCAGTGGCTGGGCGATCACAGCGTCGATAACTATCAACTCTACAGCCTGGGCCACTATCCAGGCGCCGTGCCAGGGGATGGTACTGTAGTAGGTGAAGTGTATCGTATCGATGCCTCGACGCTGGCCGAACTTGACGCGCTGCGTACCAAAGGCGGCGAATACGCGCGCCGTTTAATCCAGACACCGTACGGTAGTGCGTGGATGTACGTCTACCAGCGTCCGGTGGACGGATTTACGCTGATCCCGACCGGCAACTGGCTGGATAAAGAGTCGTACTGAAAGGCTAAATGAATCACGCCACCTTCGGGTGGCGTGATTTTTTTTGCGCGTTATGCCGAAGAAATTCCTGCAACACCTTCTGCTTTTTCCTTTCCGCCCGTAGCCGTGCGCATTTCTTATTAAATTCCGAAAATCACGCTGGCTGTCACCCGGTTTAACACGTAGAACATGACATTACGCTCCCCGGGGTTATACTTTGTCTAACTGAGGGGGAGCGATGCGCATCGTTATTAAAAAATGGGGAAACAGTACCGGTATGGTCATTCCTGGTGTTGTCGTAAAAGAGCTTGGCCTTAAAGCAGGTCAAAGCATGGAGGCGGAAGTGATCAATAATCAGCTGGTTTTGACGCCGGTGGCACGCAAGCGCTATACGCTTGAACAGTTGCTGGCCGAATGCGATCTGGATGCGCCTAAGCTTTCAGAAGAAGAGGTTTGGGGAAACGATAATCCATTGGGCAATGAAGTATGGTGAAACGACCCAGTTTTGAACGTGGAGATATCGTTCTGGTGAGTTTCTCTCCCGCGTGTGGACGCGAACAGCAAGGGGTAAGTCGACCCGCAATTATCCTCTCTACCGCGGCCTTTAACCGAACAGGTACTGCGCTGGTGGCACCGGTCACGCAGGGCGGAAATTTTGCGCGTGAGGCGGGGTTTAGCGTTTCATTAAGTGGCTCGGGGACGAAAACGAACGGCGTGGTGCTGATTAATCAGGTCAGGATGGTCGATTTGGGGGCGCGTGGTGCAAGCAAAATTGAAACTGCGCCAGCTGAAATCGTCGAGGAAGCATTGGCCAGACTGATGGCTATCGTTGAATGAAAAACACCGCCCGTAGGCGGTGTCTTCACGACGGCAAGAATTACTTCTTAGCGCGTTCGAAGGAGGCGATGATTTCTGCTTTCGCAGCTTCAGCGTTATCCCAGCCTTCAACTTTAACCCATTTGCCTTTCTCAAGCGCTTTGTACTGCTCGAAGAAGTGGGAGATCTGCGCTTTCAGCAGTTCTGGCAGGTCGTTCACATCTTTGATGTGATCGTACTCTTTGCTCAGTTTGGTGTGCGGCACGGCAACCAGTTTCGCATCTTCACCGGCTTCGTCGGTCATTTTCAGCACGCCAACTGGACGGCAACGGATCACAGAACCCGGCTGCAGCGGATATGGCGTTGGGACCAGAACGTCAACCGGGTCACCGTCCAGGGACAGGGTGTGGTTGATGTAACCGTAGTTGCACGGATAGAACATCGCGGTAGACATGAAACGGTCTACAAACAGAGCACCGGTGTCTTTGTCGATTTCGTATTTGATTGGATCTGCGTTAGCAGGAATTTCGATAACAACGTAGATGTCTTCAGGCAGCTCTTTGCCCGCCGGGACGTTGAGTAAGCTCATGTCTGATTCCTTTAAAATGTGTGGCAACAAAGTGCCCGGTATTATAGCCAACTCACGTTAAATGTCTTCGCTTCTTTTAGGCCATAGAGGGCTGACGCACCGTTTTTCAGAGCCTTTACCCAACTGAAAAATCCATAAACATAGCCGCTTCCTGAATAAGGTTATGGAAGCGCTTACAAATCCCTATTTCTCTTTTTGGAAGTGTGATGTAACGCATCACGTTACCTTTCCCATTGTCTATAGTTTTTCGGCACATGCAGCTCGAAATATGACGGGCAAACCAGCAAATAAATCGAAGAGGGTACCTTTATGTGGAAGCGCTTACTTCTTGTCTCCGCTGTTTCAGCAGCCATGTCGTCTATGGCAATGGCTGCCCCATTAACCGTAGGATTTTCACAGGTCGGTTCGGAATCCGGCTGGCGTGCTGCTGAAACCAGCGTGGCGAAAAGTGAGGCTCAAAAGCGCGGTATCACGCTGAAGATCGCCGACGGCCAGCAGAAACAGGAAAACCAAATCAAAGCCGTACGTTCGTTTATCGCCCAGGGCGTTGACGCGATCTTCATTGCTCCGGTAGTCGCCACCGGCTGGGAGCCGGTGTTGAAAGAGGCCAAACAGGCCAACATTCCGGTGTTCCTGCTTGATCGCTCAATTGATGTGAAAGACAAATCGCTCTACATGACCACCGTCACCGCCGACAACATCCTTGAAGGCAAGCTGATCGGCGACTGGCTGGTGAAAACCGAAGCGGGCAAGCCGTGTAACGTGGTTGAGTTGCAAGGCACCGTCGGCGCAAGCGTGGCGATTGATCGTAAGAAAGGTTTCGCTGAGGCCATTGCCAAAGCGCCAAACATCAAAATTATTCGCTCTCAGTCCGGGGACTTCACCCGCAGTAAAGGCAAAGAAGTCATGGAGAGCTTCATCAAGGCTGAGAACAACGGCAAAAACATCTGCATGGTTTATGCCCATAACGATGACATGGTGATTGGGGCCATTCAGGCCATCAAAGAAGCCGGTCTCAAGCCGGGCAAAGATATCCTGACCGGGTCTATCGACGGCGTGCCGGATATCTATAAAGCGATGATGAATGGTGAAGCCAACGCCAGCGTAGAGCTGACGCCGAATATGGCGGGACCGGCGTTTGACGCGCTCGAGAAATTCAAGAAAGACGGCACCCTGCCACCGAAGCTGACCCTGACGAAATCGACACTCTATCTGCCTGACACCGCGAAAGAAGAGTTAGAGAAGAAGAAAAACATGGGGTACTGAGTGAGTAGTGTGACTCCTCACCGTAACCCTTTCTCCGGAAGGGAGCGCTTTCTCCCTTGTTGGGAACGGGTTGGGTGAGGGTTATTTTCAGGGGGTTAATGATGACTGACGTAAACCACAATCAGGACATTTTGCGCACGGAAGGCTTGAGCAAATTTTTCCCCGGCGTAAAAGCGCTGGATAACGTGGATTTCAGCCTGCGACGCGGCGAAATTATGGCCCTGCTCGGTGAAAACGGTGCCGGGAAATCGACCCTCATTAAAGCGCTGACCGGGGTGTACCACGCCGATCGCGGCACTATCTGGCTGGAAGGCGCAGCCATTTCGCCCAAAAACACCGCTCATGCTCAACAGTTGGGCATTGGCACGGTGTACCAGGAAGTGAACCTGCTGCCGAATATGTCGGTGGCAGATAACCTGTTTATTGGCCGCGAACCGCGCCGTTTTGGCCTGATTCAACGCAAAGAGATGGAAAAACGTGCCACCGCGCTGATGGCCTCATACGGTTTTTCGCTCGACGTGCGCGAGCCGCTAAACCGCCTTTCCGTGGCGATGCAGCAGATAGTGGCTATTTGTCGCGCCATCGATCTCTCGGCCAAAGTGCTTATTCTCGACGAACCCACCGCCAGCCTCGATACCCAGGAAGTGGAGATGCTGTTTACCCTGATGCGCCAGCTGCGCGACCAGGGTGTCAGCCTGATTTTCGTCACCCACTTCCTCGATCAGGTTTACCAGGTCAGCGACCGCATCACGGTGCTGCGCAACGGCAGTTTTGTCGGCTGCAAAGAAACCAACGCGCTGCCGCAAATCGAGCTGGTCAAAATGATGCTGGGCCGCGAGCTGGACAACAACGCCCTGCAACGTGCAGGCCGCACGCTGTTGAGCGACAGGCCGGTGGCGGCGTTTAAAGGCTACGGCAAAAAAGGGGTCATCGAACCGTTCGATTTACAGGTGCGGCCAGGCGAAATCGTCGGGCTGGCGGGGCTGCTTGGCTCCGGACGCACCGAAACGGCGGAAGTGATTTTCGGCATCAAACCTGCCGACCGCGGTAGTGCGGAAATTAAAGGCAAACCGCAAACGCTGCGTTCCCCGCATCAGGCCTCCTGCCTGGGCATCGGTTTTTGCCCGGAAGACAGGAAAACCGACGGCATCATCGCCGCGGCGACCGTGCGGGAAAACATTATTCTGGCGCTACAGGCGCAGCGCGGCTGGCTGCGGCCGATCCCACGGCGGGAGCAAAACGAAATTGCCGAACGCTTTATTCGCCAGTTAGGCATTCGCACCCCGAGTGCGGAACAGCCGATCGAATTTCTCTCCGGCGGCAACCAGCAAAAAGTGTTGCTGTCCCGCTGGCTGCTGACCCGCCCGCAGTTCTTGATCCTCGACGAGCCGACCCGGGGGATCGACGTCGGGGCGCACGCGGAGATCATCCGCCTGATCGAAACGCTGTGCGCCGATGGCCTCGCGCTGCTGGTCATTTCGTCGGAACTGGAAGAACTGGTGGGCTATGCGGATCGGGTGATTATTTTGCGCGATCGTAAACAGGTAGCTGAGATCCCGCTGGATGCCCTGACGGTGCCGGCTATCATGAATGCTATTGCGGCATAAGGGGTACGACGTGATGCCACAATCACTCCCACAAACCGAGCGGCCTAAGCGTCGCTTCCATTGGCCGACGGGGATGCCACAGATCGCGGCGTTGATCCTCGTCCTGTTGGTCGACAGTATCGTGTCACCGCATTTTTTCCAGGTGGTATTGCAGGACGGACGCCTGTTTGGCAGCCCGATAGACATTCTTAACCGTGCGGCGCCGGTTGCGCTGCTGGCTATCGGCATGACGCTGGTTATCGCTACTGGCGGAATTGACCTCTCGGTCGGCGCGGTGATGGCGATTGCCGGGGCGACGGCGGCGTCGATGGAAGTCGCCGGGCACAGCTTGCCGATGGTGATTCTGGCGGCGCTGGCGACCGGGGTGCTGGCCGGGTTATGGAACGGGATTCTGGTGGCAATCCTCAAGATCCAGCCGTTTGTGGCAACCTTGATTTTAATGGTCGCCGGGCGCGGTGTGGCGCAGCTTATCACCGCTGGGCAAATCGTCACCTTCGATTCGGATGCGCTGGCCTGGTTCGGCAGTGGCAAGCTGCTGCTGCTCCCGACGCCGGTGATTATCGCCGTAATGACGCTACTTGTGTTCTGGCTGTTTACGCGTAAAACCGCGCTGGGCATGTTCATCGAAGCGGTGGGGATTAACATCCGTGCCGCAAAAAACGCCGGGGTTAATACCCGGATCGTGGTGATGTTGACCTACGTGCTCAGCGGGGTGTGTGCCGCCATAGCTGGCATCATCGTGGCGGCGGATATTCGCGGGGCCGATGCCAACAACGCCGGGCTGTGGCTGGAACTGGACGCCATTCTGGCGGTGGTGATCGGCGGCGGCTCGCTGATGGGCGGGCGCTTTAACCTGCTGCTGTCGGTGATTGGCGCGCTGATTATCCAGGGGATGAATACCGGCATTCTGCTGTCGGGTTTCCAGCCGGAGCTGAATCAGGTGGTGAAAGCGGTGGTGGTGCTGTGCGTGCTGGTGGTCCAGTCGCCGCGCTTTATCGGTTTACTGAAAGGAGTGCGCGGCCATGATAAAACGTAATTTGCCGCTGATGATCACCCTCGGGGTGTTTATCCTCGGCTATCTCTATTGCCTCACGCAGTTCCCTGGCTTCGCCTCGACCCGCGTGATTTGCAACATCCTCACCGATAACGCATTTCTCGGCATCATCGCCGTCGGCATGACCTTTGTTATCCTTTCCGGCGGTATTGATTTGTCGGTCGGGTCGGTAATCGCCTTTACCGGCGTATTTCTCGCCAAAGCGATCGGGTACTGGGGTCTGTCGCCGCTGGTGGCATTCCCGCTGGTGCTGTTGATGGGCTGCGCCTTCGGCGCGTTTATGGGCTTGCTTATCGACGCGTTGAAAATCCCGGCGTTCATCATCACCCTGGCCGGGATGTTCTTCCTGCGCGGCGTCAGCTACCTGGTGTCCGAAGAGTCGATTCCGATTAACCACCCTATTTACGACTCGTTGTCCGATATGGCATGGATGATCCCCGGCGGCGGGCGGCTTAGCGCCATGGGCCTGCTGATGCTGCTGGTCGTGGTCGCCGGGATGTTTGTCGCGCATCGCACGCGGTTTGGCAATCAGGTCTATGCCATCGGCGGCAGCGCGGTGTCGGCCAACCTGATGGGGATTTCTACCCGCAGCACCACCATTCGGATTTATATGCTGTCGACGGGTCTGGCGACCCTCGCCGGAATTGTCTTCTCGGTCTATACCCAGGCGGGTTACGCGCTGGCGGGAATGGGCGTGGAACTGGATGCGATTGCCTCGGTGGTGATTGGCGGCACGCTGCTGAGCGGCGGGGTCGGTACGGTACTGGGTACGCTGTTCGGGGTCGGTATTCAGGGGCTGATTCAGACCTACATCAACTTCGACGGGACGCTCAGTTCGTGGTGGACGAAAATCGCTATCGGCATTTTGTTGTTTATTTTTATCGCCCTGCAACGCGGCCTGATCGTGCTCTGGGAGAACCGTCAGAGCTCGCCGGTCACCCGTATCGCTCCAGCCATAACAAAGCAATAACATCCTGAACCCTAATGTTTTTCCGGTAGCAGCCGATACTTTTTGTTTACGCCCAAAAGTCTCTTTGCTACCGGGAATGACATCATGCTTAAACAGCTTTCAATCCGTACCGGCCTGCTTTCTTTACTGGCCGTGATGACCCTCCTTCTGCTGCTGGTCAGCGGGATTGGCATTTACGCTCTCAACCAAAGTTCGACCTCTCTCACGCGCATCAATCATCTTCAGGGTGAACAGTTAGTGCAGCTCAACAAGGGCTACACCCTGATCCTGCGGGCGCGTAATGAAGCGGGGCAGGCTGTGCGACTGATGGAAATCGGTATGCTCGACGACGCGGCGAAATCGGTGCAGAACATCAATCGTGAAGTGGCGACGGCGCAGAAAACGCTGTCGAACGTCATTGCCTCGAAAATCGATGACGAGCAGGGCTCGCAGCTGCTGGCGCAGGTGGCAAAAAGCTATGCTGCCTATAATAAACAGGGCATTACCCCGATGCTGGCGGCGTTGAATCAGCAGAGCGCAGACAGCTATTACGACCTGCTGGAAAACCATTTGATCCCGGTTTCTCGTCAGTTTGATAACGACATGCAGGCATTCCAGGCGTGGGTGGACACCCGTGGCCAGGCGGAAGTGCAGGTGGTACACAGCAGTAAAAATCGGGTGATGACGCTGATGATTATCGCCATTCTGCTGACGGCAGGCGTGATTGTGCTGGCCTGGCTGGCGCTGCGTCATATGCTGCTCAAGCCGCTGAATACGGCGATTGTACAGCTTGAACAGGTGGCGGCAGGCAATCTGACGCACAGCGTGAATGCGCCGGTGAGTCAGGAAATCAACCGTCTGAATGCGGCGATAAGCGAAATGCGGCAGTCGTTGATGGACTCGGTATTACGGGTGCGCGATGCCAGTTCGCAGATTGATATCGGCAGCCGCGAGCTGACCGCAGGTAATAACAATCTGGCGCAGCGCACAGAATCGACGGCCACCTCGCTGGAACAGACCGCAGCCAGTATGGAGCAGATCACCGCCACGGTGAAACAGAACGCCGACAATGCCGAACAGGCGCACCAGCTGGCGAAAACGGTGTCTGACACCGCCGATCGCGGCAGCGAAATGGTGTGCTATGTGATTGAGAAGATGCGTGATATTTCCGGCAGTTCGAGCCGGATCGGCGATATCCTCAGCGTCATCGACGGGATTGCTTTCCAGACCAATATTCTGGCCCTCAACGCCTCAGTTGAAGCAGCGCGTGCCGGTGAGCAAGGGCGTGGATTTGCCGTGGTGGCGGGGGAAGTGCGTAATCTGGCCAGCCGTAGTGCCGATGCCGCGAAAGAGATTCGCCAGTTGATCAGTGCCTCACAAACGCACGTCAGCGAAGGCAGCGACCTTGCGCAACAGGCCGGGGAAACGATGGATGAAATCGCCTCCGAAGTGATGCGCATGACCAGGCTGATGCGTGAGATTGCCAGCGCATCGCAGGAACAAAGTCGCGGTATCGAGCAGGTCAATATTGCGGTGATTCAAATGGATGAAACCGCGCAGCAGAACGCGGCGCTGGTACAGCAATCTTCCGCCGCAACCCGTTCGCTGGAAGAGCAGTCCCGCGAGCTAATGGAAGCGATGGCGTCGTTCAGATTGCAGAGTCAGGCGGCGTAGGCGGGATCCGCTGATCTGGGCGGAATGGTTCCGTTCACCAAATGTTTAGCCGGTTCCGCAACCCGTGCAGAACGTGAACGGGGTAAGGGGAGCATCACGCTCCCCTTACCCCGTGGGAGAGGGCATCCGGCAATACGACTCTCAAAGAATTGCCTGTCGGCAATGCGTTTACATTACGCCTCAGGGAACTCGCGAATTAAACGTTCCACATCGTCAACCATATGCTCGTTACCGACGAAGAACGGACGGCGCTGGTGCAGTGTCTCCGGTATAATATCCAGAATGCGCTCTTTACCGTCGCTGGCTTTGCCGCCCGCCTGTTCGGCGAGGAACGCCATCGGGTTGCACTCGTACAGTAAACGCAGCTTACCTTGCGGGTGGCTGGCGGTGCTTGGGTAGAGATAAATTCCACCTTTCAGCAGGTTGCGGTGGAAATCCGCCACCAGAGAACCGATATAGCGCGAGGTGTACGGGCGCTGGGTGTTCTTATCTTCTTCCTGACAGAACTTGAGATACTTCTTCACGCCCATCGGGAATTTGATGTAGTTACCTTCGTTGATGGAATAGGTATTGCCCTTGGCCGGGAAGCGCATACGCTCCTGGCTCAGGCAGAACACGCCGAGCGACGGGTCGTAGGTGAAGGCATGCACGCCACAGCCGGTGGTGTACACCAGCATGGTTGATGAGCCGTATACCACATATCCGGCAGCAACCTGTTTGTTGCCCGGCTGCAGGAAATCTTCTTCGGTGACCGGCGTGCCAACGGGCGTGACGCGACGGTAGATAGAGAAGATGGTGCCGACGGAGACGTTCACGTCGATGTTGGACGAGCCGTCGAGTGGGTCCATCAACACCACGTATTTGGCGTGCTCGCAGCCGTCGAAGACCACAATTTCATCTTCTTCTTCGGAGGCAATCCCAGCCACGATGTCACGGGCTCTCAGGGCGGCTTTCAGCTTTTCATTGGCGAACAGGTCCAGCTTCTGCTGCGTTTCGCCCTGAATGTTTTCAGCCCCGCTGGCACCCAGGATATCGACCAGACCGGCCTTATTGATATCGCGGTGGATGATCTTGGCGCCGAGCTTTATTGCCGACAGCAAAGCAGTGAGCTCCCCGGTAGCATGAGAAAACTCGTGCTGCTTTTCGACAATAAATTCACCTAACGTTTTCATAACACTTTCCCTGCATTTGATGTTGAGTAAAGCGGTTAATGTCCAACAATCTTAACAAACATTCAAAATGCAGCGTAATGGTGAATCGCGCCAGCTAAATACGGAATTAACCGAAATGCGTTTCTCTGCCCCCTCACAAGAGGGTAAAATGCGCGGCTGATGAGAGAGGAACAGTGACGTATGCGCATTCATATTTTGGGGATTTGTGGCACTTTTATGGGCGGTCTGGCGATGCTGGCTCGTTCTCTTGGCCATGAAGTGACCGGTTCGGACGCCAATGTGTATCCGCCGATGAGCACCCTGCTGGAAGAGCAGGGCATTGACCTGATTCAGGGTTATGACGCGAGTCAGCTCGAACCGCGGCCGGATTTAGTGATCATCGGCAACGCCATGACCCGCGGCAATCCGTGCGTCGAAGCGGTGCTTGAGAAAAACATTCCATACCTGTCTGGCCCGCAGTGGCTGCACGATTTCGTGCTGCGCGACCGCTGGGTGGTCGCCGTGGCAGGCACGCACGGTAAAACCACCACCGCAGGCATGGCGACGTGGATCCTCGAAGCCTGTGGCTATAAGCCTGGCTTTGTGATCGGCGGCGTGCCGGGTAACTTCGACGTCTCCGCGCGTCTGGGTGACAGCCCGTTCTTCGTCATTGAAGCCGACGAATATGACTGCGCCTTCTTCGACAAGCGCTCTAAATTCGTTCACTACTGCCCGCGCACGCTGATCCTCAACAACCTTGAGTTCGATCACGCTGATATCTTTGACGATCTGAAAGCGATTCAAAAACAGTTCCACCACCTGGTGCGTATCGTGCCGGGCCAGGGACGCATCATCTCGCCGGAAAATGACGTTAATCTGAAGCAAACCCTGGCGATGGGCTGCTGGAGCGAGCAGGAGCTGGTGGGCGAGCAGGGTCACTGGCAGGCGAAGAAAATCACCCCTGATGCCGCAGAGTGGGAAGTGTGGCTCGACGGTGAAAAAGTCGGTCAGGTGAAATGGGGCCTGGTGGGCGAACACAACATGCATAACGGGCTGATGGCGATTGCCGCCGCGCGTCATGTGGGGGTGAAACCGACCGATGCCGCCGACGCGCTGGGTTCATTCGTCAACGCCCGTCGCCGTCTGGAACTGCGCGGTGAAGCGCATGGCGTTACGGTGTATGACGATTTCGCGCATCACCCGACCGCCATCCTCGCCACGTTGCAGGCGCTGCGGGGCAAAGTGGGCGGAACGGCGCGCATTCTCGCCGTGCTGGAACCGCGCTCCAACACCATGAAAATGGGCATCTGCAAAGACGACTTAGCGCCATCGCTGGGCCGTGCGGATGAAGTGTTCTTGTTACAGCCGCAGCATATTCCGTGGCAGGTCGCTGAAGTCGCCGAAGCTTGTATTCAGCCTGCGCACTGGAGCGCTGATGTGGATACGCTGGTGGATATGATTGTTAAAGCTGCACAGCCGGGCGATCACATTCTGGTGATGAGCAACGGTGGCTTTGGCGGGATTCATCAGAAACTGCTGGATAAGCTGGCGAAAAAAGCGGAAGCGGTAGAGTAACCTACGCGCCCGGTGGCGCTTTGCCTACCGGGCCTACAGCATCGTAGGCCGGATAAGCGCAGCGCCATCCGGCAATGACTTAGTCGGCGTTTTCTGCCAGTTCACGCAGATACTGGAAGATCAGACGAGAGGATTTCGGCGGCTTATTGCCTTCTTTCTCTTTCTTCGCATTACGGATAAGCGAACGCAGCTGCTGACGGTCAGCATCCGGCCACAGATTCAGCACTTCCGCGACCACATCATCCCCTTCATCGACCAGACGATCGCGCAGTTGCTCCAGTTTATGGAACAGCGCAACCTGCTGGTTATGACGGTTTTTCAGCTTATCGAGCGCCTGACGAATCGGCTCCACGTCACGCTGACGCAGCATTTTACCGATCAACTGCATCTGGCGACGGCGGCCTTCTTTCTTGATTTTCTGCGCCAGTTCAACGGCGGCACGCAGGTCTTCATCCAGCGGGATTTTGTCGAGCGCGTTTTTACCGAGCTCAACGATTTCGGCCCCGAGGTCTTTTAACTCCTCGGCATCGCGTTTAATTTCACTTTTGCTGACCCAGATGATTTCATCATCTTCATCGTCGATCTCGTCATCACCGGGCACGTCGTCGAGCCAGTCTTCGGGCTGCTTTGTCATCTCAGGCTCCTAAAAAAAGAGATCCATATTAACAGTTTCGGTACGCACTGAAAAACGGTTCTCTGTTAGACTTCAATAAACTCCTTTCTACATTATGGCATTAGCGATGAAAGTAATCACACAGGTTGCAGAGCAGCGTAAAGCACTGGAAAAAGCCGTCTCCACCGCACTGGAACTGGCGGCAGGTAAATCTGATGCCGCAGAGGTCGGGGTCAGCAAATCGACCGGAATCAGCGTCAGCACGCGTTATGGCGAAGTGGAAAACGTTGAATTCAATAGCGATGGTGCCCTGGGGATTACGGTTTATCATCAGAACCGCAAGGGCAGCGCATCGACCACCGATTTAAGCCCGGACGCCGTGGCGCGTACCGTGCAGGCAGCGTTGGATATCGCTCGCTACACTTCGCCGGACCCGTACGCGGGCGTAGCGGAGAAAGAATTACTGGCCTTTGATGCGCCGGACCTCGATTTATTCCACCCGGCGGAAGTCTCCCCGGACGAAGCAATTGAACTGGCTGCCCGCGCCGAACAGGCAGCGCTCAAAGCCGACAAACGCATCACCAATACCGAAGGCGGCAGCTTCAACAGCCACTACGGGATCAAGGTCTTCGGCAACAGCCACGGCATGTTGCAGAGCTACTGCTCCACCCGTCACTCGCTGTCGAGCTGCGTTATCGCGGAAGAAAACGGTGACATGGAGCGCGACTATGCCTATACCATTGGCCGCGCGATGGGCGATTTGCTCGACCCGGAATCCGTTGGGGCCGACTGCGCGCAGCGCACCCTGTCGCGGCTTTCCCCGCGTAAACTCTCAACCATGAAGGCGCCGGTCATTTTCGCTAACGAAGTGGCGACCGGGCTGTTTGGACACCTGGTTGGCGCGATTGCAGGCGGCGCGGTGTATCGCAAATCGACGTTCCTGCTCGACTCGCTCGGGAAACAAATTCTGCCGGAATGGCTGACCATTGAAGAGCATCCGCACCTGCTGAAAGGCCTGGCCTCGACGCCGTTCGACAGCGAAGGCGTGCGCACGGAGCGTCGCGATATCATCAAAGACGGCATTCTGACCCAGTGGCTGCTGACCAACTACTCAGCGCGTAAACTGGGGCTGAAAAGCACCGGTCACGCGGGCGGGATCCATAACTGGCGCATCCAGGGTCAGGGCCTCAGTTTTGAAAAGTTGCTTAAAGAGATGGGCACCGGCCTTGTTGTCACCGAACTGATGGGGCAGGGTGTCAGTGGCGTCACGGGCGACTACTCTCGCGGCGCATCAGGCTTCTGGGTCGAGAATGGCGAGATCCAGTATCCAGTGAGTGAAATTACCATTGCTGGAAACCTGAAAGAGATGTGGCGTAATATCGTGACCGTGGCCGACGACATCGAAACGCGCAGCAATATTCAGTGCGGTTCCGTGCTGCTGCCGGAAATGAAAATCGCCGGGCAATAACCTTGTTCTGATGGTGGCGCAACCTGCCGCGCCACGCCTCTTCAAAAATAAAAAAGGAAGTGAGCAATGCGAGCAATGCGTAAAAAAGTACTGGCCCTGTTGGCTGTCTCCACCCTGATGATGGGCGTAGCACCGGCATTTGCCGATCTCGGCGATGACATGGACACCCTGTCTGAAAACCTGAAAGTGGTGCAAAAGAGCAACGATGCGGCTGAAATGAAAGCTGCACTCGGCAAAATGCGCATCGCCGCACAGGATGCCCAAAAGCAGACGCCACCGAAGCTGGAAAACAAGGCGGCGGACAGCGCTGAAATGAAAGACTATCGTCACGGCTTTGATGTTCTGATTAGCCAGATTGATAACGCCACTAAACTGGCGAACGAAGGCAAAATCAAGGAAGCGCAGGGCGTGGCACTCGATCTGGCCGGAACCCGTAATACCTACCACCAGAAATACCGTTAATATCGCCCGCCAATGCTCTTCCCCTGCCGGGGAAATTCCCTTTTCCCGGCACGCTTCCACGTAATTCTTCCGCATCGTCATCACAAAAGCTTATCGACATCACGCTTTTATCCGAAACCTCTCCACCTTTCCGCCCTTTCGTTTCATCAATTTTCAGTGGTTTCCCGTGATATTCATCACGCAAATAGGGTATTTAATCTAAGTTAAGCCGAATTATGTGGAACAGATCACTCCCGCCTGCCGCCTTTCCACTTTGAAGTGGAAAACAACTCGCTACAAACCCGACCCCGCGCACGTTAGTTTTAATGCAGACGCAATAAACGGGGCTACAAGAGTGAACAACGGAGCAGTTATTACCGACGTCGGGAGTCAGACCGAAGAGCTTGCAACTCGCATGCTGAGCCAGGTGTATAGCCTGCTAAAAGGTCACGGCATCATCCCTAACGCCGTCCAGGAGCAAATGCTGACATCTCATGTCCGTGCAATGGCCCACCGGTCTATAACCGGAGAGCCGCTGCCGGAAGTGGAAGCCAGCCTGTTTGAAGAAATTTCACAAGATTCAATGACGCTTGCCCGCGAAGTGGTCGCGCAGTTCGGCAACCTTCCGGATGAAGAAGCCTGGCTGCTGTCAGTGCACTTCGAAGTGGCAAAAGAAAACCTTTAAGGAGCAAAACATGACACAAATTACCGTAGTGATTGGCGATCGTCTGGGCAAAGGCCAAAAAGTTGCCGCTGGTGTGGAAAAGGCCGGTGGCCGCGCGGTAGTGGTGCCAGGTGTGGCCGCAGATATGAAGCTCGGCGATGTGATGAAAGCGGAAAACGCGACCTTCGGCATCTCCTTCTGTGGCAGCGGCGGCGCGGGGGCTATCACCGCCCAGACCAAGTACGGCTACAAAGCGAAATACGGTATGCGCTCAGTGGATGAAGGCGTGACCGCTATCAACGAAGGCGCGAACGTGCTGGGCTTCGGCTTTATGGATAAAGAAGAGTTGGGCGAGCGTTTGGTGCTGGCCTGGCAGAAGAAATACGGCGCATAAGCATGAAAGAACAATTCACCACCACGGTGAGGGTCAAGGGCAAAGGTGAGGCCAAAGCACGCGCCTTCGCCGATGCGCTCAACCAGGTTCAGGGTGCGGTGATGAAATCATCGCCGCATATTCTACTGCGCATCGAACCACAGGACGTGGCGGTTGTTCATGCGCAGGAAGCGGTTCGGAAAGAGGCGTTTCTGTTTATCTTTCTGCGCCGGGAACGACGCACGTTCAGCGTGGAGCTGGACGTTACCGTCAACGTGACCGCCTTAAATCTCGACAAAGTGGATTTCGTCACAACAACATAAACCGTATAAAAGGACAGACACATGTTCCTGATTATTCTCTTTAAATCACTCATCATTGGCGGCCTGGTTGGCGTCGGTGTGGGTGCCGGAGCTGCACGCATGTTTCATGCGCCCACCACACAGGGGATGGGTGCTTTTCGTACGTTGGGCGAGCTGAATTCCTGCGAAGGTGACCCGGCTTCCCACTTCTCTTTCGGTCTGGGCTTCTTCTTTAACGCCTGGGCATCCTCAGTGGCGGCGGGCGCTTTCACTCAGGACGTTGACCACCGCATCATCCCAAACTGGGGTGCCGCGGCGCTGATGATTAAAAACCGCAACGTAGCCGAAACCCTGCATGACCCGAAAAAAATGGCGATTGCCTGTGGTCTGATTGGCATGGTGGTGGTCGCGTTCCTCAACTCTACTGCTTCTGCGGTTCCGGAAGCGTTACAGGTCACGGCAGTGAAAGTGCTGGTCCCGGCGGCGAACCTGCTGGTGAACATCATCATGCCGGTTATCTTCTGGCTGGCCGCGATTGATGCCGGTAAAAAATCGGGCTTCTGGGCGACCATCTTCGGTGGCGCAGCGCAGCTGATTATGGGTAACGCCGTACCGGGCCTGGTGCTGGGTATTCTTATCGGTAAAGGCGTTGAAGAGAGCGGCTGGCATCGCGTTACCAAAGTGATGATGAGCGCGATTGTGGCCCTGTTTGTGCTGAGCGCCTTCTTCCGTGGTTTCGACATGAAGTTGATTGAGTCCTTCCACATGTCGGTACCGAACTGGCTGGATCTGCTGCACAACGCCATGAGCGGGAAATAAGGAGATAACGCATGGAACAGAATAAAGGTTTTTGGTACGCGGACTGGTCATTCCCGATCTTTGTCGGCCTGCTTTCCTCCGGCATCTTCGCCGGGACACACATGTACTACCTGTACGGTATCGGCGCGTTTAACGAAGTCGCCTTCGTGGCGATGTTGAAATCGGGTATTGATACCGGCGTTTACGGCGCGGTCGCGGCGTTCGGGGCCAGCTTCCTGTTCGCCCGTATCATCGAAGGCTCGCTGGTAGGCATCCTTGATATCGGCGGCGCTATCCAGACCGGGGTTGGCCTCGGCGTTCCGGCACTGCTGCTTGGCGCGGGTATCGTGTTCCCGGTGGCGAACTTCGGCGCATCGCTGCTGACCGGCCTGGTGATTGGTCTGGCGATTGGCTACGTCATCATCCTCGCGCGTAAGTTCACCATCAATCAGAGCGATTCCACCTACGGGGCAGACGTAATGATGGGCGCGGGTAACACCTCCGGCCGCTTCCTCGGTCCTTTGATTATCCTCAGCGCGATGACCGCCTCCATTCCAATCGGCATTGGTTCCCTGGTGGGCGCGTTACTGTTCTACATCTGGCAGAAGCCGATCACCGGCGGGGCTATCCTCGGTGCGATGATCCTCGGATCTATTTTCCCGGTAGCGATCGGTTAAGTCCGCAAGGAGAAAACGATGTTTGATTTACTGCTTAAGCGTGCGCGACTGGTTGACGATACGGTCACCGATATCGCCATTCAGGACGGTAAAATTGCCGCGCTGGGCGACATTGACGCAGAGGCGACGAAAGTCGTCTCGCTCAACGGCGAGTGCTACGTCAGCGCAGGCTGGATTGATTTACACGTTCATTGCTACCCGAAATCGCCGATTTACCACGACCAGCCGGACAGCGTCGGCGTGTCGACGGGCGTCACCACCGTTATCGACGCAGGGAGCACCGGGGCGGACGATGTGGATACCTTCCATCAACTGACCCGCGCCTGTGCCACCGACGTGTATGCACTGCTGAACATCTCTCGCGTGGGGTTAATCGCGCAGAACGAACTGGCGAATATGGCCAACATCGACGCGGACGCGGCGGCGGCGGCTATCCAGCGTCACCCGGATTTCATCGTCGGCCTGAAGGCACGCATGAGCAGCAGCGTGGTCGGTGAAAACGGCATCACCCCGCTGGAAAAAGCCAAACAGATCCAGACCGCCAACGGCGACCTGCCGCTGATGGTCCACATCGGTAACAACCCGCCGAATCTCGATGAAATCACCGAGCTGCTGACCTCCGGCGACATCATTACCCACTGCTATAACGGCAAACCGAATCGCATCCTGACGCCCGCGGGCGAGCTGCGGGCCTCGGTGTCCGGTGCCCTGAAGCGCGGTATCAAGCTTGATGTCGGCCACGGCACCGCCAGCTTTAGCTTTGAGGTGGCGAAACAGGCGATTGCGATGGACATTCTGCCGCACACCATCAGCTCTGATATTTACTGCCGCAACCGCATCGACGGGCCTGTACATTCCCTGGCGCGGGTGATGGCGAAATTCCTCGCCATCGGGATGACGCTGGCACAGGTTATCGACTGCGTAACCGCCAACGCTGCAGAGGCGATGCGCCTCAAGCACAAAGGCCAACTGGCGGTGGGCTTCGACGCCGACCTGACCGTATTCACCCTGAAACACCAGCCAGTGACGCTGGTGGATGCTGAAAACAACGCTCTGCAGGCGGACCTGGATCTGGTGCCGCTGGCCGCGATCCGCGCGGGCAAGGGCTATATGACCGAACAAGGGAGTGCAGAACATGTCTTCGATTTATGAGAAATACCAGCTTAAACAAGTGATTAACGCTTCTGGCCGCATGACGGCGCTTGGTGTGTCGACTCCACGCCCGGAAGTGGTTGACGCGGTGCTGACCGGCATGAATCACTACTTTGAAATGAAAGACCTGGTCAACAAGACCGGGGAATACATTGCCAGACTACTCGAGGTCGAAGGCGCAACGGTGGTGTCCTGTGCCTCTGCCGGGATTGCGCAGTCCGTTGCCGCAGTGTTGGTGAAAGACAGCGACTGGCTGCTGGAAAACCTGCACAGCACCGCGATTGAGAACAACGAAATCGTGCTGCCGCGCGGGCATAACGTCAACTTTGGCGCCCCGGTCAGCACCATGATCGCCCTGGGCGGCGGCAAAATGGTCGAAGCGGGCTACGCGAACGAATGTTCAGCCGATCAGCTGGCGGCGGCGATTTCCCCGCGTACGGCGGCGATTATGTACATCAAATCGCACCACTGCGTGCAGAAGAGCATGCTCAGCGTCGAGCAGGCGGTGGTGGTGGCGCGTAAGCACAACCTGCCGCTGATCGTCGATGCGGCTGCCGAAGAAGATTTGCAGTGCTACTACCGTGCAGGTGCAGACCTCGTGATTTACAGCGGGGCGAAGGCCATCGAAGGGCCGACCAGCGGCCTGGTTATCGGTAAAACCCAGTACGTTGAATGGGTGAAACGCCAGTCTGCGGGCATTGGCCGGGCGATGAAAGTCGGTAAAGAAGGCATTCTCGGCCTGACCTGCGCCATCGAACATTACCTGACGGCGCAGAAAGAGAGCGGGGCGCAGATGGTCGAAAAAATGACGCCGTTTATCACCGCCCTGAACGCCCTCAACGGTGTGACCTCCCGCGTGGTGTGGGATGCCGCCGGACGCGACATCGCCCGTACCGAAATCAAATTTGATGAAGCCGTGACCGGCATCGCCACCGGCGAACTGGTTGCCGAGCTGAAAAAAGGCGAATACGCCATCTACTTCCGGGGCTACAAAGCCAACGAAGGCATTATTGAAGCCGATGTGCGCAGCGTGAACGCGGCGCAGCTGGAAATTGTCGCCAGCCGTATCGAGCAGGTGTTGAACAAGGAGAAAAACGCATGAAACTGAGCCCGAATTTTTACCGTGACCGTGTCTGTCTGAATGTCCTGGCCGGGTCGAAAGCTAACGCCAGCGAGGTTTACGAGGCTTCTGAAGGCCACGTGCTGGTCGGCGTACTCTCCAAAAATTATCCTGATGTGGCAAGCGCAGTGACCGACATGCGCGAATACGCGGCGCTGATTGATAACGCGCTGTCGGTAGGTCTCGGCGCGGGTGATCCGAACCAGTCCGAAATGGTCAGCCTGATTTCCCGTGAAGTGCAGCCGCAGCACGTGAACCAGGTGTTCACCGGCGTGGCCACCAGCCGCGCGTTGCTCGGACAAAACGAGACGGTCGTTAACGGTCTGGTATCGCCCACCGGCACGCCGGGGATGGTCAAAATCTCCACCGGCCCGCTGAGTAGCAAAGCGCCGGACGGCATTGTGCCAGTGGAGACCGCGATTGCCCTGCTGAAAGATATGGGTTGCAGCTCTATTAAATACTTCCCGATGGGCGGCCTGAAGAGTCGCGATGAATATCAGGTGGTCGCCGAAGCCTGCGCCCGGCACGATTTCTGGCTGGAGCCCACCGGCGGGATCGATCTGGAAAACTACAGCGAAATCCTGAAGATCGCCCTCGATGCGGGGGTGAAGAAAGTGATCCCGCATATCTACAGCTCGATTATCGACAAGGAAAGCGGCAATACGCGTCCTGACGATGTTCGCACCTTGCTGGAGATGACCAAAAAGCTGGTAGGGTAAAATCGTTACCCCTCACCCCGGCCCTCTCCCCAAGGGGAGAGGGAGCAAAACAGTTCCCTTTGGGGAGAGGGGAAACCACATCACAACCGTCAAGGAGTTCCCATGCTGTCCGCACGCCATCTGCTTGTCGCTTCATTCTCACTGCTCGCGACCGCCGCCCATGCTCAGGCGCAGTTTGCCTGGGTTGGCACCTACAATCCGAACGGCGAAGGTCTGTACCGGTTCACGGTCGATCCGGCCACCGGCGATCTGCATGACAAAACGCTGGTGAGCTCCCTACCCAACGCCGCGCAGTTGACCGTTTCCCATGATGGCAAAACGCTGTATGCCGCCAGTGAAGCGGAGAAAGGCGTGGTGCAGGCGTGGAGGATTAGCGCTGATGGCAGCCTGACGGAACTGAATCAGGTATCTTCTGGCGGGGCCGGGCCGGTGTATCTGTCGCTGACGCCGAACGGGCGACACCTGCTGGTGGCGAACTATGTCAGCGGCACGATTGCGGTGCTGCCGGTGAAAGATGACGGCAGCCTGAGCGAAGCCTCGGATACCCATCAGGATCAGGGTCCGGCGGGGGCAGGTAAACCGGAAGCGGCGGCGAAAGGCAGTTTCGCCATCAGCGATCATAACGGGCCACATGCGCATATGATCGCTGCCGATCCTCAGGGAAAATACGTTTTCTCCACCGATCTGGGGCTGGACCGGATCTATCAATATCATCTTGATGACACCACCGGCAAGCTGACACCAAACACCCCGCCGTTTATTGCTGCGTCGTCTAAAGGCGCGGGGCCACGTCACTTTGTGTTCACCCCGAAGGGCGATGGTCTATGGTTAATTAACGAAGAAGCCTCGACGCTAACCCATTATTCGCTCGACAGGAGCAAAGGCACCCTAACCGAAGGGAAAACCGTGTCGTCGCTGCCGAAAGCGTATCAAGGCACCAGTTTTGCCGCCGGATTGGTCCTCAGCCAGGACGGAAAACAGCTGTATGTTGCCAATCGTTTGCATAACAGCATCGCACACTTTACGGTATCCGCTGACGGGGAACTTATTCACCAGGATGATATCTGGACCCGTGGCGACCACCCGCGCACCCTGACTCTCGATAGCAAAGGGCAGTGGTTGTACGTGATGAATCAGCGCAGTGACAACATCACCCGCTTTAAGGTTGCGCCGCACAGCGGAAAACTGACCTTCGAACCGGGCTATACCGCCATCGGCAGCCCATCGCAAATGGTGATATCACCGTAACAGTAAGCAGGACCACGGGCGCATGTCGCCCGTTTTGAACAAGAGGACACCCGAGTGCGATTCCCGAATCAACGCTTAGCGCAACTGTTTGAAATGTTGCAAAACGAAACGCTGCCGCAGGATGAACTCGCCCAGCGGTTGTCCGTTTCCACGCGTACCGTTCGGGCCGATATCACCGCACTCAATGCGCTGCTGGCCCAGCACGGGGCGCAGTTTATTCTCAGCCGTGGCAACGGGTATCAGCTGCGGGTGGACGATCCGACGCTGTTTCAGTCGATTCTGGATGCCCGGCCGCGCACGCTACGCATCCCGCGCACCGGCAGCGAGCGGGTGCATTATTTGATGGTTCGCTTCCTGACCTCAGCGTTCTCGCTGAAGCTGGAAGATTTGGCCGATGAATGGTTTGTCAGCCGGGCAACGTTGCAGGGCGATATGGCCGAAGTCCGCGAAGGGCTGGCGCGTTATCAACTGACCCTGGAAACCCGACCGCGACACGGGGTGAAGCTGTTCGGCAGTGAAATGTCGATTCGCGCCTGTCTGACGGACCTGCTCTGGCAGCTGGCCCAGCAGGACAGCGCCAATCCCCTGCTCAGCCAGGAAGCCCTGAATGCGGGCGTGCCGGAACAGCTGGCGGGCGTATTGCAGGACGTCTTTAACCGCTGGCACATTCGCCTGACCGATGAAGGCGAGCTGTTTGTGCGTCTGTACTGTGCGGTGGCGGTCCGTCGCGTAAGCGAAGGCTACCCGCTGCCGGAGTTTAGCGCCGAAGACGTAACCGACGACGTGCGTCATGCCGCGCGCGACATCGCGGCGGCCATTCAACAGCTGGCGGGCAAAACGCTGGCGACATCGGAAGAGAACTGGCTGCGGGTGCATATCGCCGCGCGTCAGGTGCAGGACATTGCCCCCAGCCAGATTAACGCCGACGATGACGAAGCGCTGGTGAACTACATTCTGCAGTACATCAATAACCACTATAACTACAACCTGCTCAGCGACGAGCAGCTGCACGCCGACCTGCTGACCCACATCAAAACGATGATCACCCGGGTACGCTACCAGATTATGATCCCCAATCCGCTGCTGGATAACATCAAGCAGCACTATCCGATGGCGTGGGACATGACCCTGGCAGCGGTGTCCGGCTGGAGCAAATACACCCCGTGGACCATCAGTGAAACCGAAATGGGTTTCCTGGTGCTGCACATTGGCGTCGGGCTGGAGCGTCACTACAACATTGGCTATCAGCGCCAGCCGCGCGTGCTGCTGGTGTGCGACGCCGGGAATGCGATGGTGCGCATGATTGAAGCGGTGCTGCAACGCAAGTATGCCCAGCTCGAAATGACCGAAACCATCACCCTGCGCGAGTACGAGCAGCGGGACAGCATCAGCGAAGATTTTGTGGTGTCGACGGTGCGTATCGCCGAAAAAGATAAGCCGGTGGTGGTGATGTCGCCGTTCCCGACGGACTACCAGTTAGAGCAAATTGGTAAGCTGGTGCTGGTGGACCGAACCCGGCCATGGATGCTGGAGAAGTTCTTCGATGCCCGCCATTTCCGCATTATCAACGCGCCGGTTGACCGTCAGACGCTGTTTGCCGAGCTGTGTGAGCAGCTGCGTGAGGAAGGGTTTGTTGATGGCGAGTTTGTTGATTCGGTGGTAGAGCGTGAGGCCATCGTCAGCACCATGCTCGGCGACGGCATCGCGCTCCCGCACGCCTTAGGCCTGATGGCCAAGAAAACCGTGGTGTACACCGTTCTGGCTCCCCAGGGCATTGCCTGGGGAGATGAAACCGCACATGTGATTTTCCTGCTGGCGATCAGCAAAAGCGAATACGAAGAAGCGATGGCGATTTACGATATTTTCGTCACCTTCCTGCGTGAACGGGCGATGGCCCGGCTGTGTACCTGTCAGAACTTCAGCGAATTCAAAAGCGTGGCGATGGAGTGCGTCAGCCGCTTCTGACCGGCTAGCGCAGGTGATGGACCACCTGATTGCTGCTGCCGCGCCAGATAAGCGACGGATCTTTCAGGTCCTGCACAAACTTGCCATCGACCAGGACGTTGATCCGATCCACCACTTCCCGCTGTGCTGCGTTCAGCTCTTCCAGTTTATAACCGGTCCAGACCCAGATATCTTTCCCCGGGCATTCGGCCTGAATACGTTTCACCAGCCGCAGGATCTCCGGCACGTTTTGCGGATGCAGCGGATCGCCACCTGATAACGAAATTCCCTGCCGTTTGACCCGGGTGTCGTTCAGATCGGCGATGATCTGGTCGGCCATGTCATCGGTAAACGGCAGACCGGAGTTCAGCCGCCAGGTGCTTTTGTTATAGCACCCGGGGCATTCATGCACACAGCCGGAGACGAACAAGGTGCAGCGGGTGCCTGGCCCGTTGACGATGTCGACCGGGTAATATTGGTGATAATTCATAGTGTATAACCTTTTTCCCCTCACCCTAACCCTCTCCCCAAAGGGGCGAGGGGACTTTTTGCCCCCTCTCCCTCAGGGAGAGGGCCGGGGTGAGGGGGGACAGCAGCTCAATGAATAAATTAACCTAACTGCCCATTCCCCAAATGCTTGACGCGGCGCTTCACTTCTTCCTGCTTACCGGCGTTAAACGGGCGGGCATCCGGGCTGCCTAAATAGCCGCACACGCGACGGGTTACTGAGACGCGAGCCGCGTCGTGGTTGCCGCATTTCGGGCAGGTGAAGCCTTTGCTGGTGCATTCAAACTCACCGGTGAAACCGCACTCGTAGCACTCGTCGATCGGGGTGTTGGTGCCGTAATACGGCACGTGCTGATAGCTGTAATCCCACACGTCTTCCAGCGCCTTGAGGTTGTGCTGGATGTTCGGGTATTCGCCGTAGCAAATGAAGCCACCGTTAGCGATAGGCGGGTACGCCGCTTCGAAATCAATCTTATCGTACGGGTTAACTTTCTTCTCGACGTCGAGATGGAAGCTGTTGGTGTAATAGCCTTTGTCGGTCACACCTTCTACCAGGCCAAATTCGGCGGTATCGAGGCGGCAGAAGCGATCGCACAGGTTTTCACTCGGGGTGCTGTACAGGCTGAAGCCGTAGCCGGTTTCGTCTTTCCACCGATCGACCGCATCACGCAGACGCTGCACGATGGCAACGCCTTTGGCACGCAGGGCCTCGCTGTCGTACATGTGCGAATCGCCAAACAGCGCATTGATGGTTTCGTGAATGCCGATGTAACCCAGTGAAATCGACGCGCGACCGTCTTTGAAAATTTCAGACACGTCGTCGTCCGCTTTCAGACGCACGCCGCAGGCACCTTCCATATACAGGATAGGGGCCACCCGCGCTTTGACGCCTTCCAGACGGGCGATGCGGGTCATCAGCGCTTTACGGGCGAGCTGCAGACGCTCATCCAGCAAGGTCCAGAACGCGGCTTCGTCGCCTTTCGCTTCCAGCGCAATGCGCGGCAGGTTGAGGCTGATCACACCGATATTGTTGCGGCCTTCATGCACCTGCTCGCCGTTCTCGTTTTCCCACACGCCGAGGAAGCTACGACAGCCCATCGGGGTTTTGAACGAACCGGTGACTTTCACCACCTGATCGTAGTTGAGGATATCCGGGTACATGCGCTTGCTTGCACACTCCAGCGCCAGCTGTTTGATGTCGTAGTTCGCGTCGCCAGGTTTGTGGTTCAGGCCGTCGCGGATAGCAAACACCAGCTTCGGGAACACCGCGGTTTTACGGTTTTTGCCCAGCCCCGCAATGCGGTTACGCAGAATCGACTGCTGGATCATCCGCGATTCCCAGCTGGTGCCGAGACCAAAACCGAAGGTCACGAACGGCGTCTGGCCGTTAGCGGTGTGCAGCGTATTCACTTCATATTCCAGCGACTGGAACGCGTCGTAGCACTCTTTTTCGGTGCGGGAATGGGCGTAACCGTCGGCATCCGGGATCTGCCACTCTTGCGCCGTCCGACGGTGTTTCTCAAAGCTGGCGGTCACAAACGGGGCCAGCACTTCATCGATACGGTTGATGGTGGTGCCGCCATAGATATGGCTCGCCACCTGGGCGATGATCTGCGCGGTCACGGCAGTGGCGGTGGAGATGGATTTTGGCGGCTCGATTTCCGCGTTCCCCATCTTGAAGCCCTGGGTCAACATGCCTTTCAGGTCGATAAGCATGCAGTTGAACATCGGGAAGAACGGCGAATAGTCGAGGTCGTGGTAGTGGATTTCACCGCGCTCGTGCGCCTGCACCACGTCGTACGGCAGCAGATGCTGACGGGCATAGTGCTTGGCGACGATGCCCGCCAGCAGGTCGCGCTGGGTCGGGATCACTTTACTGTCTTTGTTCGCATTCTCGTTGAGCAGCGCTGAGTTGGTCTGCTCCACCAGGCCACGAATTTCCTGATTCAGGCGGCCACGTTTTTCACGCTGGACGTCACGGTCGTGGCGGTACTCAATATAGGCACGCGCCAGCTGTTTGTAGGGACCTGACATCAGCTGATTTTCGACCGCAGTCTGGATCTCATTGATATCCACGCGCTCGCGGCCCTGCATCTGGGCGCTGACAATATCTGCGACGGTGGCGCAATAATCTGCGTCATCGACTCCCGCTGCGTTAGCCGCACGCAGGATAGCTTCCTGGATGCGTGCTGAGTTGAAAGGCGCTTTACAGCCGTCTCTTTTCATCACATGCGGTGTCATGATCACTCCATCGTTTAATACAATATATAGGGTCGGCGTGCATTTTAAGTTCTATATGTAGTGCTATGCATTAAACATGTTTGCGATTTTTTTGATTCAGAACAAAGTAAAAATGGGACAGCGCAGCAGATGGGCAGTTCTGCTTAATTAGAAATTTCTGGTAATTTGATGTGGGCAAAAAAGCAGCGAAATCAGATGTTCACAGCGCACACCGCGCTGTGAGGTCGATCACGCGATGAGGGTGTCGTTGAGCAAATCGACCAGCATCAGGATCGCGTAACGCGCGGCCTGGGGCGATGGCGCGATGGGCAGCACCTCGGCGGCCATATTGCTCAGGGCATGACTGCGCGGGGTGAGGGCGAAAATCGCCGCGCCCTGCATCCTGGCCTGCAAGGTAGCGCTTTGCAGCAGGTTGTCCGCTGGGCCAGTGGCGAGGACCAACAGGAGGTGATCGTCGCTGAGCGTGCTGGCAATCATCCGCATCAGGTTGCCATCCTGGCAAAGATTGAGCGCAATTCCGAGCGGCAGGAGCTGATGCTGTAACAGCGTCGCAAGCGGCACATCCTGCTCGCCGAGGGCAAAACAGTGTACCGCGCGGGCGGTTTGCAGCCGGGCTTTGAGCTTCTCGACCGCGCCTTCGCTGGTGTGCTGTAGCTGATGGGCAAGCGTCAGATTGATCACGTCGAAACGGTCCCGCCAGGTGGACGGCAGGGCCGGGCTGTTGCCCGATACCCAGGTTGAACGCCGTTCACTCGCCTGCGCCAGCTGTTTACGCAGGTCGCGGATATCATCGCAGCCCACCGAGCGGGCAAAACGGGTGATGGTCGCCGGGCTGACGCCCGCTTTCGCCGCCAGTTCATCAATCGACGCGCTGGCGGTAAAGCTCATGTTTTCCAGAATAAACGTCGCTACGCGGGATTCCTGCGCACTAAAGCGACTCATCCCATCCTGTAGTTGACCCACGATATCCATCGGTTTGTGTCCTTTGCGCGCTGTCACGGTTTGAAAATATTTTTCACTTATGGATAGGGCTTTTTATACCACTTAATGGCGATGACGCCTACGTTTTCGCAGGTTATCTCACCAATGCTCGCGTAAATTATGATGAGAAATTGAGCCTTGATCACATCCATGAAAATAAATTTCATATAGCCTGCTTCATTACATAATCTTAACAATATAGACATGCGCGTCGTTATTGACCGCATGAATGACTGAAGGGGAATCTCATGCAACGAATCGTTTTATGCTGTGCCGCCGGAATGTCGACCAGCATGCTGGTCAACAAAATGAAAGCCGAAGCCCAGCTGCGCGCGCTGGATTTGGATATCTACGCCGTCCCCGTCGCCGAGTTTGAACGTGAACTGCCGGGGGCCGACGTGGTGCTGCTTGGCCCGCAGGTCAAATATGAAATCACCCGTCTCGCCGCCATCGCTGAGCCGCAGGGCAAAGCCGTGGCGGTGATTGACATGGCCGACTATGGCCTGATGCGCGGTGCGGCGGTGCTCGACAAAGCCCTGGCCCTGATCGCTTCCTGATTTTCCTTTTACGCTGACCGGCACTTCCGCGTGGCGTTCACGTTCACGCGTGGGCTTCCCTGTGCCGAAAACGAGGTCATCATGACACCCTTAAAAATCGCCGTCATCGGCGGCGGCAGTAGCTACACCCCAGAACTGATTGAAGGGATTATTCTGCGTTACGAGCAGCTTCCGGTCACCGAGCTGGCGCTGGTGGACGTCGAGTCGGGTCGCGAAAAGGTCGAGATTATTGCCGCGCTGACCCGGCGGATGCTGAAACACAAAGGGCTTGAGCACGTCCACGTCAGCGTGCACTTCACGCTGGATGCCGCCATTCGCGGGGCTAACTTTGTGCTGACCCAGCTACGCGTCGGCCAACTGGCGGCGCGGGCGCAGGACGAGCGCTTAGGGCTGAAATACCATTTGCTCGGCCAGGAGACCACCGGCGTGGGCGGGTTTGCCAAAGCGCTGCGCACCATTCCGGTGATCCTTGAGGTGGCGCGCAAGGTCGAAGAACTGGCCCCGGATGCCTTTATCCTCAACTTCACCAATCCGGCGGGGATCGTTACCGAAGCGGTGAGCCGTTACAGCAAGGCGAAAATCATCGGCCTGTGCAATGTGCCGATCAACATGCAGCACATGATTGGAAAAATGCTCAACGCCGACGAAGCCACGCTCAATCTGCGCTTTGCCGGACTGAATCACATGGTATGGATCCACAAGGTGATGCAGGACCGGAAAGACGTCACCGCCGAGGTGATTGAGATGCTGTGCGACGGCAACGCGCTGTCGATGAACAACATCAAAGAGCTGCCGTGGCCGGCGGATTTCCTGCGGGCGTTGAAGGCGATCCCCTGCCCGTATCACCGCTATTTCTGGCTGACGCCTGCGATGCTGGCCGATGAGATTGAGGCGGCGAAAAGCAAAGGCACCCGCGCGGAGCAGGTGATGAAGGTTGAGCAGGAGCTGTTCGCGCTGTACGCCGATCCGAATCTGGACGAGAAGCCGGAGCAGTTGAGCTTCCGCGGCGGGGCGTACTATTCCGAAGTGGCGGTGGAGTTGATCAACGCCATTCACAACAATCTCGGCAAAGAGATGGTGGTCAACACCCGCAACAACGGCGCCATTCACGGGCTGGATGACGATGCGGTGGTGGAAACCAATAGCATTATCGACGCACAGGGCGCACGTCCGCTTACCTTTGGCCCGCTGCCTCCGGCGATGAATGGCCTGACCCAGCAGGTGAAGGCCTTCGAGCGCCTGGCCATTGAGGCGGCGGTGCATGGCTGCCGTGACAGCGCGCTGCTGGCGCTGGTGACCAATCCGCTGGTGGGCAACGTCACCGACGCCCAGGCGTTACTGGCAGAAGTCTTAACCCTGAATCGTCAGTGGTTACCGCAATTTAACTGAGTTCGGCTCTCTTACGCATAAACACGGGGTATCACCATGTCAAAAACTACGCTCATTGAACGCTATGTCATGCCCGTCGCGCTGAAAATCGCCGGGCAAAAGCACGTGCTCTCGGTTCGGGACGGCATCATTCTGAACATGCCGTTTATGCTGATTGGCTCATTTTTCCTGATTTTTGCCTACCTGCCAGTGCCGGGTTATGCCGACATGATGAGCCATCTGTTCGGCGACGTCTGGCGCGATAAGATGCTCTATCCGGTGAAGGCGACCTACGACATCATGGCGCTGATCTCGAGCTTCGGCATTGCTTACCGCCTGGCGGAAAAGTATCGCACGCTGGATCCGCTCACCGCCGGGGCGATGTCGCTGGTGGCATTCGTGATGACCATCCCACAGAACACGCTGTTCACTCCGGTTCACGGGGCGGCAGAAGTGGTCAAAGGGGTGTTACCCATCAGTATGGTGGGCAGCCAGGGGCTGTTCGTGGCGATTGTGATTTCGCTGCTTTCCACCGAAATTTATCGCTTTGTCGCCAGCCGTAACCTGGTTATTCGCATGCCGGACGGCGTGCCGCCAGCGGTGGCGAAATCGTTCCTCGCTCTGGTGCCGGGGTTCTGCGTGCTGGCGGTGGTGCTGGCCCTGCGTCTGGTGGTGGAAGCCTCACCGTTCGGCGACATTAACAGCATGATTGCGACGATTATCGGTATTCCGATGCATCATGTCGGCGGCACGCTGCCGGGGATGATTGTGTCGGTGATTTTGATAGGCATTCTGTGGACGCTCGGCCTGCATGGCGACGCCATTGTGCTGGTGTTCATTCAGCCGGTGTGGCTATCGAACATGGCGGAAAACCTGACCGCATTCCAGAATGGGCAGCCGATTCCGCACATCATTACCCAACAATTTTATGACCTGTGGATTGCCCCGGGCGGGACGGGGGCGCTGTTAGGGCTGGTGATTTTCATGGTGCTGCGCAGCCGCAGTGCGCAGATGAAACAGCTGGGTAAAATCGCCGCCCCGGCCGCACTGTTTAATATCAGCGAGCCGATGGTGTTTGGCATTCCGCTGGTGATGAACCCGTACTTCTTCCTGCCGTTTATTCTGACCCCGGTGCTGCTGGTGATTGTCAGCTACACCGCGATGGCGACCGGGCTGGTAGCACCGCCTGCGGGGATCGCGCTGCCGTTCACTACCCCGATTTTCATCAGTGGCTATCTGGCCACCGGGGGGCATGTTTCCGGCACGGTGTTGCAGGCGGTGAACCTCGGGATTTCGCTGGTGATTTACTATCCGTTCTTCCGCGCCTGGGACAAGCTGAAGGCGAAAGAGGAACATGCGTCGCAGCAGAAAGAAACGGCGGTGACCGCAGAAGCGCCCGGCGGCGCGTAGCGTGCCAGGCCGACAGGTTCGGTAGGCCCGTGCAAGCCACGCGCCGCCGGGCAATTCAACACATTACTTCTGTATCCACCACACCGCTTCAAACGGGCGCAGGGTCATCGCGCCCGGTTGAGCACCGACGTTCGGGTAGTTGCTCATCGCCACCTCCCACTCGCCGTCGACCGCTTCTGGCTGCCACGACTGGTTGTCACGGCTCAGGTTCGCCACCACCAACAGCGTCTGCCCCTGCCATTCACGGCGATAGCACCACAGGAAGGGATGCTCCGGCTGTAAATCCAGATAGCTGCCCCAGGTCAGCAGCGGTTCGTTTTTACGCAGGGCGATCAGTTGCTGATAGGTGTAGAACACCGAATCCGTATCTTTCAGCGCCGCCTGGACGTTAATCTCCTGCACGTTATCGGCGAGGCTTATCCAGGGTTCTCCGGTGGTAAACCCGGCGTGAGTCTCGCGGCTCCACTGCATTGGGGTCCGGCTGTTATCGCGCGATTTACTGGCCAGGATCGCCAGCAGCTCGTCAGCATCAAAGCCCTGGGCACGCAGTTCGGCGAACATGTTGTGGCTTTCGACGTCGCGATAATCGGTGATGCGCGAGAAGTGGGGATTGGTCATGCCAATCTCTTCGCCCTGATAGATGTACGGCGTGCCCTGCATCCCGTGCAGCACCATCGCCAGCATTTTCGCCGCCGGAACGCGGTATTCACCTTCATCGCCAAAGCGCGACACGATGCGTGGCTGGTCGTGGTTACACCAGAACAGCGCGTTCCATGCCACATTGTGCATTCCCTGCTGCCAGTGGCTGAACAGGGCTTTCAGCGCCACGTAATCCGGTTTGGCGAGGGTCCACTTTTCCCCGCCCGGATAGTCGACCTTGAGATGATGGAAGTTAAAGGTCATCGACAGCTCGCTGCCATCGAGGGAGGCGTACTGCTGGCAGTTATCGAGGGTGGTAGAGGACATTTCGCCCACCGTCATCAGGTCGCGCGGGGTGAACACATCCCGGCTCATCTCTTGCAGAAATTCGTGCACGCGCGGGCCGTCGGTGTAGAAACAGCGCCCGTCGCCGACCGGATCGTTCGGGAAATCCTGGTCTTTAGAAATCAGGTTCACCACGTCGAGGCGCAGGCCATCTACCCCGCGATTGGCCCAGAATTCGCAGACCTTTTTCAGTTCAGCGCGAACCTGCGGGTTTTCCCAGTTGAGGTCCGCCTGTTCAGGCGCGAACAGGTGCAGAAAATACTGTTCGCTTTCGGCGTGCCACTGCCAGGCGTTGCCGCCAAACTTGGAGCGCCAGTTATTCGGCAGCTCGCCCGATTTCCCGTCGCGCCAGATATAGAACTGACGATACGGGCTGTCCGGGTTGAGTGAGGCCTGGAACCACGGATGCTGCGTCGAGGAGTGGTTCAGCACCATGTCCAGCACGATCCGAATCCCGCGCGATTTGGCTTCAGCCACCAGTTCATCGAAGTCTTCCAGCGTGCCGTAGGCCGGGTCGATGGCGGTGTAATTCGCCACGTCATAGCCGTTATCCACCTGCGGAGAGACATAAAACGGCGTCAGCCAGATGGCATCAATCCCGAGGGTTTTCAGGTAATCCAGACGCAGGGTGACGCCGCGTAAATCGCCGGTGCCGCTGCCGGTGGTGTCCTGGAAACTTTTTGGATAGATCTGGTAGATGACGCCGTTTTGCCACCACTGCGGAAGGTTGTTCATAAGGCTTTCCTGATCAAAAACAGAAGGGGCGCAAGCGCGCCCCAAAAGGAGTTAAACGATTTGCAGCGTGCCCTGACGGAACTTACGCTGGTACATCACCGTGGTGAGGACAATCGGGATAATCACCGCAATTGCCATCGCCAGGGCATAAACCTGCCAGAAGGTTGGTTGAATGGAGAGGATCCCTGGCAGGCCACCGACGCCGATGCCGTTGGCCATCACGCCGTTCAGACCGCAGAGTAAACCCGCCAGACCGGAGCCGACCATCGCACACAGCATTGGGAAACGGTATTTGAGGTTGATGCCGTACATCGCCGGTTCGGTCACGCCGAGGAAGGCGGAAATCGCGGCCGGAACGGAAATCTCACGCTCGTTGTGTTTCTTGCTACAGATAATGATCCCGACCACCGCAGAGGCCTGAGCGATGTTAGACAGCGCAATCAGCGGCCACACCGGCGTACCGCCCATGCTCTGAATCATTTGCATGTCGATGGCGAGGGTAGTCTGATGCACGCCGGTGATCACCAATGGCGCATACAGGAAGCCGAACAGCGCGGCACCAATCGGCGCGAAGCTGCCGGTCATCAGGTGACGCACCGCATAGGCCACGCCGTCGCCAATCCAGCGGCCAAACGGGCCGATAAAGGCATGCGCCAGGAATACCGCGAGGATCAGCGAACACACCGGAACCACCACCAGATACAGATAATCAGGCACGATCCGCTTCAGGCGCGTTTCAATCATGCCGAGCGCCAGGCCCGCCAGCAGGGCCGGGATCACCTGCGCCTGATAGCCGACTTTCTCAATTGCGAACAGGCCGAAGTTCCAGACCTCCGGGATTTTGCTCCCGAGTTCGTAGGCGTTCATCAGCTGCGGGGAAACCAGCGTCACGCCGAGCACGATGCCGAGAATCGGCGTCCCGCCCATTTTCTTGACCGCAGACCAGCAGATGCCGACCGGCAGATAGAAGAAGATAGCCTCGCCAATCAGCCACAGGAAGTCATACAGGGTTTTCAGGCCGGGATACATCTGCGCCAGGGTCTGGCCGTTGCTCATCGGCACATCGCCGATCACGTTACGGAACCCGAGGATCAGACCGCCACTGATCAGCGCTGGCAGCAGTGGGAAAAAGATTTCCGCGAAGTGCGAGATCATCCGCTCATGCCATTTCATGTTCTGGCGCGCCGCGAGTTTGGCCTGCTCTTTATCTGCCGATGCCTGACCGGTGCTGGCGATCAGCACCTTGTAGTAATCACCGACTTCGGTGCCGATCACCACCTGGAACTGCCCGGCGTTGGTGAAGCAGCCTTTGACCATCGGCAATTCTTCGATGGCTTTCGGGTTGGCCTTCGCCGGATCGTTGAGTACAAAACGCAGGCGGGTAATGCAGTGGCTGACCGTGGCGATGTTGTCCCGTCCACCCACCAATTCGATCAGCCGATCGATATCCTGTTGTCTGACTTTGCTCACCATGAAACCTCAAGAAGAGAGTAATGACCTGGACGCAAGCCTATCCGTTTCGCTTATTTGGGAAAATGGGAACGTTCCCGAAATCAGGCGAGGATCACAATAATTCGTTATGAACAGGCAGGAAGGGATCAGGCCAGGGCGGCCGGGATAACCAGCTGCTGCGGCGCGGCGCGGCCGTTGATCTGCTCGATCAGCTGGTGCGCAGCCTGACGTCCGGCCTCGCCGTAGCCGGGATCGACGGTGACGATTTCCGGGTGCAGGAACTTCATAAGCGGGGTGTTGCCGACGCTCGCCAATTGCAGGGTGTCGTTACGCTGTTCCTGAAGATATTTGCTGGCCCCGAGCGCCAGGGTGTCAGTGGCGCACACCAGCGCGGTGGTCTCGGCATGGGTGACGCTGGCCACCGCGTCATAGCCCTGTTTCATCGCCAGGCCGGGGAGGGCGGCGACCGGGTGCAGCTTGTGCTTTTTGCAGAAGGCGAGGTAGGCATCGTGACGGCGTTTGCCGGTGGTGACATCGCTGTGCGGCACGCCGAGATAGCTGATATGGCGGTGGCCTTTGTCGTACAGGCGCTGCATCAGCAGGGTGATCGCCCCTTCGTCGTCGTAGCATACCGAAGCAATGCCTTTGGCATCGCGCGCCAGCATCACCAAAGTGTCGCGCCACGGGGTTAACATCGCGTCGGTAATGCCGGTAAAACCAAACAGCACCACGCCGTCGATATTGCGGCGCTGCAACATCCCGAGGTGCTCGGCGACTTTCTCCGCCGAGAACTGGCTCTCCATCATGATGGGGTCGTAACCCTGTTCATAAAACGCCGGGAGCATGGTCTGCACCGCGAGGTTTTCCGACAGCGAATCCAGACGGCTCATGATAATCGCCACCACTTTATCGCTCTGACCGCGCATCGCGCGCGCCGAACGGGATGGGGAAAAATCGTGCTGATTCATCACCGCTTCCACCCGTTCACGGGTGCGCTGGCTGACGCCACTTTCGTTATTCAGAACACGAGAGACGGTCGATTTTCCGACGCCGCTTAAGCGTGCAATGTCTTTGATGGTCAGCCGGTTTTGCATCCTTTTTTCCCGTGTCAGCGATGGCGGTGTGATTATAAGGGATCCTGATTGAGCGTAAACCCGTTCTCCCGGACTTCAAATGAGTAAAATCTGGTATACGTTCCGTTTAGGAAACGGGGTCTATGATACTGGCATTGTCGCTACGCAGTGTCATTTTATGCACCGAAAGCGCGTGGCGTTTCTTCACTTACCGGAGGCTGTATGGATCCTGATCCCACTTCCCATCATCGATGGAGCAACATTTTCGTCCGGTAAGCCCGTCTTTGCACTGCCTTGCCCGACGACGCGTGAGGCAGTGACGTCAATTCATTGAAGTCCCTGTTTTAAAAGTTAAGTGCCCTTCAGGCACTGCCTTGCTGTGCCTGAAAAAGACTCGCGATCGCCGAACGGTGAGCGCTGAGGGACTTATTATGCTGAAAAACATCACCCGGCAGCTGCTCGACAAGCTTAGCCGCCATCTGCCACATCGTCTGGTCAGCCGCGATCCGCTCCCGGACGGCAAAACCCTGGCAGCCACCCCGATCCCGGATTCGTTGAGCAAGCAGTGCCTGAACGTTGCGGCGATGGATGAAAACGAAATCTGGCGCGCGTTCAACAGTCACCCGGAAGGACTGAATGCATCTGAGGTAGAAGACGCCCGCGAACAGTACGGCAGCAACATCATTCCGGCGCAAAAACCGTCGCCGTGGTGGGTGCATTTGTGGCTGTGCTACCGCAATCCGTTCAACCTCCTGCTGACCCTTCTCGGCATCATTTCCTATTCCACGGAAGACCTGTTTGCCGCCGGGGTGATCGCCCTGATGGTCGGGATCTCGACCCTGCTGAACTTCGTGCAGGAAGCGCGATCCACCAAAGCGGCGGATGCGCTGAAGGCGATGGTAAGCAACACCGCCACGGTGCTGCGCGTGGTGAATGAGCAGGGGGAAAGCCGCTGGCTGGAGATCCCTATCGATCAACTGGTGCAGGGCGACATCATTAAACTGTCGGCAGGCGATATGATCCCGGCGGATCTGCGGGTGTTCCAGGCGCGCGATCTGTTTGTGGCGCAGGCGTCGTTGACCGGGGAATCGCTGCCGGTAGAAAAAGTGGCGCGTAGCCGCCATCCGCAGCAAAACAACCCGCTGGAAAGCGACACCCTCTGCTTTATGGGCACTAACGTGGTCAGCGGCTCGGCACAGGCGATTGTCTTCGCCACCGGCGGCAATACCTGGTTTGGTCAGTTGGCCGGGCGCGTGAGCGAACAGCCAAACGAACCGAATGCGTTCCAGAAAGGCATCAGTCGCGTCAGCATGTTGCTGATCCGCTTTATGCTGGTGATGGCCCCGGTGGTGCTGTTAATTAACGGCTACACCAAAGGCGACTGGTGGGAGGCGGCGCTGTTTGCGCTGTCGGTGGCCGTCGGCCTGACCCCGGAAATGCTGCCGATGATCGTCACCTCGACGCTGGCGCGTGGGGCGGTGAAGCTGTCGAAACAGAAAGTTATCGTCAAACACCTCGACGCCATTCAGAACTTTGGCGCGATGGATATCCTTTGCACCGACAAAACCGGCACCCTGACGCAGGATAAAATCGTGCTGGAAAACCACACCGATGTATCCGGGAAAACCAGCGAACGCGTGCTGCACAGCGCCTGGCTCAACAGCCACTATCAAACCGGGCTGAAAAACCTGCTGGATGTCGCGGTGCTGGAAGGCGTGGACGAAGAGTCAGCGCGTAGCCTGTCCGAACGCTGGCAGAAAATCGACGAGATCCCGTTTGATTTCGAACGTCGCCGGATGTCGGTGGTGGTGGCCGAGCACAGCGACGTCCACCTGCTGATTTGCAAAGGCGCGTTACAGGAAGTCCTCAACGTTTCGACCCAGGTGCGTTACAACGGCGAAATCGTGCCGCTGGATGACACCATGCTGCGTCGGATCAAACGCGTGACCGATACCCTGAACCGTCAGGGCCTGCGGGTGGTGGCGGTGGCGACCAAATACCTGCCTGCTCAGGAAGAGGATTATCAGCGCATTGATGAGTCGGACCTGATCCTCGAAGGTTATATCGCGTTCCTCGATCCGCCAAAAGAAACCACCGCTCCGGCGCTGAAAGCGCTGAAGGCCAGCGGCATCACCGTGAAAATTCTCACCGGGGACAGCGAGCTGGTGGCGGCGAAAGTCTGCTACGAAGTCGGGCTGGATGCGGGGGACGTGGTGGTCGGCAGCAGCCTTGATGCGATGAGCGACGATGCGCTGGCAGAACTGGCCAAACGCACCACCTTGTTTGCTCGCCTGACGCCGATGCATAAAGAGCGCATCGTGACCCTGCTGAAACGCGAAGGCCACGTGGTCGGCTTTATGGGGGACGGCATCAACGACGCCCCGGCGCTGCGCGCGGCGGATATCGGGATTTCCGTCGACGGTGCGGTGGATATCGCCCGTGAAGCGGCGGATATTATCCTGCTGGAAAAAAGCCTGATGGTGCTGGAAGAAGGGGTCATTGAAGGCCGTCGGACCTTTGCCAACATGCTGAAATACATCAAAATGACCGCCAGTTCTAACTTCGGTAACGTCTTCAGCGTGCTGGTGGCGAGCGCCTTCCTGCCGTTCCTGCCAATGCTGCCGTTGCACTTACTGATTCAGAACCTGCTGTACGATGTATCCCAAGTGGCGATTCCGTTTGATAACGTCGACGATGAGCAAATCCAGAAACCGCAGCGCTGGAACCCGGCGGATTTGGGACGCTTTATGATTTTCTTCGGCCCGATCAGCTCCATTTTCGACATTCTGACGTTTTGCCTGATGTGGTTTGTGTTCCACGCCAACACCCCTGAGCACCAGACGCTGTTCCAGTCTGGCTGGTTCGTGGTCGGGCTGCTGTCGCAGACGCTGATTGTGCATATGATCCGTACCCGCCGCATTCCGTTCATCCAGAGCCGTGCTGCGTGGCCGCTGATCGTGATGACCCTGGTGGTGATGGCGGTCGGTATTGCGCTGCCGTTCTCGTCGCTGGCGTCGTATCTGTCGCTACAGGCGCTGCCGCTGGCCTACTTCCCGTGGCTGGTGGCCATCCTGGTGGGGTACATGACGCTCACCCAACTGGTGAAAGGCTTCTACGCTCGTCGGTATGGCTGGCAGTAATTTTTCTCCTCACCCCGACCCTCTCCTCAGAGAGGAGAGGGAGAAAAGCGCGCAGGCTTTCCCCTCTCCCCTTTGGGGAGAGGGCTAGGGTGAGGGGATCTGACCGCACTTCACGCTTGACCCTCAAATCGGCGCATGTTACCTCATTGGATTGCCTTTTTTTGGCCCGTCATAAAGGAATCCCCATGCTTAAAACTGTGCGCTACAGCGTGTTGACGACTGGACTGTTATTGAGCGGCTTTGCGCTGGCAACGCCTGCCGGAGATTTACCCCTGATGCCCTGGCCTGCGCAGCTTGAACGCCCGGCCACGCAGGGGGCGCTGGTGCTGAATAATCAACTGACCATCAATTTACGCGGTGACGATTTGGGCGAGGCGGTCACCCGTCTTCGTGAGCGAATTTCCCGCCAGACCGGCTGGGAAATGATGCCGCAAAACGGCCCCGCCAAAACCCCAACCATTGATATCGTTATCGCCCGCAAAGTGCCCGCCGTTCCCCGACCGGACAGCGATGAAAGCTACAAGCTGGTGGTGGATGAAAGTGGGATAAAGCTCACCGCCAACACCCGCTTTGGCGCACTGCATGGGATGGAAACCCTGTTGCAACTGATTCAGAACGGGCCGAATAACACCGCCATTCCGTATGTCACCATCGACGATGCCCCGCGCTTCCCGTGGCGTGGCGTGCTGCTGGATTCCGCGCGTCACTTCCTGCCCGTCGAAGATATTAAACGTCAGCTCGATGGCATGGCGGCAGCGAAACTGAACGTCTTCCACTGGCACCTGAGCGACGATCAGGGCTGGCGTTTTGCCTCGACCCGCTACCCGAAATTGCAGCAGCTGGCCAGCGACGGCAAGTTCTACACCCCGGCGCAGATGAAAGACGTCGTGCGCTACGCGGCGGAGCGCGGTATTCGCGTGGTGCCGGAGATCGACATGCCGGGCCATGCTTCGGCGATTGCGGTGGCCTATCCGGAACTGATGAGCGCGCCGGGCCCGTATGAAATGGAGCGCCACTGGGGGGTGTTGAAACCGGTACTCGATCCGACCAAAGACGCCACTTATACCTTTGCCGATGCGATCGTCGGCGAACTGACGGCCATTTTCCCCGATCCGTATTTGCACATTGGCGGCGATGAGGTGGATGACACCCAGTGGAAGAACAATCCGGCGATTCAGAAGTTTATGCAGGACAACAAGCTGGCAGACAGCCATGCGTTGCAGGCGTATTTCAATCGCAAACTGGAAACGATCCTCGAAAAACATCATCGGCAGATGGTCGGCTGGGACGAGATTTACCATCCTGACCTGCCGAAAAGTATTCTGATCCAATCCTGGCAAGGGCAGGACGCGCTCGGCGAGGTGGCGAAAAATGGCTACAAAGGCATTCTTTCCACCGGGTTCTACCTCGATCAGCCGCAAAGTGCGGCCTATCACTATCGCAATGAAATTGTGCCCCAGGGCCTGAACGGCGTGGATAACATCAGCGATGCTGACAGCGCCCAGAGCTGGACGTTCACCATGCCGCGTCTGAAGGGCAGCCCGGTGGAAGGCAGCTTTACCCTGGTGAAAGGCTCCCAGGAGTGGCGTGGATTTATTGATTTTAAAGGCAAATCCCGCCGTGCCGTGGACGATATCGAATGGCTCAGCCCGGACCAGGTCACCTTCACGGTTGATACGTGGATGGGGGAAACCCGCCCGGTGCTGAGCATTCATGACGATCGGCTGAAAGGCTATTTCCTGGTGGGTAACGTCCGTTATCCGATCACCGGCGAACGGTTGGACGACGTTCCGCCAGGCATTCAGCCGGTCGTGCCGGACGAGGCGCAGCAAAAAAATCTGCTCGGGGGCGAAGCCGCGCTGTGGGCGGAAAATATCGTCGCGCCGGTGCTGGATATCCGTCTGTGGCCACGTGGATTTGTGGTGGCGGAACGGCTGTGGTCGGCGAAGGACGTGAATGACACCGACAACATGTATCAGCGTTTACAGGCCATCGACGGCTGGTCGACGGTGTCCGTTGGGCTGCAACAGCATACCCAGCAACTGGCGCAGTTTACCCGTCTGGCAAATGGCGGCGGCACGCTGGCGTTGCAGATTTTAGCTCAGGCGATTGAACCGGCGCAGTATTACACCCGGCAGCATCTGAAATTCCAGGCCGGAAACTATCACCAGTTTGAGCCGTTGAACCGTTTTGCCGATGCCTTACCGGCTGAAAGCAACACCGTGCGCCATCTCAACGAATGGGCGGAGAATCTGGTCAGCGACGCGGAAGATAACGAGAGCGCCGATGCGCTGCGTCACGTCTTTACCCGCTGGCAGAACAATACCGCAGACGTGCTGCTGCTGACCGACGGCAATTATCAGCTGTCGACCATGAAACCGGTGGCGTTGCAGGTGGATAAACTGGCGGCGTTAGGGCTACGGTTAACCGATCTGGTGGCGCGGCAGGGCACGCTGGATGACAAGGAGTATGCGTCGATTCAGGCGCAGCTTGATGAAGCGGCCAAAACCCAGGATGAAGTGGTGATTGCGGCGGTGTACCCGCTGGAGACGCTGCTGCGGGCGACGCGGATCGAGTAATTTTGTCGTCATTGCCCGGTGGCTGACGCCGCCGGGCATGGGGGGCGATTAACGACGAACGGCAATCGCTTCGATTTCAATCTTCACGTCTTTCGGCAGACGCGCGACTTCCACACAGGAACGTGCCGGGAAAGTCGCGTTATGCTCAGTGAAGAAGGCTTCGTAGGTGGCGTTAACGGTAGCGAAATCGTTGAGATCTTTCACGAAAACGGTAGTTTTCACGATATCGCCGACTTTCAGGCCTGCGGCTTCAACGATAGCCTGCACGTTTTCCAGCGACTGACGCGCCTGCGCGGCAACATCGTCTGCCACGGTGCCGGTTTTCGGGCATACCGGGATTTGGCCGGAAGTGATAATCATACTGCCTAAATCAACGCCCTGAACGTATGGGCCAATGGCTGCTGGTGCATTTTCCGTCGCGATTACTTTGCTCATGATGTCTCCATTTGTGACAGCGGGTTTAGGTTTCAAAATAACCGGGCCATTATAGGCAGCCCGGCACCTGATACCAACCTCAATTAGTTGGCCAACACCACAGTATGAGAGAACTCTTTTTCGCAGTATTTGCACTTCAGCGCGATATCATCGGCGCGTTTTTTGACGCTAAAGCTGGATGAGACCGGCTCCGCGTGGCTGATGCAGTTGCTGTTCGGGCACGCCAGTACGCTTTCAAAACGCTCCGGCAGGCTCGGACGGGATTTGCCCACCACTTCATACTCGTCGATGCGGTTCACCGTGGCCTGCGGGGCATACAGCGACAGCTGGTTAACCTGCTCGTCGGTCAGGAACGTATTCTCGATTTTAATCAAATCTTTCCGTCCCATTTCGCCCGACGGCAGATTCAGACCGATGGTGATGCGTTGATCGGTTTCGGTCAGTTTGAACAGCGTCAGCAGTTTAAAGCCGATTTGCGCCGGAATATGGTCAATCACCGTACCGCGTTTGATGGCTTCTACCTGAAGTTTATTATCGTGTGTCATCGTCATTCCCCTTACAGTGCCAGGTCGCTGTTCAGAACCAGCGCCAGTAACGCCTGGCGCGCGAAGATGCCGTTCCCGGCCTGCTGGAAGTACCAGGCGTGCGGGGTTTTATCGACATCGGTGGTGATTTCATCAATGCGCGGCAGCGGATGCAGCACCTTCATGTTACTGCGGGCACCTTCGAGGTCCGCCGCACGCAGGACAAACTGCGCTTTCACGTTGGCGTATTCGGACGGGTCCAGGCGCTCTTTCTGCACCCGGGTCATGTACAGAATGTCCACTTCCGCCATCACTTCCTCAATGGTGCCGTGCAGACTCCAGGCAATGCCTTTCTCATCGAGCATATCGAGAATGTACTGCGGCATCGCCAGCGCATCCGGGGCGATAAAGTAGAAGCGGTTACCGTTAAATTTGGCCAGTGCCTGGGTCAGGGAGTGCACGGTGCGGCCATATTTCAGGTCACCCACCATCGCGATACTGAGGTTTTCCAGTCGGCCCTGAGTTTCCTGAATGGTGAACAGGTCGAGCAGGGTTTGCGTCGGATGCTGGTTCGCACCATCCCCGGCGTTGAGAACCGGCACGTTGCCGGAAAACTCGGTCGCCAGACGCGCCGCGCCTTCCTGCGGGTGGCGCATCACAATCGCGTCCACATAGGTGCTGATCACCGAAATGGTATCGGCCAGGGTTTCGCCTTTTTTGCCCAGCGAAGTGTTGGCGCTGTCCGAGAAGCCGACCACGCTGGCGCCGAGACGATGCATCGAAGTTTCAAACGACAGACGGGTACGGGTGGAGGCTTCAAAGAAGCAGCTGGCGATGACCTTATGCTTCAGCAGTTCGGGCTGCGGGTGCGCTTTCAGTTTGGCGGCAGTCGCCAGCACCAGTTCAAGGTCTTCGCGGCTGAGATCGTTTATGGAAATGATATGTTTTTGATATAGCGGGTTAGCCATTGTTATCTCCTGACGCCTGGGCAAAAAAAAAGCCCCTTAAAAAGGGGCTCTTGAATTTGGTGATGCAACGGAAGAAAAACGGCAGGCCAGCGTCAGTTTTCAGACGCGGTAAGACAGAATGTCGAACGCAGTTGACCATGCTTCCTCCCGGCAAATCGGCTGGCATTATACGCAGCTGTGCGTGCGGATCAAGCGATTCGTTCACAGACAGGGAAACGTTTGCCTGGGAATAATTTGCGCCACTACAAATATCCCTAAAAAAGAAGTGGTATGGCACATCGATTGCGGGTATAAAAATCCGAAATGAAACGTTGTTTTATATTTGGAGGTTTTTATGATCGCCGGAAATATTCACCATCTGCATAGCTGGCTGCCGCAGGAACTGCGTGACGCCATCGAACACGTTAAAGCCCATGTCACCGATGCCACGCCGCTGGGTAAACATGACATCGACGGTAACCGTCTGTTTTATCTGATTTCTGAAGACACCACCGAGCCGTTGGCCGCGCGTCGCGCCGAGTATCACGCGCGCTATCTGGATATTCAAATTATCCTCAAAGGCCAGGAAGGGATGACCTTCAGCACACAACCGGCGGGCACACCGGATACCGACTGGCTGGCGGATAAAGACATCGCGTTTCTGCCGGAAGGCGTGCAGGAAAAAACCGTGGTGCTGAGCGAGGGGGATTTCGTGGTGTTTTACCCAGGCGAAGTGCATAAGCCGCTCTGCGCCGTGGGTTCGTCTGCGAAAGTGCGCAAAGCGGTGGTGAAGATGTTAGTTGAGTAAAGATTAACCCTCACCCCGGCCCTCTCCCAGAGGGAGAGGGAGAAAACCGCTCCGGCGAGTCCCCTCTCCCTGAGGGAGAGGGTTAGGGTGAGGGGATTACCCCTGACTCAACGTCGCCACCATCACTGCTTTAATGGTGTGCATCCGGTTTTCCGCCTGATCAAAAACGATGCTGGCTTGCGACTCAAACACCTCGTCCGTCACTTCCATTCCGCCGTGCAAACCGTACTCCTCGGCCATCTGTTTACCCAGGGTAGTCTGGTCGTCATGGAAGGCGGGCAGGCAGTGCAGGAACTTCACCTGCGGGTTGCCGGTGAGGTCCAGCATCTGTTTATTCACCTGGTAGTCACGCAGCAGCCCGATACGTTCGGCCCATTTTGACTTCGCTTCCCCCATCGACACCCACACATCGGTGTAAATGAAATCGGCATTTTTGACCCCGGCGGCAACGTCTTCCGTCAGGGTGATATCGCCGCCGTTTTTCTGCGCCAGCGCTTTGCATTCGGCGACCAGGCTGGCGTCTGGCCAGCAGCTTTTTGGCGCGACCAGACGCAAATCCAGCCCGGTTAGCGCAGCCGCTTCCAGCATCGAATTGCCCATGTTGTTACGCGCATCCCCGGCATATACCAGCGTCATCTCATTGAATGCTTTGCCGGGCAGATGTTCCTGCATGGTCAGCAAATCGGCCAGCAGCTGCGTCGGGTGGAACTCGTTGGTCAGGCCGTTCCACACCGGAACGCCCGCGTATTGCGCCAGCGTTTCCACCACTTCCTGACCGTGGCCGCGATACTGAATACCGTCATACATCCGGCCCAGTACTCTGGCGGTGTCTTTAATCGACTCTTTGTGGCCAATCTGGCTACCGCTGGAGCCGAGGTAGGTAACGCGTGCGCCCTGATCGTATGCGGCAACTTCGAAAGAGCATCGGGTGCGGGTCGAGTCTTTTTCGAAGATGAGCGCGATGTTTTTGCCGGTCAGTTTGGGCACTTCATTGCCGTTCTTTTTGTCGGCTTTAAGCTGGGCGGCCAGCGTCAGCAGGTGAGTGAGTTGAGCAGGTGTAAAATCGAGTAATTTCAAAAAGTGATTCTGGTATAACGCAGACATTTTTCCCTCTCATGGCACAAGCCACTTATTGAATTAAAATTCAATTTATATGTATGAATATTCATTTGCAACCCCGTTTCACAATTCTTTCGCGGAAAGGTGGAGGCATTGACTGCGGTATGTGAAAATAGAAGTATCTGCCGAACATCATTGAGGAACGAGCTATGGCAAACCCGGAACACCTGGAAGAGCAGCGCGAAGAAACGCGTCTGATTATTGAAGAGTTACTGGAAGATGGCAGCGATCCGGACGCGCTGTACACCATCGAGCACCACTTCTCGGCGGACGATTTCGAAACGCTGGAAAAAGTAGCGGTAGAAGTCTTCAAACTGGGTTACGAAGTGACCGAGCCGGAAGAGCTGGAAGTAGAAGAGGGCGGCGAAGTGGTTATCTGCTGCGACGCACTCAGCGAATGTGCGCTCAACCCGGAGCTTATCGACTCGCAGGTAGAACAGCTGATGAACGTGGCTGAGAAGTTCGGCGTGGAATATGACGGCTGGGGCACCTACTTCGAAGATCCTAACGGGGAAGGCGAAGAAGGCGATGACGAAGACTACATCGACGAAGATGACGATGGCGTTCGCCACTAAGTTTTAACTGATGTGATGACCGATGCGGCAGAGCCTTCTGCCGCATCCTTTTATGAGACCGCGCAGCACACATGAATTACCCGCAGATACTCGCTCCCGTTTTAGCCTTTCTTCAGTGCCCAACTCCGCAGGCGTGGATAGACCAGGCCCGTTCCCCTGAACATCTTCCCCTGTTGTTGACCGACCATCTGGTGTGCGAGTTGAAAGCCGCGCAGACCGCGATGCTGCTGGTGCGCAAATACGTTGCCGACAAAGAGGGGGCCGATGCGCTGCTGGCATGGTTGCAGCCGTATGAAGCCTTTGCTTTTCGCGGCGGCCCGGAGCCAGATTTTATCGCGCTGCAAAAGCAGATTAGCAAAAGCGTGATGCCACAGACCGACGACCCGTGGGGTCGACAGCTTATCGACCGCATGGTCCTGCTCATCAAAGAGGAACTGCACCACTTCTGGCAGGTGCGGGAGATGATGCTGGCGCGCGACATTCCGTACGTGAAAATCACCGCCAGCCGCTATGCCAAAGGGATGCTGAAAGAGGTGCGCACCCACGAACCCTTGACGCTTATCGACAAGTTGATTTGTGGGGCATACATCGAAGCGCGTTCCTGCGAGCGATTCGCCGCCCTGGCCCCGTATCTGGATGAAGAGTTGCAGACGTTTTATCTGTCGCTGCTGCGCTCTGAGGCACGCCATTATCAGGATTACCTGACGCTGGCGCAGCAGGTGTCTGACGAAGACATCACCCCGCGGGTGCGTTTATTTGGCGAGGTCGAAGCGGGGCTGATTTCGACCCCGGATGCAGAGTTTCGTTTTCATAGCGGGATCCCCTCTGCGTAAAGAGAGGGAATGATTACAACACCTTCAGCATCCGGACTTCGCAATCGACATGGCCGGTACAGCCCAGCGGGCCGTCGATATGCTCAAAGCCGAGATGCTCATACAGCGCAATGGCTTCTTTCAGAAACGCGGTGGTTTCCAGATAGCAGCGGGTAAAGCCGTGCTCGCGGGCGTGATCCATCGCCAGCAGGGCCAGCTTCTTCGCTAACCCTTTGCCTCGGGCGCTCGGCAGAAAATACATTTTTTGCAGTTCGCAAATATCCGGCTCGCTACAGGTTAACGGTGCCACACCACCACCGCCTACCACTTTCCCGTCCTGTTCAATCACCCAATAGGCGTGCCCTGGCTGGCTATAGAGCTGATACAGCTCGTCCAGATTCGGGTCAGCCACGGTATAGCCTTTATCGGCGGTCAGGCCATATTCGGCAGAGACCTGACGAATGACACGGGCAATCGCCGGGTTGTCATTAGGCGTCAGGGCACGCAGGAGGAGAGTCTGATCGGCAGAAAAAATCATTTTATTGCTCAATAAAAAACAGGTGAAACATAATTCTATTTAATACCACTCCGATAAACAGCGTGCAAGGCCGGATTACGGCAAATCTGCGTCTTGCCGCGACCTTAAATGGCAGACATACTGCGGGCTTAGAGCACGATCCGATAGATATTCATCTAAATTATACATCTTAAAAAAGGGAATGTTTTTAATATGATTAGTAGCAAGGCTGGTGCTGCGAATTCACAGCATGTATTTATATTTCATGGAAAGGCTTGGCCATTCTTTATTATTTGTCTGGTGAATTTGGTCTTAACGATAATTACGTTTGGCATTTATCTCCCTTGGGCGTTCGTAAAAACCCGTCGCTATATCTATAAGAATATGGAGTTGAATGGCGTTCGTTTTAACTATCATGCCACTGTAAGCATACCTGTTTTAGTTCCACACACTTTTTGAGAGTTCCGGTTTTTCAGCCATCAGCCGGTATTCTTCCGGCGTCAGGTTATTCAGGGATTCATGAGGCCGCTCGCTGTTGTATTCCGTCAGCCAGCGCTCTGTAATTTCCCGTGCT
>NZ_JBIGIN010000026.1:0-67086 GCF_043558715.1 Scandinavium sp. M-37
TCGTGGATAACTACATCATTCACAAAAGCCAGGAAACGCAGCGCTGGCTGAAAGAGAACCCGAAGTTCAGCGTGATTTACCAGCCGGTTTATTCGCCGTGGGTGAACCACGTAGAGCGACTGTGGCAGGCGCTTCACGACACAATAACGCGCAATCATCAGTGTCGTTCTAATGCGGCAACTACTGAGGAAAGTTCGTCATTTTATGGAAACCGCCAGCCCGTTCCCCGGAAGAAAGCATGGTCTGGCAAAAGTGTAGCGGTATTAGACGCCGCTATTTAGGATCACGACCATCCGGCAACAAAAATGATATTGTCGTGACAATCATCGCAAAAACAAAGCGATTTTTTATGGGGGCTTTAGTGGGGGCGCTGTTCCAACAACTTCTCAATGAAACCAAAATGGAACAATGGGTTAAGCTCGGGTATGATTCCGAGTCCGGGCACCAATTTTTTGTTCCTATGCTTTTCTATGTCTTTTTATTCAATAGGTTAGCATGGGGAAATCTTCTCGATACAAATCCAGTTATGGCTATGTAACTCAAATTTTTTGGGTCAGATTACGGGTTCATCTCAGTTCGATAAACTGAGAAACCCGCAATGGCTTTGACTGACAGCAAAATCCGCGCCGCCTAACCTGGCGAAAAAACGTTTAAAGTTACCAATACGCATGGTCTCTATGACCTCTGTTCAGGTGGCCAAATTCAGTAAACCACTACACCATCAGGAACAGAGGTGTTTCACATCACCTCGGCAAAGTCCGGATCTATGGCTGCAATTGATGACCTGCAAACCCACCACAACATATTTAGCCAGGCAAACAGGAGGCGACCATCTATGAATAAATCGAACTTTTGCTGAATGGCAGGATCAGATCACGCATCATCTAGGCAACGCAGGCAGTCCCGTGGCAAAGCGGGGTTAGTTTGGATATTGCGGGTCAAGATCAGTTATGTCGCCCCCTATCTCCATGCACGGCAACATTCCCCTCGTTAATGCCGTTTTGATATCTCAGCAGGTGCGCCGGCACCTGCTTTTCTGCCCATATCACCCTACCAGCTATGCATGTAATGATACAGAGCCATCGGCCTGCCTGTTCCACACCGACAGGAAGGGGTTATCTTCCGGAATGGTGTCACCGAAAATCATCCCCGGCTCAGACAGAAGATACCCTTTGACGTACCGGATTTTACGTGGTCCCTCCACAATGCAGGTAAAAATATTCAGGCCTTCGTCATTTCGGGAATGTAACCTCAGCCGCTGAAAGCTTCGCTGAACCGATCGCCATTCTTCACCAGCCGTGCCATCAGTGCTGCTCATATAGAGCTTAAAAATCTCCGGAGTCACAAGAAATACCAGGCCGTCGACCATATGCAGCGCAGCCTTCGGGTCATTCACCAGTATCTGTTGCTTTTGCACCCTGTCCTGCAACCATCTGATAAATTGACCGCCTGTAGATTCAGACATCTGAGGGGGAACTGTTGCCCCGGTAGTGTACGATGTCTTTAAAGCTGAGGGGGCTGCCGTAGCGGGCGATGTTGTCGAAGCGAGTGTTTCAGCTCGCTGAGACTTCGCTGAAAGCAGCTCCGGTTTTACATCTTCTGCCGGCGTAAAAAGCGACAGCGCAAGAGAAGTACAGGCATCCTCCTCCTCTTCTGTCAGGACGGTATCAGATACAGGTTCGCCGGGAACATCAGACGGGGCACTGGCCGGAACGACCTGCCCGGAAAATACGGCGGGTCGTTGCGAGGGATCAGGCCATATCCGGTCGGGAGAAAGTTTCAGCACCGTCAGTGGCATGGAAGGTGCCCACCCCTTATCGGCCCGTATATCACAGGACCAGATGGCCCTCCCTTCCGGGGTTGGTATTATCAGACCATATGACTGCATCTCATCAAACAGACGGATATTGTTGTCCGGCACGCTTATCACACCATGCTGCAACAACCAAGCTCTGATCCTGTCGGCGGTTGTCTTGCTGATAAGCCACAGGGCATCATCAGTCAGCCATCCATCAGATCCCGACTCCGGGTTATTCAGCCTGTACTGCGTCAGTACCAGGTCACGTAACGCCATCAGCATCTGTTTCGCCAGTGAGGGCTGCGGATGGTTCAGCACATTCTCTGCCTTCCCGCCCATAAACTTTGCCACCGACGCTTTATCAGCTTCCTGAACCAGCTCACCAATTACACCCGCACGCTCATAATGACCGCTGATGCAGTATAAAAATAAAGCGTACAGGTCCGGCTGCCGGGCGAGCCAGTTCAGCGCGCAGACAGGAAGAATTTGCGTCACCATTATACTGCCTGCGACCGGATGCAGATGATAATCACGCGGACGGCGGTAAGTCAGTCGGTATGGCTCTGCCGGTGCCCCCATCCATGGATACCAGGAGGCGCCACTCCCGGTGACAATCTCCATGTCTGCCGTCACCTTCCCCAAATCGTGCAACAGCGCGGCATATAACACTCCTGCCGTCCAGGCTTCTGCATCCCGGGCCTGATCCTCCGGTTCAGCACCCGGTGGCAGCAAACAGCGCTGGCGTAACTTTGCCGCAAATGCCATCACCTCCAGAGAATGATCCAGCAATCCTCCCGGATAAGCGTGATGGTGATACTCAGAGGCAGGCAGAAGTTGTACCCGCTCGGCAAAACGGGCAAGTGGCTTATGGTACAGTTGCCCGAACAAGGGTGCAGGGAGTGAAGTACGTTGCCAGATTACCCTGATTAACTGGCGTCGCAGCGGTGTTGAAAGCAGAACACCGGCATTCTGAGGGCGAAACCAGCCAGATGGATGCGTTTCCCCAGCGCCTTCGTCCGGAACCGCTTCCGATGAAAGTTTGCCTCCCCTCCCTTTGATCTGCGCCCATAAGCCTGTAAAGCACTCTTTCATGAAAACAACCTTTCATTTGTTCATGCTGCGCCAGAAGTGATAACACTCCAGCAGAAACACCGTCATGCTTTTTCCCTGTTCGGTCGCCACCAGTTTGATTTCGCGGTGCAGAGCAGGATCAATACGAATCTGTAGCGGTCGGGTCGTCCCTGCACGATAGTCTGTCAGCGTAGCGGTCAGAGGTCGGGGAACAACCGGTGATATTTTCAGCGATGCTTTTTTGGGCACAGACTCAGCCTCCAAGTGAATGAAACACGAAATTCATGAATACAAATATTGCGCAATTCATGATGTCAATAGATACGGCTCAGCAGCCTGTTTGTCTGGCGCGCGCAAGAATATCGTTCACAATATTTCTGGCCCGGCGGTTCAGGGTTTTCCAGGACGTCTCAGTGATAGCCTGCCCGGCATCCAGCGTAATGCTGTAGCCTGCTTTAAAGACCAGAAATGTACCGAGGCAGGAAAATTGCCAGGCGGTAATGGTCTCAATGGCGCGACGTCCCTCAGCCAGGCTTGGTGCCTTCCCCACAACAAAAAGCAGTCGGTGATGTGCCACACCTTTATGCACCAGCTCATGCCCGAGCAGCAGAGAGGGTTCCAGATCGTCCACGGATGTGCCGGTCGTGAGCACCACCAAATCAGACTGTCGGGCGATCTCCAGTGAGGAAATATCAGCAAACGGGCGGGTATCAACAATAAGACACGAATAATTGCTGGCAGCTTTCAACGCCACATCGTGGCGACGGTATACACCTGTTTCCACCGACGGATAAATTGCCGCCTTATCGCGGCGTTCCCCCCACTTGGCACTGGTCTGTTGCTGACCGTCCAGATCTGCGAGGTGAGTATCATTTCCTGCGCGGACACTTTCGACTGCGGTAGCACGGGCTAATGTTGAACGCCCCACTCCGCCTTTCTGGCTGATAAAACTGATAATCATGGTTATCTCCTGCTTTCATGAGAAACAATAAGAATGAATGCAGGAACACTCTGACGAAAAATCAGCAGAATCTCGTCAATAAACTCACCTTCACAAAGAAACAATTAATGAAGTGCGAGTTTAATGAAAACAGGAAATGTTGCCGGAGAGGATGCCTTTTGGTTTTTAAACCTTTTCGGGTAAGCCTGTTATCCCTTAATAGCCTTTCCCTTTGATTTTAGCCTTTTGGCTTTTACCTTTTGGTTTGTTGTATGTTGTTTGTTGGGAATAAATCAGAAAAGATAATAATGGGCCCGCCATACTATCCGGCATCTGACGCGGTAATATGTCTGCATTCAGATGCCGATTTATTATGAAGGAGATCTCCCATTTTCTACGTCGTATTCGTTCGTTTTTCTGCCGATATTGCGCGGACAGAATCAATCGGACGTTTATCTCCGTCATTTTCACCACGATATTCCTGCCAGTAACTGGCATTGGCAATCCCCAGCGTTTCAGGCAGAAAACGCGGATCGGCACCCTGTGAGAATTGTGTTTCATAATCATATCGCGGAAACAAGAAAAAACACTGGCTATTTTTCGACCTATCGCTACAGTGATGTTATGCAACGAAATCGGGGGCACATCATCATGTCACAAAAAACACTCAGCGATATATTACACCAGCAGACTCGTAATGCGATGGAATGGCTCAGCCAGAAGGTGCCCGGCACAGAGAATTACACGCCCGGTGATCTTGCCCGGGATCTATTGGTTGAAATGGTTAAACCAACTGAGGTGTATGACCCATATGATGAAACCCGTGACGGCTATGAAGTCGCAGGGCCAAATGGCCCTGCTGCATATATTGATGGAATGAAAATCAGTCACTAATAAGGTTATAAGCAATATTACCGGAGTTTGTTGATCAGACTTGTTAGTGCTCCCTTTATTGCCTCTCCACCTTTCCCTCCCGCCTGCTGTGCTGGAAGGCTTCCCACTTTCATTGCACTATTAACAACGTCACCCAGTTGTATTCCAGCCCAACCCATGGCTCCAATCCAGAAGGCCGGCAGCACCAGAAACATCGTCGCCATCACAAACTGCAGGATCATATTGTCCTGCACATTCTGTATCCCGGCCAGGTTCCAGCCACTATGGGTGTCACTGTCATAAAGCAGTGACAGCATCGTACTGTCCAGCCAGCGTGCCAGCTCCCACCAGAACGTCAGAAATATCAGGCCAAACTGCGCAAACGTCAGACTCATCACGGTTCTCACGCTGTAGGCGGAGAACACTGTTACCAGCGGGATGCAGATCACCAGCGCCATCTGCAGTATCGCCTGTACCATCGGCAGCGCCTGGCGCAGTGAATCAAACGCCGGAAAAGCCGCTATCGCGGTCAGCCGGTTGCCCACGGTGGCTATCCCCCGGGTAATACCGTGGAAAAAGGAGCCCCCCACATCACCGCCGTAGCCGGCATAAACCTGCCCGTCCTGTGATACCTGCGTATTGCGCCCACTGACAAGGGAACGCAGCACCACTTCTTCCTGAACCGCTTTCGGGGCTCCCATGCTGCGAAACGTCTGCCACACATCCGGTTTGACCTTCGCCAGCAGACGAGCCTTCAGCCCGATATCAGCGTCCGACCACCACTGTTTGCAGGTCGGATAACCTCCCTGTCCGTTGTTCACCAGTCCCGCATCACGCTCACTGTCATACGACCAGCGGCTTCTGGGTGTACGGGCATGATCGGTGTCATAAAACCCCGGCTGCGTCAGAAAAAGTGATGAACCCGGCCAGGACACATTCTGGTCGTCATCATACGTCAGTTCGCCACCGCGCTGCTTCAGGCGAACCAGCGACGGGGCGTAGCATTCAAACGTAAAATCCTGTAATTCCTGGCTCAGAATACGGTCATTGATACTGGTATGCTGCACATCAAACCGCAGTTGCCGCAAATCCGGTTTACAGGGTAGCGTGGCGGTGGCGGCCTGGGTGATGCCTTTTGAAATGGCATGCACCAGATACCACCACATCGGCACACGGGCAACCTGTCCGCTAATATCATTCACCAGCGGGGCGTAACCGGAACGTTCCGGTGCCGCCGGCACGGTGATATTGCATTGTCTGGCGCGTTCCGTATTCAGCCGCATCTGGGTGATGTCCACATCCAGCAGCGGTACGCAGGTGAACATCACCACCAGCATCGCCATATAGACTGTATTTTCCATCCAGGCCAGCGTCAGACCGCCCGCATCTCCCTCATCCGCCCCCTGCTCACGGGCTTTCAGCACGTGAGCGATAAGTTTCATCAGCAGCGGCAGGGCAAACAGCCCGGTGGACGTGATGGTATCCCAGATACCGTTACTGACCACCCACCCCAGCACCGTGAGCACATATTCCAGATAGCTGTTCGCCGTCATCTTTCACCTCCGGTCTGTTGCAGCGTGCTGAATTCGCTCAGTGCCACCAGCACCAGAAAACAGGCCATGGTGCGTTTCATCTGCCGCCGGGAAAGCGGTGTTTCGCCGTGATACAGACGCCACCAGAGCGCCGTGATGGCGGCATACAGACAGAGCCGCCAGGCCAGCAGGCCGTAACGGGCCTGATACAACAACTGCGGTACGGAAAGGGCCGGGGCAAGATAACGCAGTACCGCAGCGTTCAGAAACAGGGCTCCGGTCAGCAGTGTCAGCGTTATCAGCATCATTCTGAGTTTCCGCCGCATCATTTCGCCTCCTGCGGAGTGCTGAGGTCGCGGACGCGGACATCACCGTCATCTTCAGTGCGGACATCCCTGCCCCGGGTCATATCCCGTTCCGCCCTGCGGGCCAGAATGGTGGTCCCGGCGTTCTCTGTCAGCATCCGCCGCATTTCAAGCTCCAGCCGCAACTGGTCCAGCTCCCGGTCCAGCTGTGCCGTGGTCTGGCTCAACTGGGTCTGTGCCTCCTTCTCTGCCGCAATATTAGGTTCTCGCATCCCCGCAAGCAGCGTGCGTCGGGCCATCAGCGCCTGCTCCATCACCCGGGCCAGCGCCATCTCGCCGGAAAGACGCTCAGCCAGTACCGGTGCATCCGGTTCATCACGCAGGGATTCCACCACCCCACGAGTCAGTTGCAGACTGCCGCCGGAGACTTTTGCCAGATTTTCCGGGGTGGGTCTCAGGCGGCCACCGACCAGGTCTGCCAGGACAGTGGAGATGTTCTTTTGTTCTTCCGCTATCAAAGGGGTAAGCCCCACGCCGGCCTGTGCGCCGGTTTTCTGGCTGCCATTCCCGGAAGCGTCGTTATCCGGTGCCACATTGATGTTCTGCTCCCCCACGACACGGGTCATCCATGCAGCCGCGGCCTCCGGGGTATGCCAGACCCGGCAGAGTTCCCCCTGGCAGTCGGACTCAGGGATACTGCTGCTGTCCGTCACACTGCGCTGGTTCAGGATGTTATAGCCGGCTTTTGTGGTGTCGGCGGTGAGCTTGATCGGTGGCTGGCCACTGCCGCCGCGGCGCTGTCCGCCCACCCAGGTTTTGCCCCTGCTGGCCGCCTCTTTCTCCACTTTCTTCTGTGCCCGGACGGCGTCGGTTTCCGTTGCCGCTACCGACTGGTAGTTCTCGGCTCTGGCGCTCTGGGTCCAGCCGGCACCGTAAGCAAAGTCGGTCATCTTCTCCGCCATCGCCTGACAGGAGAGTTTGGCCTTGTCGAAGTCCACCCGCGCCTGCAGCACCCCGTTGGTCAGTAAATCGTAAAGCTGGGGATTGGCGCGCTGGATTATCATCGCCGGGAGGCTGGCGACAGCTCCGGTGGCATTCTGAATGACACTGCCCATCAGTTGCTGAAACCCCTCTGTCACGCCGTTAAGCTGGTTGCGCACCGTGGTGCTGATATCAAAATTGCCGCAGGTCAGGTCAGCGTTCCAGCCCGCCCGCATATTCAGCAATGACGGCTTTCGCCGGGTCAGCGCCGGGGTGATAACTGACCCGCCACCAATCTGGTAGTACAGCGCATCAGCAATCGCCCCTTTCTCATCAAGGCCATAGTGCTCCTCTGCCGCCAGTGCACTCTGAACAAAGAGGCAGAGCAGTATTCCGGTCAGTGCCGGAACGGGGGTTATCCCCGGGCGGACAGATGTACATTTCGTGGTTTTCATCATTATCCTCCGGTACTGCCAAGGAAGGTCTGCCCGCGGCGCTGACAGCAGGCATAAGGCCGCCACAACGCCCAGGCGTAACTGCCGTTTTCGGAATAACGGTCAGTCCAGTCAATGGTCGCGGGATGGTCAGGAAAAACGGCGCAGGTGGTGCTTATCTTCGGGGCAAGGCGTTGCCAGGTATGGTTACCCTGTTTCCCTTCCAGTACGGGCACGGGCGGCCAGTAACCCGGACGAGATGAGGCAGTCAACGGCAGATAGACATGCGGCTGCCCGGTCCGGGTGACGATATCCGCCGCTCGCTGTGCCATGACCGCTGCCGCTTTGTAATCATTCGTCTGCCCCAGCGCCCCGCTTCGGGGATAAATATTGCCCCACAGGTCGCCCGGTTCACCCAGTTCACGCAGGCCAGGCGTCAGCGCCTCCGGATACAGTATTTCCGGGATACCACTTCGCCAGGCCAGGCTGTCTGGCGTGCTGACAAAATAGGGCTGCAACGGCACGCTGCTGCCACTGCAACTGTATCCAAAACTGCTGAGAAAGCGGTAAAAGGCCCCGTCAGCCGGATGTCCGAACGCATCGGCATTTTTAAAGCGAATATTCGTCTGGCTGTTTGTGATGCGCGAAGTTGTGTTACCGCCACCTTCGGCCCCCGGCACCGGATTGCCGGCAAACGCCATCTCCCGCCACGGGTTATCACCCGGAAAGTTATAGGCCGACACCACCAGTTCCGGCAGATTGTGCTTCACTTTCACCGACGTTTTCACCGCGCAGCCAAACGGCGTGCACAGCAGCCAGTAGCAGACGCCCACTACCCGGTACTGCAGACAGTCCGTTGACAACGCGGAGGCAATAATCTGCGGCGTGGTGATGGCCCCAGCGGGCAGGGTCACCATCAGCAATGTCATGAGCAATTGACGGCGACATTTCATGGCGTCGCCTCCAGTCCGGCGTCCCGCATCTTTCGGGCCAGCGCCACATCCGTGGTGCCGTACACCACCGACTGATTATCAAACACCACTGCCGGCACGCGGGTGACCCCGGCTGCACGCGCATCCATCTGTGCCTGATATGCCCGCGTCAGACGGGCCTCCTGCGTTTTCCAGTCCGGCTGCTGCATCCGCAGCCGGGCCTGTTGCTCTGCCTGCTGTGGATTATCGGAGAGCGTCGGAAACAGCGACCGCTCAAGTTGTGCCACATCCTCAAGTACCTGGACCACCACGCCCTGTTCAGGCGCCTGCACCGGATGGTCCGGGGTGGTGTAAATCACCGTCTGCGCCGGCACGGATGAGGCGGTAAAAACTAAAACCAGCAGTGAAATGAAAAAATGACGCGTCATGTAATGTCTCCCGGTCAGTGTGTCTGTCCGGGGATTGAATGCGTAATGCACAGGGGTTGCAGCAGAAAACTCAGTCTGGCCTGCAAAAGTTTTGTTCCTTTCCGGCCATGGCCTGACGTTTTATGGTAACCTGTATGCTGAGGACACTATCTTCCTCACAGGCACAACAGAGCGAACGGATGGCACAAAGCAGACTCGTCAATACCTCACAGGAACAGAGCGTTCCGCTCAGCGGTCCCCGACAGCAATACCATACGCTTCAGGAAACGATTGACCGTCTGACAGCGGAGATTTCCCGTCGCGGTCAGCAACAGGAGCGGGTTGTCGCCCGCTTTATGCAGGACATTCTGCCGCTGGAGCATCAGTACCTTCAGGCTGTTTATGACAAAACATCCCGGTTACTCGCCTTTGCCGGCAAAAAATCCCTGAGCCAACGCGACAGGGCAGCCCTGTTTATCTGGCTTGACGAAGAGCTTGAAGAACTCTTTTATCACCCGTTTAACGATCGGCTGGATTTAGATGCGCTGCGCCAGCAACTCAGTGCCCTGAGTGACGTCCCGGAGAACAAACCCGTCGACGGTGACATCGATGATTTTCGCCAGGAGCTCAGGGAGATCTTTGGCAGCGATAATGGTCTCAGCGACGATGACCTGTTCAGAATGATGAATGACCCGGACATTATCTTCGATACGATGCGCCACCAGCCAGAAAACACGGGCGAACCCCGTGATGAGGATGTTTTCGACGATGCCCGTTTCTTTGGTGAACACGAACCTGTGGATGTTCCCGACATCACGCTGAAATCGGCAGAAATCACCCGTATGTATAAAAAGCTGGCAAGCCAGTTACATCCGGATCGTGAACCCGATCCGATAAAAAAAGCGCACCGCCACGATCTCATGGTCACGCTGTCAAAAGCCCGTCAGACAAATGATATCTGGACCCTCATTGAGATGTTCCGCGAACACGTTGATCCAGACTATGCCTTCAGCGATACCGCCCTGCCGGCTATCAATGTGCTGCTACAGCGTCGCGTTGAGGAGCTTCAGCATGAACTGGCAAACATCTCCGATGTCCACACACTGCCCGGCATTATCTGGGACAAACTGGGCGGTAAAACAGACAGGGCCATCAATAACCGGTTCAAAAAGCATGCCAGTGCTCTGTTACGTATGACAGAAGAACAAAACCAGCAGCATGCCACGTTGCGCTCGCTGAAAGTACTGCGACAATACCTTGTCCCATGGCGTGAAGAACTGGAGCGGAAGAGCGTATTTGAGTTTTACTGAGCAGGCCCCCTGTGTGCTCAACCGTTCTGTCAATACAGGACGCCGGAAGCGGATCCCGCACCATCGTACATACGGGTCCGTATACGGCAGTTAACGTCGTGTGAAGTTTACGCACGCAAAAAGCGCCTTCTACGAGAAACCTCCCAATCGAAATTTAATTAATTCAGATCAATGCCATTTAAGATTGATCGCAAACATCCTGTATTCCTCTCTCCCGGTCAAGCCTGCGGGCCACCGCAATCGCAGCATCCAGTTCACTGAGTCCCAACTCACGCATCAGTTGCGCCCGCTCTGCCTTCTCATGCTTTTCGGTCATCCCGAGCGCCAGATACAGGCTGGGGGGGACTACCCGGAACAGTGCCTCAATATTGTTCGCCAGCACCACCCCCTCGGTATACTTATCCGGGGCCTTGCTGGCGGAAAGCAGCAGCTGCCGCTGCGCTTGCGTCAGCGTCTTAAAGCGCTCAAGCTGCTCCACTTCTTCCGGGGGCATGACCAGCAATTCCCACCACTCAATCATATTGAGCAACTTCTTCGCCTCATCCGGGAAATCACTGAGGTTCTGTGTCGCCAGCCACAGCCAGATACCGAGTTTGCGCCACATTTTGGAGCCTTTGGTCAGAAAACGCGCAAGCAGCGGATTGACGGTGATGATGTGCGATTCATCGGTGATATTAACAATGGGCCGGGTCAGATGCTGGTCACGTTCCCCGAGGTTGTTGATGTGGTTAATCAGCGAGATGTAGCTGATGGCAAGCTGCGCCTCATACCCTTCCCGGGCAAAGGTCGCCAGATCCACCAGGGTGATGTCCGCCTCCGGCCAGGACTGTCCCTCACGGTTAAACAACTCACCTTCGAACCCGGAGCAGAACAGGTTCATGGACTCAGCCATCTCATACGCCCGGCTTCGGCGACTTTCCGGCAGCGTTGCGTCTTTCGCAAGCGTAAACAGCGCATCGCGCACGTCCTGCGTCAGCGTCTGGCGACCGGACCGGTGGCAAACAGCAGCCGCATCCAGAATAGCCTGGCGGATCATCGCCCTGTCAGGGCGGGTGAGACGCGCATCCTCTCTGGCCTCTCCGCCGGTAATCATCAACCGGGCGGTGATCTCCATTTCACCGAGAATGTCGCGCTGGTCATCGCCCTCCTGCTCCGTAGGATCTTCGTCTTCCGGCACCTCGGCGCTGACCCCGCCGTCCACCAGCCGCCAGGCATCGGCGAACAGCGGTAACGTCACGCCACTGCCCGGTCTGAGGCTGATTTTGTTGACGGTGAGCCCATGGCGGGCGGCATAGTCCGCCATCAGCCCGAAACTGTTACCGGCCTCAATGATAAACAACCTGGGGCGGTGCAACGCCATCAGCTGCGCAATTTTACCGTTCAGGGTCGCGGACTTTCCGGCCCCGGTGGGCCCCAGCAAAAGCAGATGTGCATTTTTGGCGCGGTCAGCTTTATTGAGCGGATCAAAAACCAGCGGCTCACCGCCACGGTTGAAGTAGCTGTTACCAGGATGTCCGGTGCCCGTTTCGCGGCCAAACACGGGCAGCAGGTTAGCAATATGCTGGACGAAGTTAAATCGAGTGTAGAGATGCCGCTTATCCCGCGCCGGATCAAAGTTTGCCGGTAGCCAGCGCAGGTAACTGCTGAGTGGGGCCACTTCGTCGTTGTCCTGCACGGGGACCAGACCCGCGTTCAGCAGTACGCTGTTCAGTTCCCGGGCCTGTTTATTCAGCGCCGGCATATCGGATGCCGAGAGGTAAAACGCCAGCGTACTGCGGTACATCTTGTGCCCGTCCTTTAGCCAGGCTTTAACCTCATGGCAGTCTCGTTTTGTGTACTCCGACTCGCTGTTTTCACCAATAGCCCTGTCAGAAAGACGGCTAAGGTGCGCTTCCAGCACATCCTGAGGATGCACCACCATTGTAAGCGACATGATGGTGGACTCAGGCAGCGAATCAAACAGGGCATTAATTCCCTTGCCCTTACGACTCTCACCGGTCAGATGACCGACTGATGGCACCTTGCGCAGCCGGTCAACTACCACCACTTTGTGGGGCCGGGCATCAAAGGACCAGGTGCCGGTTACCACATCCGAGACCGGCTCACTGAACAGCAGGGATTCAGCAAAATCTGCCAGTAGCGGCGGGACTGAGCATCAGTCTCGTCTTCATCAGACTGCGTCACTGCATCATAAAACGCCTGGTAGTCATCAGCCTGCGGGGCCGGATTAAACCAGCGTACCAGCCAGCGCTGAATGTCTGTTTTATTCTGGCGCACCATCTGCAGTCCAGCGCCACTAAGTGCCGCCACCACACGCTCACAGACATCATTCAGCGCCAGTTCCGGTGATTCGTCAGTACGTAATGGCCTGGCCGGAACGTGGCGATATATCACCATCCGGATACGACGAACCTGTCCGCGCCACGGCGTCTGTGTCACCACATCATCAAAAAACAGCCCACCGGGTTTGCTGATACCGCCCAGATGCTGTTCCATCACCGACAGCCAGGCCTCGGTAAACACTGAACCTCTGGCGGCAGGCGTCACGTAGTTGCGCAACTGCTGCAAATAGCTGCTGAGGTCATCCTCGTTCTGGCAAAAAAACTGCACCACCCACGGATGCGTATCTGTCTCTTCGAAGCTGTCCTGCAGTGTATCTTTCACCGTATCACGGATCTCTGCCAGATACTGCTGTGAGCGCCCTTCCGTGCCAACCGGTCGAATGTCATAAACCGCGGCGACCGAGCGCCCGTCATCAAGCAACAGTGATTTTGAATCGGGCAAAAACTCCACCCACGGCAAATGATCGGCAAACGACGGGCCTTTGTGGTAGCCAGCATCGACTTCCTGCTGCGTCAGTCGCCCGGTTCGTGGGCGTGCCGTACGTTGTATCATCACAATGCCTCCGTGCGTTCGCCCGGCAGGGCATAATGAACCTTCCCATAGAACGGAAACACGGTGCTGTAACCCGGCACCGGTATGCCCCTCTCACTCGTCAGATGCGGATACACGTACATCACCATGTCGGGATCCGGCAGGCGGGTAAACTGTGAATAAATGTCATTTTCTGCCGTGCGGCTGTAACGCTGTTGCTCCGGGGCCGAAATATCCTCCACAGGCCGCCGCAACTGTTGCCGGGCATCGTACAGTGCCTGCGCACCGCCCGTTTGTCGGCCCCAGAGTGACAGCATGGTGGTGTTCTCATCCACCGGCAGCAACGTTTCCTGCGACGTGCTGCACCCTGTTATCACACACACGATAAAAAACGTGCTGAAACAAAAGGGGAACTTACACAATATCTTCATCAGTCAAGACTCCTGTTACGGGAGGATACCGGTGAATATTTCACCCTGCGGCCCTGCAGTTCGTAATCAATGGGAAGCTGGCGGGTAATATGAACAGCCACCGGATGACCAGGCGGAACATAAATCGCATCGAAGGTCTGCCCGTAACGCTGTTTAAACCAGTCAGCGGATTCCTTCAGCCCGCCACCCAGCGCCTGGCCCAGCACATACTGGCCACTACTCCCCGTGACCGCCGAGGTTACCGAGCCCCCGTCCACGGTTGTGGTGGTCTGCCCGTTGGCAAAAGCATCGGCCGCCGCCGATGACCCCGCCAGCAAAAACTGCGAACCAAGATATTCCGCCGCATTCGATTTACGCTCACCCGGAATACACGGTAGCCCGTGCGGATCGGACAACCAGCCAATTTCACTGCCCTGGGCTTTACGACTACTGCTGCCGTCTGCCTTTTCATCGGCCTTCGGCACGGTGCGAATGGTGCCGTCACGGAACACAAAGGTGATGGATTTTACCGTGCCCCGCACGCAGGAGAGTGTCCAGTCGCCGGATGCGGTACCGGACATGACAGCCCCTTCCACATCCGGCAGTTCAATGCCATTGGCAATCAGGTTGTCACGGCCAATCAGCACTTTGAAAGGATAGGGATCGGTGACGGTCCCTCCCACCGGCACCCGCCCCAGCAGTGCCGTCATCGCCACCGAGCCGGTCAGCGTGCTGTTCTGTGCGAGAGTGTAAACGGGCTTCGCCTCCTCAGGCTGGCGATCACCTTCCGCCTGCGCCAGCAATGCGGCTTTCTGCTCAGAAACAGGGTTATCGTCAGCCAGAGTAAAGGTGGACGGAAATCTGACCGACGGCACACTCTGCCCGCGCTTGTCCACCGGCATTGCGTCAGCAGGCTCCACCCAGCGAATGGCATCTTCAGGCAGACTCTGGTCATCCAGACCCAGCCCTGCGGGGATCTCATCAGCAGACGGTGATTTTGCCGGATCCAGTTGCGCCAGTTTTTGCTGAAAACTGTCCAGCAGTGAGGCCTGCTGTTTTTGCATCGCCTTGTTCAGCGTTTCCCGCTCCCGGCTAAGTGCCTGATTGATGCGATTATCGACATTGTTGTCACGCTGTCGCAGACGCTGATTTTCTTTTACCAGACTGGCACTGTCAGCACGTACGGCTTCCAGTTCCCTGCGATAGCGCTTCATCTGCCCCACCAGGGTGGCCACCGTGTCCCGTGGCGTATCCCCGTCGATGCCAAGGGCCTTCAGCTCATCGTCACTGAGATCGGCGACCACCGCTTCTGTCGAAGCCGACGTCCCCGGCGTCGGAGGCGAGCAGGCTTTCAACCCAACAAAACCAGCGCCGCCCAGCAGTAACGGCCCGAGAATTTTCAGTAAAGGGTTTGATTTCAGTCGCATATTATTTCCCCACGTTTTTCGTCGCAGGCAGTTCGTCTCCGGGCTCCGGAAGCAGGGACCGCGAAGCCTCACCTTCAGTGACCAGATAGAGCACCGTCGTATCCTCAGAGGTCCCCTTTTCCCCCAGCCAGGAATGCTGGAATGTGGACGTCAGGAATGTCCCCTGAAGGTTGCGTGGGTCAAGCGACACCACACTCCTCCCCTGGTTCTGTAGTTTTATCGCCGTCACGACCATGTCCTCAAGGCGCCATGCCGCAAGTGGAGTGCTGACAACGGGTTCACCGGGTAAAAGTGTGGATACCACCGTCGGTAACCGTACCGGAACAGGCGTAATTCCGGCTACCGGCTCCACGGCACGCAATGGCGCGTACAGGCTCTGGGCGGCATAGCGCGTCAGTTGCACTGGTCTGGGGAGCGTGTCGGTATCCGGCGTGGAGGCTGTCGTGGCCGGCTCCTCCGGTAAAGTACGGGTGGGTTTATCACTGCGAAATACCGTCCCGCTGTAGCGGAGTTCAAGAGGTTCCAGCTCAGGACCGGGAGCCGCACTGACATCCAGCAGGATCAGTTCACCGCTGTCCATATCCACCAGTTGCAGACGGGTCTGCGGGAAATCGTCACGGGCGAGCAGATATACCGTACCACCACTGCTCTGAACCCGCAGTTTACTGTCAAGAGCAGCCGGAAAACCGACCCGTACATTACGGTTGACGAAAATCACCCGTTCATGCCCGGAGTGCAGCGTCACCGACAGCGGCAGGCGTTTCCACTGCAGCATTTCAGTGGCCTTCACGCTGGCATGATATCCCCCCACCAGCAGGAACAATATAAAAAGGCGTTTTATCATGAAGGTATCTCCCCGGGCCTCTGTCGTGAAGGTGAAGAAGCTGCCTCCAGCTTTTGTGGTTGCCCGTCAAAACAATCCAGCGCGAGACCCCATGGATTTTTCTCCGCATCCACGTCATAACGCACCACGCGCAGAGGAAAACGCACCAGTGCCCGTTTCACCGGTTCAGCCTGATAATATTCATCCACGGCCAGGTCCAGCGACACCGTCCAGCTGTTACGGCTATGCACAGTCACCCGGCTGTTCTGAAAGCCCCGGCCTGGTATTTCATACACTCCACGAACACGGTCACGCAGTTCTCCCCGTTCACGACGCTGGCGATAATCTTCCTGCAACTGCACCTCACAGGCTGGTGTCAGATAGGGTGAAAGTGCCGTAAGGTTACGCGAATAATCTGTCTCGCCGTTCACCGGCCAGCGGTTCAGTTGCTGGAAAATATAAAAGCTGAAGGCATACACTTCGCCAGGCGCCACCTGCCACCAGGGACGAGTACTGCCCGTGCGTAAATCAGGAGGGTTATGAATGGTCAGTTCTTCAGGCGCACTCTGCCAGCCGTACCACAGGCCGCCACAGACCACCAGAGCAGTCCCCAGGGCAAAACGCAGTGTCAGAATATGGGCATCACGCGCAGCCAGCGCATGTCTGAAGCGACTCATCACAAGGCCCTCCTTCGAACAGACCAGACGGCACTGCGCTGGACCAGTTCATCAGACCCGAGCCCATGACGGGAAAACCAGGCATCAATACTGCGATAAAGCCAGGTATCAGGTCGCCCCCGCTTCAGACGGGCCATATAGCGTCCCCCGGTCAGAACCAGTAAAGCGCCTCCCCCCACGGCACCGGAGGGAATGAGCGCCCATATGCCCAGGGTGATCGCAGGAAAACTCCCCAACAGTGCCCCGACAACCAGTCCGATGGACAGGGCCGCAAAGAGCTCCGTGGTGGTCAGCCCACGAAAAACCACAGGCTCGCGGTTCAGACGATCGGGCAAAAAATCAATACTCAGCCCCATCACAACACCTCCCCGGCCTGGGTCAACAACCAGATAATGATCACCAACAGAATCGCCCCCACGCCCGCCATGGCACCCAGATCCTTCCACTGTTTTCTGCCATTCTGGATCTCCGAATAGGTTGAAATACAGCTGTTGGCGACCACCAGAAAACCCACAGCGCAAATGGCCAGCGACATCAGGATCACCATGTCATAGCCATAGTTTTTGAGCGTATCCATAATGCCGCTGCCCTTGCCGCGCGACGGATCTTCCAGTTGGGGCAGATCAGCCCGAACCGAAAGCGGAAGGACCACCATGAGATACATCAGACGATGCACACCATTTTGTTTATTCATCAGAATTTTCCTCAGCCAAGAACGAGCCAGAAAGACACCAGCAGCAGAAGGGTTGTGCGGGACACAATGCCACCAAGCTGTTTAAGGGAGATTGCGCCATGCGCAAATGCACGATAGGCACGCAGACAGACCCAGGCTGCCCAGACAAACAACCCGGCGCACAGCAGCGAAAGGAACACCAGATTCACGTCAGCAGACTTTGCGCTACTCCCGGCCCTGAATGCCGTTTCCTGAACCTCCGTCATGGTTTGCGCTCCTGTCGGTACGCACCAGCCAGAGGCAAAACCTGACGGGGCTGGGCACGTGAAGGTGTCAGGTAGTGCTTAATGCCGTTTCGCATTGCCTGAATATCGGCATATGCCTGCGAGTAATCGAAATAAAAACGCGGGTCCGTCTCGACGGTAGCCTGCTTCTCAGCCCGCTGAAGTGTGGCATCAAGTAATCGGAGCTGGGACAGCAGCAGAGCCAGATTATCCTGCTCAGTGGCATGAGCGACCGATACCGTGCCGGCCAACAGCAGACCCGACAGCACAAAAAAGAAAGGGATTTTCATATAACACCCCGGTGACAGTGAGAGAAGAGCCACAGGGTGCCGTGATGATAGGAAGGATGCTGTAGTAAACTCTTTGCAACCTGGAAAAGATTTGGCGCGGCATTTTATACGTTTTAACGGAAATATGCGCCAGTCCGTCCCAGGGCCACCACAGTACAAAAACGGCTGACAATGCCACGAAACAACCACCGCAGCCCCGACACACCGGGTCCGGGCCGCTTTGTTATGCCCGAAAGCAAAACCCGTGGTCAGAATACCTCTGAATAATTTTCACTATCCCTGTAGAATAGCGCAGTGATGCGTTCCGGTTCGCATATGAGCCCAACATTTTAATCGGAATATATAAAACCAGAATAAAAGGTACAGTTACAGCATGATATTTCCTGTCATCATCATTGTTCTCCTTGTCAACATAATATGGACTGAGCTTGCTTTTCCCGGATACTCCCCCTGGCCCTTCTCACTGGAAGATATGAACACTTCGCTTTTGCATATTGCAGAAGGTACATTCAGGTATACACTTCCTTCATCCACCTGGACTGTCATGTTAATATTCTTATATGATGCCATAATGGCAATGCTCGGAAAAAGTTCAGAATATATGCGTGAGTTATACAGGGAGACAATGTTCGACCTGAGTGTACTGATGGCATTGTTTTTATATCTTTTCATCCTCTACCATTTCGCCGGACTGCACCTTACGAACTCATCAACTGAAATCAGTATGGCGGGTTTCGGGTTGCTGGCATTTGGTAATGTTGCCCTGCTGAAGTTATTCACTTTCAAAATTGGGAGACAGAAATACCCCAAAGCAGGTGCGTTTTGGATTTTTGCATTCACAGGTTCACTGTCGGCTTATCTTCTTTATGAGAACATCCTTGTTGCACAAGGCGATTACAACCTTATTCAGTCTTTATGGATGCAGGTCACCATTTTTTCTGTCTCACTAACAGTTTATTTTATTGCGAAACATATTACTTTTTATGCAAAAAAGCAGCGAGTAGAAATATCCCCTGTTATCTCTGCGCTTGCGACTCCATGGCTGGTAAGGCTGGGACTCCCACACTCTCTGGAGGAAATTGCGGAATTATGGAACAAAGAAGCGCAGAAAGAAAAAGCGAAATACAGACAGGAGAAAAAAAGAAAACGGAAATCTAATAAAAAGCAGTAATCACAAATATTTTTTAAATGAACCCGTGGCAATACTAACCGATAAACCGAATAAAAAAGCCGATGGCAGCAGGATCACCCACGGGGCAACGGAAAAAGGCAATGACAGATAGATAATCCACGTCAGGAAAAATATCGGTAACACGATCCGTTTTGCATGGTGGTAAATAAACCCTGATTCATACCCACAACCAAACCGCCTGATGTCACGGCGCACCAGTCCGTCAATCACCCCAGTGAGGGCTGCGAGCACAAACAACGGTGCGGTCAGCAACAGAATAAACACCCGCAACACGAAGGTCTGCGTAACATAAACCGCCGCTTCCGCGTACACGATGAGTCCGCGCAACATATCCCCGTCAGGGCGTCTGCTCATTTTTTCAAGCCACAGTATGGCCCGGGAATCGGCGAACAACCACTGCCAGGTCTGCTGTAACAGTGTGTTCAGTTGCCCGACAGGATCAGCACTCAACAGGCTGTGTTGCACATTGGTGGCAAACCAGGCAAGCTCGGTATTCATCATAAGACGACTGTGCTCAGCCCCCCGTTCAGGCCAGATAAATGCGATCCCCACCCACTCCATCATCAGACTGAAAAACCATGAGACCACCAGTGCGGTTATCACACGCCCTGCCCACGATAGCACTTTGCTGATGAGCCCCTGTTGCGGTGGCTGAACTGGCAATAACTCACTCATCAAGCCCCTCCTGCAACGCTTTCAGCAGGGCGGCATTATCCGACACAGCCTCGGGCTGTGTCGCATTATTCCACCATTTTTCGCCGGTATGATAATGCGCCTCCATGGAAGCGGCCAGTTGCGCAATATTGTCCGGCATCATGGTATCATTATCAGCAGCAGGTAGCGGCATCCTGACCTTCCACAACTGCCCGCCTTCCAGCAGCGCGAACGCCTGCCCTTTTGGAAGCTGAATAACAGCTGCCGGATCGATCAGGGGGACACTAATCAGGCTCACCCTGTCCTGGGTATTACTGGTAAAATCCGTCCCCGACCCGGGATCCGATGAATCCGTCACTCCGGAAACCACCGTACTGGTCTGCACATCAACTTTATGTAACTGGCCAGTCAGCAGCTCAGCGGTTGCCGTCTCCCGCACACGTAACATGATCAGATTATTAAAATTCCCAATCACCTGCCCGGCTTTGGCACGGCTGCCAATTCCGGCTTCAACATCAGAAAGCGTCTGGGTATAGGCAGTGACCTGTATACCGGCACCACCGCCTTTATTAATGAGTGGAATAAATTCATCCCCCATCAGTTCACTGAACTCATCGCAGTGCAGATTGATGGGGATTTTTTCCGGCTCTCCGCTGGCAGGCAAACCATCGTTGATGCCAAATTTGTAGATATATCCCGCCACACTCACCAGATCGGCAAACATGGAATTTCCCACCGCGGCGGCAATTTCAGGATCGGACAGCGCATCCAGCCCGACATATACAATCCCGCGCTGGCGGATGATTTGCTGCCAGTCGAAAACCGGACGTTGATCGTCCAGATCGCTGTAAGCCGGGGCCAGTAATTGCGCGGTTTTACCGGTAGTCAGTTTTTCGAGCAAAGGGAGCAGTGAGGCCACAATTTTATCAAAATAGGTTTTATCATAGCGCACTGCTGAACGCAGTCCTTCAAGGATCGGATCGTGGATCCGGGTGGCGGCCAGATACAGTTCCAGAGCGACCACATGGCGGTCACGCCCCAGTAAATTGCGGGGAGTGTTACGGTCATTCACTTTGCCGGCTATCTGCGCAATCACCTGCCAGGCTTTTGGATCCTTACCCGGCAGGCAATGCTGTGCATAGCGAATAAACAGCTCGTCGATATTGATAACATGGCGGGAGATCTGCAGGTAATCCGGACGCTGACCCAGAGCAATCAAAGCGCGGGAGATTATGTTCACAAACCGCCAGGCAAACTCTTTAAAAGCCGCAGAGTTGCCTTCGCCCGAAAGCTGCCCGGCGATACGGCTGGCGACTTCAGAAATTCGCCCAAACCGCCCCACTGCATTATAGCGGGCGCTGATATCGGGCCATCCAAGGTGGAAAACATAAAATTCATCCTCGCGACCGGCCCGTTTTGCCTCGGTATACATGCGTCTGAGCAGCTCAGCGTCACCTTTCGGATCAATTGCCACCACCACTTCCCCGCGTCGGATATCCTGAGTGATGAACACCTCTGCCAGGCGGGTTTTCCCGACCCGCGTCGTCCCCATAACCAGCGTATGTCCGACACGCTCTACCAAAGGTAATGTCACATCCGTTTCATCCAGTTCGATGCCGTGCAACAGCGCACTGCCCCCAACCGGTGGCAGTGGTCGTACCGGGTTAAGCCAGTGTTCCCGGGCCAGTAATGATCGGATACGCGGGAGCCTGGGATCCGATGCTTTTTCCAGTCGTCTTGCCAGGCGATACAAATCGCCGGGACGAATATAATGCGCAACCTGCGGGTGGCGACAGGCCACCAGACGCTGAGTGTGCCGCTGTTCCCAGCGGAACCCCCGGCCAATAAACAATCCGTGACGGCTGACCGGGATCTGATGGCTGCTCATGGTATAACGCGGCAGGCGCCGGATATTGCGACGAAAGCGCAGCACCATCAGTCCCTGCCTGCCACGCACTGCGGCAAACACCATGAAACCGGCGGCCAGAGGATAACTGACGGCAGGTGCAAGCATCAGCGACCAGGGAGCCAGAACACAAAGGCTGGCAGCCGCCACTCCCGTGATGGCGCTCCAGAATTCAACCGCCGGACGCAACCACGTCTCAATCACATAACGATTACTCACTGCGATACCTCGCTGTCGGTCACCATCACAGGATACGCATCCAGTCCCAGTCGCTGTGCAAAATCGTCACCACTGACGGGCAACAGCGTCAGCCCGCCAGCCCGTTGCTGCAAAAAACGAAAGCGAGCCGGCGTGGCCACGTTCACCACTAGCCCCGTAGCATTCAGGGTCTGAAGATATGACTGTCGCGCCTCCAGCCACTGTACAGACCGGGGGTCATCCCCGATCAGGAACACAGGCGTTATTCCCGGCAATGCCACCGCCCGCGTCGCCACCGGGCCCGGTTTCAACCGGGTTGAGACCACAGGAAATACCGCTTCAGACAGCGGTACCACGGACTGAGTATGTGGAGCCTTATCTGTTTTCTCTGGCACCACGGGCGCTGACAACTGCGTGAAGGCGGCATCAGCTGGTAGTCCGGAGAAAACTATCGCAACAACCATTAATGATTTCAGCATGTCATGCATTCCTTCATTCATTCAGATTTTCATGAAGTTATGAGGAGAGGCCCCGAAGATGCCGGAACACCGTCTGACGATATCGCTGGGCAGGTTTGCCTCCCGCCGGACGGTGATAACGCCCTACCGCTTCCTGCCAGTTCTGCCATCGCTCAAACCGCTGTCGCAATAAACTGGCCGCAACATTCAGATTCAGATACGGTGCCAGCATGTCGCAGGGAGTACTGAAATAGTGACCATTCCAGCCGAGATTAATCTGCCCCAGCCCGACATCAATCCGCCGTGGTGCCGTGGTGCGCAAAAATTGCCGTAGCGCCCGGCAGGCATTTTCCCGCGTCGCATAACGGTATCCCTGTCCGGCAACATTCAGCGTCCAGGGCCAGGGCCTGGTATGTTGCCGGACACGGGCACCACTTTCCGTCAGCGCCACGGCATACAAAATTTGTGCAGGGATCCCGGCCTGATTTGCCACCCTTCGGTAACCTTCCGGCACATCACGGGATGCCTGGGCAGGTAACGCAACAGCGCCTGCCAGAATAAGGATCAACGGAAAACGGACAACCATGTATCCCCCTGTTTCTCCAGCACCGCAGGCATCCGGCCCTGCCCATATTGCAGCCAGCGTCCGCCATCATGATTGAGCGTGATCTCACGTCGGCCAACGCGGGCGCGATCAATACGATGAATCAACGCCCAGCGCCGTAATCGGGTATCATCGTTCCGGCTGTCCACAATGTAGATATCGAGAGGGTTGCCGGTCTTGAGCAGCGTTTCAACACGGGCATCACAGGCCGTACAGTTTTCACGAACAAACACGGCAAGACGCTGGTGGGTCGGAATATCGGATAATGTGACCGCGGCCGAAACGGGCGTCAGTTGTGGAAATCGCCGTTGCCAGGCGGCATCGTAAGCCCGCTGAAACGCCAGCTCTTTTTCTACCCGCTGATATTCTTTCTCAACCAGCATGTCAGCATATTTTCGCCGCTCAGCGTCGCTGGACGCCTCCACCCCGAGTGTGGTGAGCGGATCGAGGGAAGGTGACCAGATCCCCCTCTCCCCCAGCTTCAGTTGCTGGTAACGGCTCCACTCCGTGGAGGAGAGCCCCCACAACGAGGCTGTGGATGCGTTTCCGAGCGGGGCGTCTGTGCTTCGGGTTGTGGCAACCGATCTCGTGTCTGCGCTGCTGGCCGGCAAACTGATCCCCAGGAGCAAAAGAAGGGAATAAAAGGAACAGGTTTTCATTGCACCACCTCCTCAGCCATCCCCGGCATGACAGGCTGAAAGCAGACCGTACGGGTGAGTTCATCCGTGCTCATCTTCCAGGCTGACCCGGCGATTGCCTGCAACGCACTCTCAACGCGCATTGGCCCGGTGCTGCGCCATACTTCTGGCAGGGGGCTGCTGAAAAGTCCCCGTGCCTCACGGCTGACCGGCAGACACAAACCATAACCGGTTCCTGCCAGCCAGGCTCTCAGGGCGTCCCCGCGCGTGCTGGCGGAGTGACGCTTTGTCGCCGGCAGGGTATGCCGCGTTATCTGGCGCAAAGGCTGACGTAATACCTCATCCGGTGTGATGTTCACCAGCGTGTAACGGGCGGTATGCACCACTTCCGCAGGTGAAGGTGAGCCGGGTCTGGTGATCATGGCAGTAACGGGGGTCACCAGACTGGCAGGCTGCCTGGCGGTGCAGGCCGACAGCATCAGCACTGCAACGGGGAGATAAATTCGCAATACGGGCATTTCGCTTCTCCGGTTAACTTGAACCGGGACAGCATGAAAAAAAACGGCTGCGAAAACGCTGTAAAACTCTGCACGGGCAAAAAACGAAACATAACAACTGAGGGAGTGAGATAAAAAAGCCCCACCCTCGGTGAGGCCTCAACGGCAGGTATTACAGATACCACCAGGCGTCAAACTGCTCCACAAACTCCACTGCCTCCTCATAACGCAGGCCAAAATTTTGTTGCGCATAGCCATTCGCCGTGGCGTAGCTGACAACACACTCGCCGCTGCGATATTCCATCATTGCCGCACTGGTATCATATTGTTTTGCAAGCTGCAAAAGGTCATCCAACTGAAATCCATGCTGAAGCGCAGTCAGTAACATCCCCTGTACCGCCTGCTTTTCTGCATTGTGCAAAAAACGCAGCCAGTATTCTGTTTCAGTGTTCATGTGGGTCATATCAGCCTCCGGTTAGTGAGGTTTAACGGGCTGCCGGTACCGGCAGCTGACCGGAGGAGTACATCAGGTCGGCTTTATGAAAATAACCGGGAATTGAGTACCGGCCACAAAAGAAAAACGTCAGTGTACGGTTGTTCTTTTTCGCCAACAGAAGTGAGCTTTATTCCGCCCTGCAGACTGTTATACTTCCCTTCCTATGAAAAAAATGCCCACAGCAGTACCACCGTCGCAATCCCTGACCGATCTTGCCCATCTGGCATGGTGTGGTCTGGTTGCGCTTAAGCTGGCCCGCAACGAAGGCCAGGCATCGTCACCACTGATGACACACTATTTTCTCAACCGCTGGCTTGCTACCGCACAGAAGCAGAGACGTTTCCCGAAAACGGTCACACTGGATATCACGGCTTTGCTGGACCTGGCGCGGCGAAAGGGTCCTGCGGCTAACCTTGAGCAGCGACTGGATTATCTCTGGCAGTCCTGTAGCGAGCCGCTGAAAGAACAGTCGGACTTATTCCGGCTGACTTATGTCATCGAGCAACTGCGTGCGCAGGGCTGGATAAATGCGGTGGTCAGTGATGCTGAATGGGAAACGAAGGCACTGCGGGAAGAGTATCAGGGGACGGATGCGTTGCTGGTCAGAAAATCACAGCTGCAGGCACAGTTCTCCCAGGAAGGAAAACTGGTGGGTGAGGTGGTGTTCCTGGTGACAGGTGATCAAAACCCGGCAGAAGCTCTGTTCTGCAGTAACGGGCTGGCGTTCACCCTGGCATCAACAGAGGATGGCTGGTATCAGGCAATACTTAAACCTGAAATAAATTCCGCTGACTGACAGGATGATGCTTATTCAATGGGGCGGTTCAACGACACGGTACATAATGCGCTTTCTTTGCGAAGTGCATCAAAGGTAATGCCGCCTGCGACAGCAGGCGGTACAACATTAATCCAAAGAGCAGAAGACCCGGTAAATCCGCTTGCCCAGCCAGTGGATAACCGGAACCGCCATCGCATTACCCAGCGCTTTATAGCGCGGGCCATCCGGACAGTCGAGGGCGCATTTTCCGCGCCAGGGTATTTGCGTATACCCCCTGCGCATGTCGAGGGTAAAAGCCCATGCCAGCCCATCCTGACGCTCATCAGCAAGCAGCACCTCTGCCATTTCAGCCACCATGCGAAACAGTAAGGGCAAATCCGGAACGCCAGGCCGGGCTCGTTTTTGTCTGCGCGACGTGGCCTGAAGCATATTTTTCACCCTGAATGCCAGGTCTCTTTCACAGGGCATACCCGCCTCATGTGTTCCCCCGGACAGCCAGACGGCGTAATGCCCGTCTCCGCGCTGAAGCCGGAAGGAAAACACAGGCTTTATCATTTCAGAGCGGTCATACATCACCCTTTCCATCTCCGTCAGCATCAGCGTGATTAGCCGTATCATGTCCCCGCTGGCAGCAGGTAATTGCTGACACGCCGTCTCGTTATGGCTTCCGCCAGGCACGCTATACGAGGATGACCGCTCGAGACGCAGTATACTGAGTTCCGCATCAACATGGATATGCATCAGAACAGGCACCACTGTTTGCGATGATACGGTCTCTTCCGGAGGCATCACTGTGACAGTGCAGACCAGTCCGGCAGCCGGAAAACCCTGGAGCCGCTCACACTCCACCGGGAGCAGACGACGAACGGCCAAATCCCCCCCGCACCAGTGTGTGGTCTGTCTGGCACCTGGCATCGCGCAAACTGCACCAGAAATCTGTCCGTCATGCCCCTCGTAGCGCACCTCATCCCGGGTATTCTGCGCAAAGGCCATCCCCGGGTGAGCCTCAGCAGCTTGGAGCAATACCGCCGGGGCCAGACAAGAGCCGCTGCTGGCGTTGGTCAGTGTCGGTGACTGCTCCTCAGCAAAACCGATACCACGGGCTTTCGCCCCCTGGCCGGCTTTGAAGGCGCTTGCCTGACCGCAGGGTGGGGTTTCTGTATGCACGCCATGCTCCGGTGCGTTACCGTTGCGGTTGCCGCCAGTGCTGTCGGTGTTTTCTGCTGAATGGCTGGCTGATATCACAGCCAGATCTGTTGCCCCCCTGCCATCGCGCGCTTTACAGGTGTATGCCGTATTATCACCGCTGTATTCGCCGAAAGCCTGCATCCGAAAAGTGCTGATGACGGGAGTACCACGCCCGGTACCGTCTTCACTGCCACCGCGTCCTGCCGCGGTCAGAGCATGGGTGATATCACCGTTTACGGACCGGGATATCACCGCCCCCTGAAAACCGCAACTCCCGTGCGCTTTCAGCGTCCCGAAAAGCTCATCGCTGGCGTTGTTCTCCTCATCAATACCGGTGCTCCCCATCACGATCCCGGCGCCACGCTGACTGAAAAGTTCCTGCCCGGACTGGCCAATTCCCCCGGTATTGAAAGACTGGGTCAGCGTCGGGTGGGGGTGTTCTGCACCATCCCAGTGACTACAGTTTGCAATGCCAGCGCCAGCATTTCCGGCAGTTTCTTTCCCCTTTTCCCGGCCCGGCGGAGAATGCCGGCGCACGCTCTCCCACTCAAATAATATTTCGGCGGGATTGATGTCATTTCGAGCACTTGCGACAACAAACACACGCTTGCGTCGTTGGGCCAGGCCGAAAAATTGAGCGTCGAGCAGTCTGAAGGCGACAGTGCGTGTGGGGCCATAAATACAACCCGCGTTTGTCCAGCGCTTCCCTGTTGGCTGCAATGCACAGCTTTCGCCGGCAAGCGCGCCAGTAAAGCAGCCGAACGCGTTGTCCTTGCTGCTGAGTACACCGGGCACATTTTCCCAGATGATGAGACAGGGTGATTCTCCGCGTTCGCTGCGTTTTTTGTCGATCGCATCGGCAAGCTCCACAAAAGCAATTGTCAGTTGTCCGCGACTGTCCGCCAGCCCATGGCGCAGACCCGCAATACTAAAGCTCTGGCAGGGGGTTCCCCCGACCAGGATATCGGGGGCCCGGATTTCTTCATCCATTATCCGCTGCGCAAGGGTTGTCATATCCCCAAGATTGGGGACCCGCGGCCAGCGCTGTTTCAGCACTGCAGATGGAAACGGGTCAATCTCACTGAACCACAACGGGGTGAGCAGCAGCGAATGCCAGGCAGCGCTGACGGCCTCAATACCGCTACAGACAGAACCATAAGTGAATATTTTGTTGGTCATCATTCCCCTCCGGAAAGGTGGGGATGCTCTGAGGCATTCGGGCAGACAGCTCAGCGGCTGTGGGTAAAATGGTTAAGCGTTTTACAGCGCGGACACTTGATGTGCAGATGCGTAAATGCGCCGGCGATGGCCAGCAGACGCTGACACTGCCCGCAACGCAGTGGTCGTTCATTTTTCTTTTCGGTCATCGCACCTCACGATCAGCAGGATTAAGACGAAGCAGCATAATGCGGCCTGCCCCCCTCTTCCGCGAGTGAAAATGTACTGTGGTATAAAAAGGAAAGCTCCCACATGGGGCGCTGGCGGCATTGACCGGAAAGATAAAGATAATGTGAAAGTCTGCCCCGAATATGATCATGCTGATCATACCGATCCGCTTACGAGGCCACGGATCTATGACATGGCGCTTTCGCACAAAAGGCTCCGTTTGGTTGCCGGTCGGCCCCGGCACAGGGCAGAATTGACATCAGCCTTGTCCGCTCAGTATGCAACTACTGTCAGCGGCTTTCCGCATATAACTGATTTTCTTGCAAAGGAAAAAACATCGTCCGGATAACTGAATTATCAGCAAAAAAAGCCAGCCGTCATGGCTGGCGCGAAGGGAGCATAGATAACCTATCAAAAATGTAGCGCGAAACCGGGCTGTTGACCAGGAGGCACCAGCCAACATGTCCCGCCAGTCAATATATCAATATCCTGAAAAGACACAAGAAAATCACCCTGAGCAGAGCCTTAAACGGACTCAGTTTATCCATTTCGTTGACCTGCAGACTGCGCCACCATTGCCGTTATCCAGGCCGATTGTTTTTGTAAAAACACCGCCAGCGACAGTTTGCCTGCGGCAATCTCATCCAGCGCCTGCTCCCACAGAGCGGTCATCCCCGGATCTTTTACGATACCCGGTAACATCACCATCAATCGTGCGGCACTCTCGGTGGCGATCAGATGGCGCTTATGTCTGCGGATATAGCCACGCTTAAGCAACGTTTCAATGATCCCTGCCCGTGTGGCTTCGGTGCCAAGCCCGGCGCTGTCTTTCAGGCGTTGCTTCAGACGCTCATCAGTCACAAACCGGGCGGCATTCTTCATGGCCGCAATCAGGGTACCTTCGGTGTAGTGCTCCGGTGCCCGGGTTTTGCGTGGTGTCACCGTTGCACCGGTGACCGGACACATCGTTCCCTCAGTCAGGTGAGGCAGCGTCTGGTTATCCATAACAGACTCGTCTCCCCCGTTGAGTACCTGTTTCCAGCCCGACACCACGGCCACATTGCCACGCGCAATAAGACGGTGGCTGCCACAGGTAAGCTGTATCTCGGTGCTGTCAGCCTCATGCACCGGTAAAAACTGCGCAATATAGTGTCGGCAAATCAGGTCATACACCCGGCGCTCATCATCCGACATTCTGCTGCTATCAGCCGGCCTCGCCGTCGGGATGATGCCATGGTGAGCGGTGATTTTACCGTCATTCCAGGAACGACTCTTTTGCTGTGTATTGCAGGCAGCAAGGCACGGCTTAAAATCCGGTATGCCCGTCGCTATGGCGTGCAGTATCGCCGGTGCCCCGCTCAGCATTGACAGCGGCAGATAGCCACAGTCGGTGCGCGGGTAGCTGGTGACTTTGTGGGTTTCATACAACGACTGCGCGATATCCAGAACCTGCTGCGCCCCCATGCCCCATTTTTTTGAACAGTACTGTTGCAGTGTGCCGAGGTCAAAAGGCAGAGGTGCTGACACTTTCACCCGTTTTATCTCTGTGCTGGTGATACGGGCGCAGGCCGTCTGGCGAATGTCACTGGCCGCCTGCTGTGCAGCATCCACACGAATGCAGCGCCCTTCCTCATCGCACACGGCTTCCGGCCCCAGCCAGTCCGCCTGAAATGTGGTGGTACTGTTACCCGCCCCCAGCATAACCTTCAGTGTCCAGTAATCCCGGGGGACAAAATTCGCTATCTCCTGATCACGCTCAACAATGAGGCGCAGCGTTGGCGTCTGGACACGCCCCACGGAACAGACCCCCTTTTCGCCTGGCTTGCGGCCTTTGAGAGTGTACAGCCGGCTCAGGTTCATGCCGACCATCCAGTCAGCTCTGGCACGCCCCAGCCCGGCCTGATACAACGCTTCGGTGGATCCCCCGGCCCTGATCTCGCTCAGCGCCTTATGAACACTGGCATCATCCAGGGCAGATAGCCACAGCCGCGAGAGCGGGCCGCGGTACTGACATGCCTCCAGAATTTCACGGGCGATCATTTCCCCTTCGCGGTCGGCATCGGTGGCAATCACCACCGACTGCGCTTTTTTAAGCAGTTTACGAATAATCGCAAACTGCTTTTTCGCCTCCGGTTTCACCTGTAATTGCCATCGTGCCGGAATAACAGGCAAATCAGCCAGTGTCCATTTTTTGTATTTTGCATCGTAGTGTTCAGGAGGGGCCATTTCCAGCAGATGACCAAATGCCCAGGTCACGATAATTCCGTTTCCGGTAACGCAACCGTCCCCTTTTCGGGTCGCCCCCAGTACGCGGGCAATATCCCGCCCCTGGGAAGGCTTTTCACATAAGAAGAGTTTCATCGACACTCCGTTTAAAAAAAACGGGCATCAGAGGATGATGCCCGAACGGGTTGAGAACCCATGTCTGACGGGAGAGAACTGCCCCGCCAGCATAGGAATGCCTGTGCCGGATAAATACACAAAACTGATTTTGTCGTTACAGAAATTACGTCACCGACTCAGATATGCGTCCAGGCCACTTTTTTCGCAAATGCCACCAGCGATGGATGGTACAGGTGTCGTGCGGTATAGCCGATTTCAGACCAGCGATAGCGACGGATTTCCCCCTCGTCATGGCCGCAGTCCACCATCCAGAACGTCACCTTTTCATCAAACTCGCAGATCAGCGCATCAATGATATAGGCCTGATGCTCAGCGATGATCCGGTCATGTTCAAACTCCGCACCACTACCGGCGTGGTCAGTCACAGAAATACTCATCTGTTGCTCCTCATTAATCGATACAGATTAAGATGTGATGAAGACGGTTTCTGCCTGAGCAGAAACCGCCATGAGTGGGTCATTCATGAATGCAGGAAGAAAGGAAAACAGGAAATGCGGCATGCTCAGGCAAGCAGTTGCTTCGCCAGCGCAATTTCCACCGAATCCCCGTCCGAGTTGAGCACATCCAGCCCCGACTCCGGGACATCCCCGGCAGCGCTTTGCGCTACCGCGATTTTTCGGGCCATCAGGTCAAGACAGGCTATCTGTGAACTGCCGGCATAGCCCAGGAATATCACCCTGACCGGCTCTGTCTGCCCGATACGCCACGAACGGCGGGCCGCCTGCAGCAGCGTATAGACGTTGAAACCCGTCTGAAGAAACACGATGGTCGGAAACTCCAGCAGATCGAGTCCGGTTTTAACGAGATCCGGATTGGTGATCACCACGTCCACACCCCGGCCCACCTGCTCTGCCACCCAGTCCTCTCGTTGTTCCGGGGAGACACTGGCACGCAGAACTGCGGCTTTCAGCCCGGCCTGTGTCAGCAGATTTTTCAGTCGGGAGGTGGTGTCCCGCGTCCCGCTGTAAATGGAATAAGCCAGTACCTTACGGCCTGCGGCTTTCTCCTCCAGACACAGCGCGGTCAGCGCTGCTTCCTTGGGCGTCGGCTGCATATCACCAAACATCGAAGGCACAAAGGCCAGCGTTTCGCGGGTACGCGGATGTTTTACCGTCTCGGCACGAAAACAACACTCCGGCCAGGCCAGCAGCACATTCAACACCACGCCTGTCAGAGTGGTATCGCGTTTTGCCAGTGCCTGGCGCAGTATTGTGGTCAGGGAATCCGACAACGAACGGAACTCCCCCTGCTGCTCAGGCGTCATCTCCACCTCACGAAACTCTTCGGTATACGACGGTAAAATGCCGTGCCCGAGGTCGCTCAGTTTGAGAAACACCGTCCAGGGGAGCAGGCAGCGCAGCACACCTGCCGGGCCAAAACCCGGAGCCTTTGAGACGCGCACCGAGGTTTTTCTGCCCTTTGCGGTTTTATGCGCATCGCCGGTATGCTCAGACATCACTTCTTTGAGCACACCGTGGTCACGCATGAACTGCATGGCTGCGGCATTCAGACTGCCGTTACGCCCCGGACAATACCCTTCCTCCAGCATCCGCTTCGTGAGAACACGGAATAAAAGGAAAAATATATCGTCAGCATAACCGCCCATCAGCGTACCGGTGAGCAGCAGAACCTTGCGGGCCTGTGAGGCCAGTACGCCCATGGCTTGCCCCTGTGCCGAACTGCCCCCTTTGTACTCATGCGATTCATCCACCACCATCAGGTCAAAGGTACCTCTGGGAAGATATTTCTTGATGAATTCACTGGCCTGATAATTTCCCTCGCCAAAGCCAAACTCCATGTTGCCCATTGCCCGCTCCATGCGCTGTGCCTGGCGGTCAGAGAACACCAGCTCACCATCGCCATCCATCAGATTGATGAACTCATGGACGTTATCGCCGAGCATTGAGGCCAGAAAGGCATCGCCAAAGGTGGATTTCAGTCGGCCTGCTGTCGCATCCCCAATGGTCGGGATCCGCTTCAGTGCCTTGCTGACCATCACCGACTGCAAATCCCCGGAGACCGTATGCGGGCGCATCAGCGCCCACAATGGCGAACCACAATCCGGGCATTTGCGCGGGCGTTCTTCATGACGAAGCGATTCTGCCGGTAGCCAGTTACCGTCCGCATCCCGGATACGCTGCCCACAGTCCGGGCAGACACCAAAGTGAAATGCCCCCTGCCGCCGTAGCGCAAAGGCCGGTTTCCAGTGATAACCCAACCGCATTCTGACCCGGCCCAGCACAAAGAACTCCGGACCGGTGGCGGCAACATGCAGTTGTTCACGCAGCAGCATCAGTTTGAGCAGCGTATCAGGGCCATTCAGCACCCAGACCCGCGCACCGGGCACCGTCTGCTGGATTTCACGCCGCCACTTGTACACCAGATGGGGCGGCGAGAGTACCAGTGTGCGACGGTAGCCTTCGGGGTACAACACGGCAGCCGTGGCAATCGCCATCAGCGTCTTGCCCGTCCCCATTTCCGCGTTGATGATGGCGGCATGTTCATTGCGGTCAACCAGCAATTTTGCCACCGCCTGAATGACCTCAGCCTGAGCAGCAAAGGGTTTGCGCGTGAGCGCCTCCATCACCGCCTGGCGGCGCAAATCCGGGGTGCCGTCATACACCGGCGGCAGGGAACGGTTGAGGGTCTCCAGCAGGCTGTCGCCAAACTCCTCAATAAAATCATTGAGGGGCAGAAAGTCCGCAGTGGAAACCGGCGCTGAGGAAGGAGCGAAAGTATCAGTCATGGTCTTATTCCTTAAAAAAGGGACAGACCACTCCCCGGCGGGAAGGCTGTCCCGCATGGGTGAGAAAGAGAAGTGAAGCTTATGCCTGCGACAGCATCACAAGGGTTTTACCCGCCCGGGTGGTTACCCACAGCGTGATACGGGGCGTGACGGTATAGATCGACAGCACCTGGTCGGTGCGAAGTGACTCACGGTTTTTGCGTTGTTCCGCCTCCGTGACCTCCCCCCGGTCACCACCGAAGTGGCGAATCAAATAAGGAGTCAAATCAAGCCCTTCCGCCATCAGTAACGCCACTGCGGGTGTGATGTGGATCGTCTTCTTCGTCATGGTATTTCTCCTGTTCAGTCATGAACGACAGTTATGTTCAGCTCAGCGAATGGACAGCAGTTCACCAAACGTCGCCGAATCCGGCGTCATGTCCCAGGCGGAGATCGCCGGTACAAAACGATCGGTCAGAACGATGGTTTCGCTGATATTGCCGTCGTCGTCTTCGGTAAAGGTGGTCCTGCGGTCTTTTACCTTGTAGGTATCACCCCGAACCACCAACGCGCGACCTCCGGGTGAGATGATCACCCCGGTTATCGCACCTGCAGCCAGCGCCAGCGCAAGATGCCAGCGTGACAGACGTCGGGCTGGCGGACGGGGAGACTGAGGCTGAACGCCCACCGTTGAAGCGAGGACGGGCCAGAGTCCCTGCACCTGGCGGATTTCATCCGCAAGCTGCGATGGCTCTAGCGTGACCCGGTAGAAGTGTTTCAGCGGCTGACGCACCACAGGAACGCGATACGGCAGCGACCAGATATGAGGGAGTGACACCGCAGTCTCATCGCCCCTGCCAATTGCCATCAGGGTCTGAAAAACATCCCTGATATCTTCAGCCTTCTGCTGATGCTGGCGGATCCGCCGGCCAAAAATCACAACCTGCTTAAACTGGTCGGTTTCAGCGGCGAACACCTGCACATCGGTAAAGCCGTTTGCGATCCAGCCACAAAATGCTTTATCCAGGGTGTAGTACGGAATAACCAGCACCAGAATGCCGTTGTACATGAGGCAGTCCACGGCGCGCCGGTAAAACTGCTTTTCCAGGCGACCGCGGCCTTTCTCTTCCCGGTCAGTGCTGTTGCCTTTAACCAGGTCACCGTAAGGCGGGTTGAGAAACAGCAGAGAGAACGCTTGCTGCGACATCACCGTATCCATCAGGTCACTGTGCAGCGTCACATCAGCCATAGTGGCGCAGCGCGCTCTGCGTCATACTCAACGGCATACGCCAGGGCTTCATTGCCCAGATGACAGGCAATTTCCGTTACCGCCACGCCTTCACCCGCACAGGGATCAAGGATACGAAGCTCTCCCGGTACATCCGGGGTCAGTGCCGCCAGGATGCGAAGTAACGTGGATTCATCGGTCGGGAAATAGCCGTTGCGCACAAAGTTGCGCGCAAGGCGGGGGAACATCAGCGCCATAGGGATACTCCTTATAAGAGTTGGCTTTAGAGAAAATGCCGGACGCATCCACGAGGGATGCGTCCGTGCTGTCGGTGTCAGGCGACACGCGGGTAAGCATTAACACCGGATGCCTGAGCCACAATACGCAGCTCACCCGTTCTGATTGAACGACTGATAAAGTCCGTCAGCGCGGGCGTGTCGAGTGATAGCTGCCAGCCGGTGAGTGCACCGAAGCCATGCACCGGAGTCAGCATCTGTGCGGTATCAAGATAGGCCAGAACCCTCTCCTGCCAGTGATCGAGCAACGGCAATGAGGTGGTCTCCCTGAGCAGAGTCCAGGCCCTGTCGTGCCAGTGAGGATCATCCGGTGGTGGCAGCATAAACGCCTGCCCGTTCGCCCTGTCAGGCGTGAGGCAGCGCTTATCAAACAACCACAGATGGATGAGGGTGCCAAAGCGGGTTCGCTGATGGCGCGAAGTGCGTTTGTCGAGATTATCCGTATCGCCCGGAAACAGCAGATGCTCATGAAGCGCATCATCCATCAGCATGAGCTGCGACAACCCTTCGTCGTTTTTGAGCGACAACCTGCCCAGCAATTCCTGAATGGCTGTATCCCTGCCCCAGACGGAGAGAAACAGCAGCGAGCGACGCTCATCACAAAGATAGCCATCGGCCATAATGTTGGGAACATCAGTCAGCGTCAGAAGGGTATTCATGCCATAACCTCCCGCGCCAGTCCCATCAATCGGGTATGCGAATGCCACAGAACAGACAGCAGTGGTGCGCTCATCGGACAGGTGTAATAGTGCGGCGCATCGGTTTCACGAAGCGGTTTGTAACCCCACATCCCCGAAGCACATTGCAGTACGTGGCAATGGATCCGTGTAACAGAACCACCGGCAGCAAGTACTGGCGTATCCGCTCTGGCAGTGATACGCACCAGCAGCCACAAAACATTGTCATGCAGAGCGTAAGTCAGCACTCTGCGATGAAGATATCTGTTTTGTTGTGGTGCGATCAGCGACCGGACAAGATCATCGCGTGATATATATGTAAACGACCAGCCCATGGAAAACTCCTCATGTAATGCATGCGGGTTTTCCTCTGTCGGGAAAACCCGGCAGCGGGTGGTGATGGTGTGGTTATGGGTTCAGTTCAGAACACAGCCTGTTGATCATTATCGGCTGCCATTCGCCTGATGACATCTCAGCACCTGTTCACGCCAGACAGCAGAACGTTCCGGTGCCAGACGCAGATAGCACAGCGGGCAGGTATAATGTAAAAGACCATCGCTTTCGCTCATCGCCCTGTATCCCCATTTTTTTTTCAGCCTGACACAGCACATAACACTGGAGCAGCGTAACCGTTGCACCTGCACCAGACGTGGAAGTCTCATCTTTTGTGGTGATCCGCACCACGGACAACAAAACGTTGTCACGCAGTGCGTACCGTAACGTTTCAAAACGAAGATGTTCATTGTCTTCAGTTTCCGTCAGCAGCCGGATAAGGGCAGCACGAGAGTGATGCAGATAAGCCCAGTTCATTGAAAATACCTCTGGTAAAGGCGGGCTTCCTTGCCGGGAAAACCCGACAGTGGGTGAATGAAATCAGTACATTAGTGCAGCACAGGCTCCGCTTCTGGCTCAGGCAATGCCACGCCGTCGGCTTTGACGAAATGCTGCTCCTGTGCGTTAAAGCCATAACCCAACTGGCTCAGACGCGCCTTCTGCTGACGTAACACCTGTCGCGGTGCTGTCGCATCAAGTCTGACGATATCACCGAGCGGCCATAGCTCACTGAACAGCGCCTGGTCGCCGCTTTCCTGCTCAGCAGGGGTCGGCACCGTAAACGGATACGGAGAGCGTTTACCCCTTTCAGGGACTGCAGGTGTAACAGATGTCGCCTTATTGCCCTCTGCTACGGCAGAAGTCGTGGACGGTGAGGTTGATACAGGCTGTTCGGTCACACCGACCTCCTCATCAAGAGGATCATGCACGGGCGGCACCAGCTTCTGTTCATCTCCCGGGTTCAGCGAGTCATTGGTTTCGATGGTCATTGCATCCAGCCGGGCGCGGATCTCCGTACCCGAATTGGCACCATAGGTCCATGCATGCATAAAAATGCGACCGATAACGAACTGCCCCTGATAAACACCGGCAGAGTACTGCTCCAGCTCCCGGTCTTTGACTGAAAAACTACCAATGGATGTTTCCAGCAGACCGACATTGAACGCACCATTGCGTCCGTTGATGGTTTTAATGACCAGTTTACCGGGCAGAATAACCGGCGATTGAGTTGTTGCTGTCATGGGTTTGCATCCTGTAGCCAGAAAAAGAGAAGTCGGAGAATATATGCCCAAGGGCATTCTTCTCCGGCGAGATCAAAAGAGGGGTCAGGCGTCGGCTCCAGCCTCTGATTCAGTACGAGCAGCAGCATCCGCGCTGGCGTTGGTATCAGCGGATTGACGTGTTGCCGCGTTTTCGCGGTACACCTCGTGCCCGTCAATTTTAATCATCGAGATCCTGATCAGACGGCCTTTAATACTGCAGCCCGTCAACCCTTTTTTCTCACCTTTCTCATAGGTAAAACTCTCGGGATAAATATCACCGACAGTAAAACCGATCAGCACTTTCTGCTTATTTTCCAGCGCCTCCTGGCATCTTTCCAGTAATTCGCAGGCTTTGTCGTTATACACGCGAACATCGATATACGTGTATTCCGGCGCACGGGTTTCCCCGTGCAATGCCGCAATAGTACAGGCCATAAACGGATTGCTCTTTTTAGGCGTGACGGTACGCAGACGATTGACATAACCAATACCACGGGTATGCAGATCAAAATATGAACGTTCAGTATTCATGATTATCTCCGGAATATAAGATACGGAGCGCTTCCCGGGAGGGAAACGCTCCCGACGGGATGAATGAAAAAGGATGTAATCATTACGACAGGTACCTCAGGTACAGTCCCCGTTTCAGTCGTCTCGGGGATCAAAGGGCAGGCATCACACCGCAGTGTGGACAACTTTCAGCCAGGCTGTCTAAAAGGCCATCACACGGATGGATATAGCCGGCACAGTAAATAACAGCTGGATATGTATTGACAGGCAAAACTGTTTTCGTCAGAAAAACGAAAAACAGAGAATTTGTACCGATATTTATTTCAGGGAAAATTTTCATCTATATACAATAAAAAAAATCCCCTGCCAGAACTGCACAGGGGATTTTTATCAGGGCGTCACAGGGATGATACTGAAGGCTTCCGGCGTAAACTCAATCTTCAGATTGATATGGTGTTTTACCACCAGATCGAATATCCGTGAGTCTGCCTGAAGCGTCTCAGCAAAATCATCGCCGCCACAAATATCGTGCAGTGAGTGATACCACTCATCAAATGCGACAATCGCCGGATTAAAGCCAACAGCATAGGCCACCCGTCGTCGTCCGGTATCCGGAAGGATCTCCCCCTCCTCAGCCATCATATACAGGCCATCATCTTTGACCAGGTAAATATCACACCTATTCTGACGTGCTTCCTGAATAACAGGAATAAGTGTTTCGGCGATAAACAGCACACTAATTTCATGATGCATAACATAATCCTCAGTGAATGGCGAAATCCCCTGACGTTAGCGGGAAGGGTCAGTCAAAAAAGATCAGGTCCAGTTCCCATATCTGTTTATACACAGTCTGGTACTGACTGACCGCCTGGCGTAATAACTGCCCTGCCAGTGCCTATGATAAATTGTCACTGTTCCAGCGATATTTTCGCTCGAGTCTTTTCAATTGCAGTTCCAGTGCCTTCATACTATTACTGAGTTGGGCAATATCCTGCCGCAATACCTCATTATTTGCATAATTCATAAAGTTATCCTGTCAGACGTTAATACCATAATGACAGATGCAATATTGTCTGCACTACCTGTTTCCAGTCGTCACAGGTGTTTAAAGGGTCAGGCATCACAGTAATACCGTGGGTAACTCTCAGCCTGCATTACCAGGCACCATTTACAATGGTACATATGCCAGCACAGTAAATACCGCCGCCTCCAGGCATGCCACCATAAAATATTTTCCACAAAAAACACTTTCACTGACAGGGATTTATTCCTGACTCACTTGTGAGATTTAAAAAAAGGGTGCCTGATGAAATCAGGCACCCTTTGATATATTATGTCGTGATGAATAAACGGTTATTCAGCCGGTTCATTATCCCCAAAAGGTAATTCCGGCTCAGCTGTATTTTCTGATACCGGTTTAGTGCCCAGCATTTGTAATGTGCCATTAATATCCACCACCACTTCCGTTGACTGCCGTTCAGCTCCCAGATTATCTGTCCACCTCCGGATTTGCAGGCGCCCCTCAAGATAGACCTGTGTCCCTTTTTTCAGATGGGTTGCCGCAATCTCCGCCAGTCTGTTGTACACCACCACCCGGTGCCATTGTGTCCGTTCTTTGGTTTCTCCCGTCGCTTTATCTTTCCAGGACTCCCCGGTTGCCACGGAAAAAACGGCGACAGGTTGCTTATCCTGAGTGTAACGCACTTCCGGATCCTGACCGACAAAGCCAATCAGGGAGACTTTATTTAAACCACGCTGGGCCATATTCATGTACCTCGTCTGTTGCTGTTGCAGGCAGATACCGATGCCATTACCAGGCGGGCATCCGTCATTTTTGCGCGACATTCCCGGATCTGGCGCAAAATAAAGGTCATTACCGACATCTGCATGTTGAACATGATCCTGTCACGTTCAATCGCATGCAGCGCCTCACGTACTGCTGCCGGACAGTCCGGCATCTCCATCAGCGACATCCAGGCCATCGTGCCTGAACGCGTATTCTGCTGATTGCGCCAGCGCAGAAAGTTTGCACCAGATCGGGCTGGCCCACGACATAACATCAGGGGAAGATATCGCAGCGGCCAGCGCCAGGAACGATGCAGGATCAGCGTCTGTATCTGGTGCAGGGTCGCCTCCGCCTCTGTCGCATAACGCGCCAGAGCCTGCGGCTCCCTTACCCTTAAAAGGCCTTTTAGCGAGCTTTCGTAAGCAAGCCAGTCTCTGGGTGACAGAGGACGGTAACCAGGACCGCTTTCAGGCAATGCCTTCATCATCACGCTCCTCTCCGACAGGTGCACCATCGGACAGCGTGGCGAGGTTATCCACCGCAACCACCGGGCTGTCGTCGCTCAGCCGCAGGGGTGGTGCATAAACCGCACGCCGTGACCCATCCAGAATATCTTCCGGCACGGGTCCGGCCTGCTCCGCAGCGGCTACAGCACGCGCATTTCCTTCCCGAATATCCTGACGGGTAACGGCAATCCGGCGGTATTTCTGGGCCTGTACGAGAATGCTGCGCAAAAAATTACCCGCTTTCTGGCGCAGTTCATTCATCTCTGCGCGTGTCAGCAGGGCCATATGATGTGCCAGCAGAGCCTTCCGCATCAGGCTGTCAAAATCGGTGAGAAGATAAACGGCGATAAAACCAAGCTGAGTTGAGGCAAAAACAGGAAAGCGGGCGGGTTTAATACTGGCTGTACCTTCCACCGTCATCATCTCCGGTACGTTGTCAAACACACTTTGCATGCTGTCGGTCAGCGCATTCATCCCTTCACGGGCGGTCTGCAATCGCTCTTCAAGCAAAAGCATCCACATGTCGGCATAAGGATTGTCCGCCAGGGCATCAAGGCGAATGACATTCATGATGGTGATAAAGCGGGGGACCCCGATGATGCCGTAAATATTCTCGTCACGATTAGGCAGACGCCCCACCCAGGCCTGTGTGGCATGATGGGTATGAAGCTCAATAATGATGGAGCTACGTAGCGGACCACTGGTCAGACTAAATTGTTGTTCGCTCTCGTTCATACATTACACTCCGTTTGTGATACACGAAGTGCTGATCATGGTGAGTGGGCGGTTGACTCACAATATGAAACCAGAATGACGGGCTGGAGATTATCAGTTATGCAGGCAGTCCGAACGCAGGCACTTTCGACGGAACCTGAGCCCTTCCTGATTGATAGGTAAAACAAATCAAATGATGGGGGTTGATATAAAAGAGCCGATTTCTATTCAGGCCTGAATAGAAACCGGCAATTTCCGCTCAAATGAGCAATGGTCAAAACCATTTCTTTGCCAGTGTTGATATTTATTTAAAATTCAATTGATTACAAAAAAACGAAAGTAAAGAGCGCATACAGCAGGGAAAAAACACTACTGGTGCAACTGTTCACCCTCTGAAATGTCTTTTTCACAGGCCATGATCCGGTTCCAGACTACCGTCAATGATAATGCCCCGTTTCTGGTCATAGACGACAGCGTCTCCGTGATATCCATCATCGCATCCAGTGCGTCAACGGACATCAGATTGTCCGGACGGCGCGACATCCATTCCAGCCAGATCTGTTTATCGGTTTCCTCATCAGGGATTCGTGTTCTGCCCTGAGGGATCTGTGTACCGCAGATCCGCCGTCGGATACTGACTTCCCCCGATGATAAACCAAAAAAATGCCCAAGAAGCTCAATCGATCCTCCAAGGTTGACCGCCCGGGTGATCCTCTGGTCCTCAAGTACCTTCTGGCCCGCCCGGGCAAGCATCCTGCTCAGAACATCATGCTGAACGCTGACATCAACAAATCCGGTTGTTGTATCGCTGAGGACAGTCAGTTCATCCACCGACAGTCGCCGTATGGCTTCAATCTCATTAAACGTAAAACCGAGAGCTTCGCACCGGCGAAGATTCCCCTCCTTCAGTGCATTCAGGGCATCGTTCAGGATCGCATAATTAAGTGACTGGCTCATAGTTTCATTCCTCCGGCCGTTGCAGTGTGTAGAGATAACGGATATTGCCAAGCAACCGAAAAAAGGTATTCAGCGTAGCGTCGCTGAATCCGGCTGGCGTCTGAGGTGAACCGATCAACATCTGACGCCAGATAATCGCACTTCCGGGTAGTTTTCCGGCGAGAAACGCGAGGGCCTGCCAGTAAATTTTGTCTTCGTTGGTGAGCCCGGACGGCGGATCGGCAATGTCAAACACGCCATTCCCGGTTGGTGAGATCAAAAATTCAAGTCCTGCCCGCTCAGCAAGCTCCCAGGCCATCTGGTCAATCAGGGAAGCCACAGAATCAATATCTACGGAGGTTATTTCAGTCAGGTCGTCTTTCCGGCTGGCTGATGACGTTGCAGGCTGCGTGGGCGGCGGCTCATCCATACCCGTACTGCTGTCTTCCCGGCAAGGTTCCGCTACTGGGGAAACATAACCATCATCCGTGTCAGCGGCCTCCTGCTCGGCCACGCTGTTTTTTTCAGTTATCTTTTTATCGGTCGGGCTGAGTTCAATGGGACGTTGCTCACTGATATCCGGTAATACGGGAACGGGTTCGGCGCCAAAAAAAGCGCGGCGTTTGTGCGCTCCTGTGTCCAGCTCCAGCGCCACGACATTGTAATGAAGGTTCAGTTTCTCGCTTATCAGCCCGGTGAGCTCGTCCTGAACCTGGCTCACAGAAAAACCCGCTGCCGGATCGCCAAAATGGAAAAGCGCCAGAGCAAACACATCCTCAAACAGAGGGTAAGGCTGGCCGGAGGGAGCGGATGTTGCCTCTGTAAAGGCATCCCAGAACTTCTCAGCAAGCGATCGCAGCGCCAGAAGCTGATTAATGGTGGTGCGTGACATGCCACCATACAACTGATCGGGTATATAGGGTAAAAGATACCGGATGGTGGAAATCATCACGCTCAATGTAGGCTGTGAAACACAATAGCCCTGCTGTACCAGCATCATTGTCAGCTCATTTTGCGAACAATGAATATGGATCTTCCGGTAAATATCAGTTGCACGTTGCACGCCCAAAGCCCGCTCAATAAAAGTCAGCGCTCCCCTTTTTTCATTCTCAATCAGATGCCCCAGCAAACAGTCAAGGTTTCCCTCATCCAGGCTTTTAGCTGTGTCCCAGGGCTGATAATAACAATCGATATTCCAGAATTTTTGATCCCGCGTCTCCAGCCAGAGCTCATTCAGGATTTCCAGCCGGGTATTACCGCCACTGGCGATAATATAAAAAGGTTCATCAGGCCGCCGGGTGATAACCGGAGGATGTTCCAGACCACGCTGGCGAATGGACGCTTTAATTTCATCATACGCAGGATTACGGTTAATCCGGGGATTGAGATCAAACGGTCTGAGCGCTTCCAGCGTCAGTGAAATGAGTTTTTTCTGGTCATTACTCACAATGATGCTCCATCGTTAATAAGCGGACAAAAAATAACGTCAGTCAGCGTTGATTTTATTTGCGGATGATCCATTCATCGATTTCTGATGCCAGCCATGCCACGCTGGCGTGACCGATTTTAATCTGCCGGGGAAACTCCCCGGCCCGCATATAACGGTAAATCTGTGCGCGTTTCAGCCCGGTAATTTCAATAACCTGCCGCAGGCGCAGGAATTTATCGGATACCATGGCATCCTCCTGTCATCAGTCAGTGAAAGAAACGGTGCATATCAATGCCACCGCTCCGGCTCATGGACGATTCTTCAGGAGGCGATCAACTGACGCGATAAAAAACTCTGATCTGAAAATAAAATTTATTTTTCAGTTAAGCGGACAGGAGAGTGTATGGGCTCGGTTGCCTGATGCAGACGGCGATAACCACGCCGTAACCAGCGCCGGGGGGGAATGAAAGAAGGTATGCCTTTGCAGAAAATAAGCTGAGTGTGTATATCTCCGACCCCGCGGGTAAAAAATATTATCAGCCAGACAATCTCGGGATGGTACCGAAATATTTCATCATTCAGCGAGAAGACAGGATACAGCCAGGAAATAACCAGGGATGCAATAAGGTTCTGAGGCAAACAACAATTCAGTTTACAGACTGCTGGTATCAGTATCAGCAACAACAGCATGCTGAATAAACAACCTCTCCTCTTCAGTGACGAGCGCCCCCATTGCTGAAGCAATCTTACCTTTCTTTGATACATATCAGAATACTGACTCAAATCCTTAATAGAATCATAATAAGCCATAACTTTTTCTCATTCAGGTTGTGGTCAGCATATGTAACGGGCGGCCACCCGTTACATATGTGCCTGCCATTGTTCCTGTTCTCGTCAACAGACGGACTACAACAGCATTTTTACGCCATCCTAGTTTTCAGAAACGCTCAATCGTCCGGCAAGGCATCCCGCTCCTCAGTATTGTCAGACATAAAGTTAAAATGAGAAATAGCCAGTTTTCAAAAATAAAATGTTAAATTTTCCGTGATAATTAGTCATATGTGATATAAGTCACCTGACTAATAGCCTCCTGATCATTACCCTGCAGATAATTATTGACGGCATGGCAAAATGTTATAGATTGCGGGGAATGCACACTGTCCTTTTCAGATATACCCGCCCCTGTTTAAGGCAATGCGCAACGAATATCATCAATTAAAGGGAGGATAAGGCATTATGAGATAATACCGCCTTCACAATAGTGTTGGCGCCGTCCGGCAGAAAAACAGGCCCGTCAGGCTCTCTACTCAAGCCAGTCTTTATTCGCACAGTAAAATACATTTATTCTCTGCGTTCACCTTCGTGGGAAAGTCCTTGCCACGGATGCACTGTTTCTGACTGAAACAACGGAGTAAGCCATGAAATCAAAGATGGAGTATGGGCGACAGCTGCGTCGCCTTAATGATGCCACACATCTGGAACGGGTCGTCGACCACATGGGCGGTAAATTATCTGCTGATGAAGGTTTAATATTGCAGGCGGCAGCGGACCACCGTCGCACTGAAATGGTGATGAAGCAGTTTTTTTGATAAAGTGCCCAAAGACGTCTGGCGATATGTCAGATAATACCGTTTGCCATCATAAAGTTAGGCTCTGCATTCCCTGCAGAGCCTACCGGACCTGCCTGGCCTCATCAGCCACGGAGGATTTCCCCTCTGCATTCACTACAGATGACCGGAATCAGATCATCACTCCCCATATTCTCCTCCACACAGTGGCTGAGTGTCAGGGCGATTTCCCAGGCGATATCAATCAGATCATCAAGATAGTTTCTCAGTCGGTCATTTTTACGCCGGGTAATTTCGCTGATACAAAACAGCAACGAACGGTTCAGAGCTGCGACCTGCAGAGTACGCTCCAGCGAGTTATGATAGTTCACCGTCCGGCGCTCCGGGGGCGGTGGTGTGAAATCACGGGCGGCGTACTTCGCAGGGGGCGGACAGCAGCAAAAAGGATGCGATCGCGCATCATGATAAAGGGAAAGAATGCTGTTCACACTGTCGTCCAGTAAATCAGCGAGACCGCTGGCAGTATGTATCAAATCGGGAATACAGGCGCCCAGCGGTTCGTCCATGCGCGTATTGATGATGTGTATACATTCGAGCAGCGATGCGTGATACCCCGCCATCACTTTGGCGCGTTCCGGCGAATCCGCCTTGACCAGTGGCTCAGGCATGATCAGCGGCTCACCCGCCGCCAGACAGCTGTCGGAGTCAGGTATGATGCACCTCCGCACCGGGCGGTGAGGTAAAACACGGAAAACCGCGATCTTTGGGGCGAGTTTGGGTATGCTGTTTCTCAGCCATAACTGTTACTCCGTATAACGGTTTGTGGTCAGGCGCGCCGGGGTGTTAGCGCACACCGGCACGTCGCTTATCTGCGCTATAAATAATCCGCAAACTGATTAAAACGTATACACCGGTTACCCGAAAGTCAATCCCTGATGGCACATCAATCCCTTTTTCTCCCGGGACTTACGCGCGTTCACCCCTTACCTCTCCCGCATGCTGACAAACACTTCCTCTGCAATGATGAACCCGGTACGGTAACCTCTTATCTGTACCGATATCCGGCCTTTCGCCGCAGTCGCCTCCCTCTGTTCAAAAGCCTGTCTGATTCGATGCATGTTCAGAAAGCAAACATCCCCAGGTGAGAGGATAAATAAATTGGCAGCAGAGATATCAATAAAAACCGTTAACGATTAATACGTTAACAGACTTCCATGCTGTTCCTCGCCCTTTCGTCCTGCTGACTTACCGTGATATTGATCCCGGTATTGTCTATCCGCTGTTGCGGTGTCGTAACAGGATGGCTACATTTCAATCTTAAATAACACCTAGTGCATTTAACATTTAAATTAAACCTCAGAGGATAAAATCTGTATGAACCAGACAACACCGGAGCTCACTGCATCAGGCAACGGCTGAACATCACCGGAATGAATCCTGCAGGATCAACCCGACACTCCTAGGGAGAGGCGCTTTAACCTGCAAGTGTTAAATGCTATACAGTGAAATTCTGTAGGCATGTAACCGGGTGAATGTAATGAGTAAAAAGGGCACTGAAGGGCAACAAAACCCGGGTCTGGTGAATGATGAACGTGAGAAAATGGGCGTCGCAAACTGGATCCGCTGGCAACTTTCCATCGGGTTACTGGAAGAACGATGGAAACCCAGTGAACGTTTACCTCCGGAGGCTGAAATCTGCCAGAAATATGATGTCAGCCGTAACTCGTATGATCACGCCAGGAAACAACTTATCGCCAAAGGCGCCCTTGAAGCTGAAAAGGGGAGTGGAACATGGGTCGCGAAAGATTTTCATCCTTATATGCTCAGGGATGATCTGAACCTGGTGATCCGACTTGAACCGGGGGAGTTTAGTGACATGCTCGAATTTCGACACACTATAGAACTGATATGTGCATCGCTGGCTGCCGACAGAGCTACAGGCGCCGATCTTCTTGCTATGTCTGCAGCACTGGAGGCAATGAAAGCCAGCCAGAACGATCCGGCGGTCTTCTCACGGGCAGAATGCGATTTTCATTTTGCCCTGATTGCCGCCACACACAGCAATGCCTGGATCAGGGCAGCCGGTGCGCTCCGGGGCGATTTTCTCGCCTTCATTGCAGAAGTCAATGAAGCAGGCGTACTGCCGCAGAGCGTGCCAGCACACGAAGTCCTGTATCAGGCACTGAAAAATCGCGATCCTGTTGCGGCTCCCCGGGCAATGGCAACGATCCTGGCGCTGGCAAAAGAGGCATCCGAACACGTCACACAGCGTAGAAAGGCAGAACAGGATCAGCAGTCACGCATTATGTCAGGCGGAAAGTAAATGTATCGCCGCCAGTAATGATGCCAGTCCCTGTCAGCAGAATATCTGCCGAAAATATTATTCTGCTGACGATAGCGAAAAATGAATACCACACAACACTATAAAACAGTGCCATCGGGCAATCAGCGCTGATGCAAAAAATGACATAAAGAAGGATATTTATTTTTTACGTTACAGGAAATAAAAAAGCATATGACACAAAACAAGGAGGTATGTCATTAATAACAAAAGCACGTAACAGATCTGTACTGAAATATAATTAAAATAAATTTATCGTATTTTTATCTGGTGAAAATCAATTCTGTAGCCTCTGTTTTTCCAGGAGGTGAACAGCATTCTATTTTTCCAGAAAAGCGCCACGCCAGGGAAATACCACCACCATAAATAATGTCGAGTTCAGTTGACGAGGAGGCTTTATGCCCGTAATTACACTCTACCTCCCACCGGATAATTCCGGCGGGTCTGCAGAAGTCGATATTCAGCAGCTTCAGCAGGATTGTCATTACCTGTGTATTCAGTTGCTTGACGCGGCTCCTGTAAATATTCAAATCCAGGTGGTGACCACCTGCAAAATCCCCTTGGGCAGGGTGGTGTATGCCGACGTCAAATATCGTCACCAGACACACCGTGACGGTGAACTGATGGCATTGTTTATGCAGCAGCCGGAAGGCACTCTCGTCCGCCACTGCCGGGCTCCGGCCCCCCGCATCCGCTGCTTCCCGTTCACCCCTGAGCAGCTTTACGCCAGAAACTAAACCGGAACATGTTATGGATCTGAAAGAAATCCGCAGCTTTTTTGTGGGCGGAAACCCGGTCACACTACGCCGGCAACCGGTACTCAGGCAGCGCCTGGCGCAGGGTGCCACAGAACGGCATATCAATATGAACGGTGACATCATGACCGGGCAGATGTATGTCCAGGCCTTTATTCAGCGCAATCCCTGCTCTGATATCCCGGTCTTACTCTGGCACGGGGGCGGTATGACCGGCGTTAACTGGGAAACCATGCCTGACGGGCGCCCCGGCTGGCTGCAGGGGCTGCCGAATGACGGCTGGAATGTGTATGTATGCGACGCCGTTGAACGGGGTCGTGCAGGATGGAGTCCGTATCCCGAGGTCTGGTCACAGCCCCCGCTGTTTCGCACCAAAAACGAGGCCTGGCAGATGTTTCGTGTTGGCCCCACAGACGGTTACCATACGGATCCCCTCCGCCGACGGGCTTTTCCTGGCAGTCGTTTTCCGGTGGCAGAATTTGACTATTTTGCCTGCCAGTGGGTGCCTCGCTGGAGCGGCCATGAAACGATCACCACCGCAGCGTATGAAGCCCTGCTGGATATAACCGGTCCCGCCATCGTGATTGGCCACAGCCAGGGGGGCGGATTTGCGCTGAGGCTTGCCATGCAGCGTCCGGAGGATGTACAGGCCGTGGTTGCGCTGGAGCCATCAGGTGCGCCAGATGATCTCCTGATCCCGCGCCTCTGTCCACCTCACCTGGTGCTCTGGGGAGACCACTTCAGTGAACACGCGATCTGGCGCGATTACCGCGGCACCGTGGAAAAACACTGTTCGCAGCTACGTCTGGCCGGTGCCCGGGTGGATGAACGGGATCTGCCGGCGCTGGATATTCATGGTAATTCGCATTTCCTGATGCTGGATAACAACTCAGATATGCTGCTGGCAGGCGTCACAACCTGGCTGCGTTCACGCCTGTCCCTGCCGGACCGTGGCACTGACGGATAAGGAGCAGAACATGTTAAGTCTCATTGCACTCGCGACCGTGCTGCTCTGCGTCGTGCTCCTGATGAGCGGACGGGTCTCGCCGGTCGTCACCCTGATCCTGATCCCGCTGGCAGCGGCACTATTTGCCGGCTTTCCGGTCGGGGAGATCAAAGGGTTTATCACCAAAGGGATCACGACGCTGGCCCCCGTAGTCGCCCTGTTTATCTGTGCCATTCTGTTTTTCAGCATTATGCATAAGCAGGGATTGTTTAACCCCCTGGTGGACAGATTGCTGGCGCTTGCCGGAAACAACCCGACCCGCATCATGATGATCAGCGTGCTGGTGACCGCCCTCACCCATCTCGACGGGGCGGGGGCCACCACCTATCTGATCACCATTACGGCACTGTTGCCGGTGTACCAGCGCCTGGGCATCAATGTGTTACATCTGACGCTGCTGACCGGGTGTACCGCCGGCATCATGAATCTCGTCCCCTGGACCGGACCGGTGCTGCGTGCGTCCAGCGTGGTGAACATCGATCCGGTACTCCTGTGGAAGCCGTTATTACCGGTGCAGCTGGCGGGGATCGGCTGTTGTCTTGTCATGGCATGGTGGCGGGGTCAGCGTTATCGTCGCCCGGAACTCACTGGCCCCCGTTCGCATACCGCCGTCACAGAGAATACCGTTACCGCATCACCACGCTGGCGGTACTGGAGCAATGCTCTTCTGACCACCGTGCTGGTGATTGTTCTGCTGACCAGCGGCCTGCCCGGTCTGTTAGTGTTTATGGTGGCACTGGCTCTGGCGCTGGTGATCAATTTTTCTGACGCGCGGACACAGCTGCAGTGCATCCGGGAAAATGCCGGGGAGGCGCTGCTGCTGGCCACCATCCTGTTCAGCGCTGCCGTGTTCCTCGGCATTCTGAGCCACAGCGGTATGCTCGATCAGGTCACTCGACAGGCCATCGCGCTGCTGCCGGAAACCCTGTCACGTTACCTCTACCTGATCGTCGGCGTTCTGGCCCTGCCGCTCGGGATGATGTTCGGGGCCGATCCATGGTATTTCGGCATTATGCCCGTGGTCACCGCCATTGGTGAAGCACACGGCATTGCACCAGAGTCCGTCGCACGGGCCATGATGCTGGGGGAAAACGTTGGATTCTCCATCAGCCCGATGGTGGGCAGCGCCTGGCTGCTGAGCAGTCTGGGCGGTGTCAGTCTCGGCCAGCATATCCGCTATTCACTTCCGGCTATCTGGGCGGTTGCTCTGCTGATGCTGGGCATCGCCATAACAACCGGCGCGATTGAACTGCCCGGCTGACAGAAGTGAATCTGTGCATTCCCGGATACCTGTATATCCCAGGAAAAATAAAATAGCCGGCGCTGCATTTATGCATGAAATACTGAATCAAGGAAATAAAGACATAATGAAGTAATGAAGTAATGAAGTAATGAAGTAATGAAGTAATGAAGTAATGAAGTCTTATTTTCATTATTTCAGTCATACATACCACCACTATTTTCTGGCACAGCAGCTCAGCATGACACTCATTGCTGAATGTTATTCCCTGCCCGCTATCTGACGGAGGAAAGAATGGAAATTGTTTTTATCGGCTTTGGTGAAGCCGCGTACCACATAAGTCTCGGGCTGAAAGCCTGTGAAACACTCAAACTCAGCGCCTTTGACCGGGATGATAACCATCCTGAACGGGGTGCGTCGTTACATGCCCGGGCGCAGGCTTCAGGCGTGACGCTTCATCGCACGTTACCGGATGCCATCGCCACGGCCCGCTATATCATCTGTCTCACCAGCGCAGACAGCGCCCTGCCCGTAGCGAAGCAGGTTATCCCGCGGCTTGGCAAGGGGCAACATTATATAGACATGAACTCCACCTCCCCCGCTATCAAACAGGCCATCAATGCTCTTCCCCGCCATGCAGACGTGGGGTTCTGCGATGCGGCGGTAATGGGAACGGTACCTGAACACGGCCATCGGGTCCCGGTGCTGCTGGCCGGTAGTGCAGCACCGGGTTTCGCCCGGGCACTTTCTCCCTGTGGCATGAACCTGACGGTACTCGATGCAGAGCCGGGTGCCGCTTCCGCCATCAAAATGCTGCGCAGCGTGGTGATGAAAGGGTTACCCCAGCTGTTCATTGAAGCCTTCTGCGCAGCTGAAAAAGTGGGCGCACTGGAAGCACTGGTCGCCTCCCTTGGCGCGGCACTCGACGGTAAAACCGTGGCGCAGCTCGCGCAGACATTCTGCGCCCGCACGGTGATACACGCCGGACGGCGCAGCGCCGAAATGCGTGATGTGGTGGACACCCTGCATGCGCTGAAAGTGGACGCGAGCATGTCAGAAGCAACACTGCAAAAACTCAATGACCTGTATATCAATGGGGTGGCAGCCGCCCTGGAGCCTGAAGGCGCCGCGTCTGGCTGGCAGGACACCATTGTCCGTCTGGTGAAACATGAACGAGGAGTCTGTGATGAACAATAAAAATTACCATCCGCTACCGGAGCCAATTGCGCCTGACCTGCTGGAACGGATCCGCAGACTCAGCCCGGCACTGCTGTGTGACGGGATGCAGAACAGTGGCATTGCGCGTAACGGCTGTATGGATGCGGATATCGTGCCCGTGGATGAAAACAAGATATTGCTGGGAACCGCCTGCACCGTGGAGACATCCGGCGGCGACAACTTTCCGGTTCACGTCGCCATTTATCAGGGATGCCCCGGCTATGTCCTGGTGGTGGCGGGCAGAAACGATACCGAAAGGGCGTACCTGGGTGACCTGCTGGCGGGTGCAGCGCAGGCGACAGGGCTTGACGGCCTCATCGTCGATGGATGCGTGCGGGATAAGCAGGCGCTGGCCAGGCTGGATATCCCGGTATACGCCAGAGGCTTTATGCCTCGGGGACCGGTGAAGGAGAAGCGTGGAGAAATCAACACCCCGGTGCAGTGTGCCGGCGTGGTGGTCACCCCCGGTGACCTGGTCTTCGGGGATTCAGATGGGGTGGTGGTGGTGCCCCGGCGCCGCCTGGAAGAAGTGCTGGTCAGTGCCGAGGAAAAACTCGCCTATGAAATTCAGCGCCGGGAAGTCATTGAGGCTTATCAGCAGGGACGTGAGTGCGGCGGTCCCCTCCCGGCTCTCGCCCCGGAATGGGTCACCGATATTCTCTTCGGCAAACCGGACGAAAAATAATCATCCAGGGGCGACTGTCGCCCCTTAATCACACTGCAATCACAATAATTACTATGGAGACACCGGAATGGTTACAATTCTGGGCTACCTGCTTATCGCTGCATTTCTGGTGCTGGTCATACGGCAAAAACTCTCGCCCTTCAGCGGACTGATTATCGTCTCACTGGCCATCGGGACCGTATTATGCCTGACCAGTAACATTCCGCTGGATAATATCATCGGCTGGATAAAGGAAGGTCTGTTTTATTCATATAAGGCCGACGAAAAAATAAAGCTGGGGACGATAAACCCCACCGTCATGATATTATTTGCCATTCTGTATTTCAGCCTGATGATGAATGTCGGTCTTTTTGACCCGCTCTGTACCTGGCTTATCCGCAAGGCCAACGGTGACCCGCTGAAAATCATGATGGTGACAGCCTTCACCTCTTCGGTGGTGACCCTGGATGGTGACGGCACCACCACCATACTCATCATCACCTCCGCCTTTGTCCCCCTGTATAAACAGATGGGGCTGAAGCTCTCAAATCTCGCCATGCTGATTATTCTGCCCTGCGGGCTGGGGAACTGCCTGCCCTGGGGCGGCCCGCTGGCACGCGCGGCAGCCGTGCTCAATCTGGAGGTGAACGCCCTGTTTGTGGCAATCTTGCCCATTCTTGCCGTGTCCTTCATCTATGTCTTCGGCATGGCATATTTCATGGGCATCAAAGAGCGCAAGCGCCTGGGATATGTCCGCGGAAAGCAGGCCATCGTCACGCCGGCGCAGATACGGCAGATGACCGATGCCATCCGTCACCATGAAAAGGAACTGAAGCGCCCGCACCTGTTCTGGTTTAACCTGGCCCTCACGGCCACGCTGCTGGTAACACTGTTGATGGGCTGGGCCAGCGGGGCGCTGACCTTCCTTGCCGGAACCGCGATTGCGCTGACCGTCAACTATACCGCAGCAGAGCAGCGTGAACGCATCACGGCCAATGGCGGCGATGCGATTGCGGTGGCCTCCATCATTATGGCTGCGGGTTGCTTTCTGGGAATTTTCAACGGCAGCGGCATGGCAGCGGCTGTCGCCAACAGCCTGGCCGGACTTATTCCGCCGTCCATGGGCACCCACACCGCGCTGATATTTGCTTTTATTGGCGCCCTTGCCTGCTTCGCCCTGCCCGTGGATGCCTATTACTTTGGCATTCTGCCGGTTATTGCGCCTGTCGCCTATTCGTTTGGTATTACGCCTACCGAGATTGGCGTAGCCTCTTTTATGGGGCAGGCCCTGCGCTACGCCAGCCCGACGGTCGCCTGGCTGTTCCTGTTGATGAACCGCACCGAAATGACGCTGGGGCAATATCAGAAGGAATTCTTTAAGTGGTCGCTGCCGATGTTCGCCATTTTCATTGTGGTGGCGCTACTGACAGGACAGCTACCGTTATAAAAATGACCACGACCAGCCCGTACCGGCCGAACGAATGAGTCACTCCGACGCAGAACTATAATGCCCGGCATCAATCAAATCATCAGATTTAATAACACCAATGCCAGCACAGTCTGGCATTTTTACCCCATTTAATAATGTCTGTGTAAGACAAGCGTTTTAAGCTATTACATTCACCCGTTGTTTCCCTTCTGTCTACAGTCGTTAGCAATCAGGGTATCCACTGTTCCATTTTACTGAGTATGATCGCCCTCACGTTAATGATATCATTATATTGTTATAACAAAGGTGAAAACTACAACACAGGACATCAAAATGAACTACAACCTTGTTGCTGACACCATTGTGAAGCACTGTGGGGGGCCGGGAAACCTGGTCCATGTGACGAACTGCATGACGCGTGTGCGCATGACAATCGACGATACCTCAAAGGTCGATATGTCAGCGTTGAAAGCCATTGATGGCGTGTTGGGGGTCGTGGAAGACGACACCCTGCAGGTCATCGTCGGCCCGGGAAAATCCTCGAAAGTGGCAACCATCATCAACGACCTGATGAAAGGTTCCCCGGCAGCGACGCCAGTGAGCGAAGTTGAACTGAAAGCAAAGCTGGCGCGTGAAAAAGCGAAAAAACAAACGCCCGTCAAAGCCATTCTGAAGCATATCGCCAATATTTTTGTTCCCATTCTGCCGCCGCTGATTGCCGCGGGGATTCTGATGGGGATAAATAATGTGCTGGTTAACTCGGCCGCCTCTTTTGCACTGACCCACCATATTGCTGCAATCGGCGATTTATCTCCGGCACAGGTGGTGCTGGATCAGCGCCATTTACTGGGCATCAGTGAATTCCTCGGCCTGGTCTCGAAGGCGCTGTTCAGTTTCCTCGCAATCTATACCGGGGTGACGTCAGCCAAAGAGTTTGACGGTACCATCGTGATGGGAGGCTTGCTGGGCGCCATCACAATTGCCCCACAGCTGCCACAGCTGGGGCTCATTCCCGGACAGGGCGGCCTGATTGGCGTTATTTTTGCGGTCTGGCTGATGTGCTGGCTGGAGAAACGGGTGCGTCAGTTTATTCCTGATGTTCTGGACGTTGTGCTGACGCCGACCATTGTACTGAGCGTGATGGCCGCCGTACTGCTGTTCGCCATTATGCCCGTCGCAGGTGTGCTGTCAGATGCCATCCTGCATGGTATGAACGGTCTGCTGTCCACGGGCGGGATGGCCGCCGGTTTTGTGCTGGCCGCATTATTCCCGTTCCTGATTTCTCTGGGGCTGCACCACGGTCTGTTCCCTATCCATCTGGAGATGATCAACGCCACGGGTCATGCGCCGCTGTTTGCCATTCAGATTATGTCCAACGCCGGTATGGTGGGTGCGGCAACCGCCGTTCTGTTGCTGACGAAAGATCCGATGATGAAAAAAATTGCCCGGGGGGCAATCCCGACCTCCATCCTCGCCGTGGGTGAACCCACCATTTTTGGGGTGAATATTCCCGTGGGGTTTGCCTTTATCACCGGCTCTATTGGCGCCGGGTTTGGCGGCATGATGATTGTGTTGCTGGGGGTCACGACTAACGGGGTGGGGGCTGCTGGATTATCAGCCCTTCCACTTATCGCAGACGGCAAGTATCTGCAGTATATCCTTGCCTGGCTGGTCGGGTGTCTGGCCGCCTTTGTACTGACCTATGCCACAGGAAAAGTACGCGGTTACGATAAAGAAATCGCTGTGGCCTGAATGAAGCATTAACCGGAAGGACGGAGAAGAAATATGAAAGCCATCATGCTGATGTTCGATTCACTTAATAAGCACATGCTGTCGGCTTATGGCTGTGATGAGACCATTACGCCCAATTTTAAGCGGCTGAGAGAAAAGACGGTTCGCTTTAACAATTTCTATGTGGGCAGTATGCCCTGCATGCCGGCACGACGGGAAATCCATACCGGGCGATACAATTTCCTGCACCGCTCCTGGTCACCGCTTGAGCCGTTTGATGATTCCATGCCGGAGATCCTCAAAAAACACGGCATTCATACCCACCTGGTGACCGATCACAAGCATTACTGGCGCGACGGTGGCGCGACCTACCACTCACGTTATAACACCTACGAATTTATTCGTGGTCAGGAAGGGGATGCCTGGAAAGGGGTGGTCAATAAGCCGGATTATCAGTATGAATCCGGCGAGCCGGAGGAAATCAAACAGCGGCGTATCACCAGCCGGACTCAGCACCAGATCAATGTACAGTTCATGAAAAACGAGGATGACCACCATCTGGCGCGGACCATTAACAGTGGGCTGGAATTTATCCGGACTAACCAGTCTGCTGATAACTGGTTCCTCCAGCTGGAGTGTTTTGATCCGCATGAGCCGTTCTTTGTGCCGGAAAAATATCTGAAGATGTACGGTATTGACGATCCTTCCGTTTTCGATGGCTGGCCGCCGTACTACTTCGTGACGGAAAGTGAAGAACGTAAGAGCGTTATTCAGAAATACTACAAAGCGCTCCTGACCATGGTGGATGCCTATGTCGGTAAGGTGCTCGATCACATGGATGAATATGATCTGTGGAAGGACACCATGCTTATCGTGAACACCGATCATGGCTTCCTGCTGGGTGAGCATGACTGGTGGGGCAAAAATATCATGCCGCTGTATAACGAGGTCGCCAGTATCCCCTTCTTCATCTGGCATCCGCAGTGTGGCCAGGCCGGCGAATCCCGGGAAGCACTGGCGCAGACCATCGATATCCCTGCGACCCTGCTGGATTTCTTCGGGCTGGATAAACCGGCTGATATGCAGGGCGTTTCGCTGAAACCGGCCATTATCAGTGACGTCGCCGTGCGCGAGCATGCGCTGTTTGGTTACCATGGTTGTCATGTCAATATTACCGACGGACGCTACGTCTATATGCGCGCGCCGGTTGAGCGTAATATTGATGAGTTGTACGAATATACGCTGATGCCCACCCGTATTAATCGCCGCTTCACGCCGGACGAGCTACAGGGGGTGACCCTGCATCCCGGCTTCAGTTTTACCAAAGGCTGCCCGGTAATGAAAATCCCGGCTGAATCTGTCATGACCCGCGGCGCCGATCGATTCGGTCATCGCCTGTATGACCTGGTTGCGCATCCAAAACAGGACTGTCAGTGCCGCGATTTGTCTGTGGCTGAACGGTTGCTGGCCGCGATGGAGCAGATGTTACAGGCAAGCGATTCACCTGACGAACTCTGGGGGCGCTACGGGTTCACGGATGCCTCCACGCCGCTGCTGGGGCTGGATCCGACGCTGATACCTGAATTCAGCGAGTATGCCCCCGAGCTTCGTTACGGGATGCTATGTCTGTTACAGCATCTGGAAAATAGCGGACAGGACAGTCTCGCGCAGAGGCTGAAAGTCTGCGGCAGGCCCGACTGGACCCGGAACGATCTCTGGCAGTTTGTTCTGGATGACTTACCCGCTGACCAGCACCAGACCGTGTTTTATAAGATGGCGTTAGAGATGCGGCTGAATTGATGCCATACTCCCCGGTGCGGCCGGGGAGTGCTGCTGAAAGGATTATTTTTGTTATGAAACAAGAGCTTGATTACACGCGTGGTGCCAAACCGCTGTATGCCCAGCTGTATGACATTCTGCTGGATAAGCTGAAGAACGGTGAATATAAGAAGAATGACGTTTTGCCAACCGAGGCGGAGTTTGAAGAGCGCTTTGGTGTCAGCCGCATCACCGCCCGCCGGGCCCTGGCGGAACTGGTGGCAAAAGGGCTGGTTAAGCGCCAGGCGGGCATCGGGACGATGGTCATCAGCACTTCTGAAAAGCAGGGGGTGAAAACGCGTATCAGCCTGGTGGACGGGCAGCAACAGGTTCCTGTTACACGTAAAAATCTGACGCTTGTATCAACCCTGCCGCCAGAGAATGTCCCGACGCTGTTTAATCTGAAGTCGGGAGAAACACTCCAGTGTCTGACCCGCACCATTTATCGACAACACGAAATCCCGGCCCAGGTTAACTATATCTGGCTGACCCCCCGTCTTGGCACATTGTCCCTGGAAGATGTTGCGAAGGGCCTCTACGTTGTGCTCGAGGAGCGTAACGAAAATATTGATGCCTATGAGGACATCATCACCGCAGAGCTCCCGGATGAGCAGGACTGCCGCATTCTCGATATTGATGCCGCAACCCCGCTGCTGATAAAGACGCGTAAGGGGTTTAACGACCGGGGAGAACTGGTTGAATACACCATCGCAAAACACATTGCGCATTACTATCAGTACATTGTTGAGAACAGCCGATGATGTGGAAAAAACAGGGAAAATCACCGGATTACCGGTTCACACTGGCCAATGAACGTACCTTTCTGGCCTGGATACGCACCGCGCTGGCCTTTATGGCAGCCGCCATCGGCATTGACCAGCTGGCCCCCGACCTGGCCCCGGTGATGTTTCGCGCCGGCCTCGTTGTGATGCTTGGTCTGACGGCCGCGGCCCTGTCATATTATGCATATCGTCGCTGGGCTGCGAACGAACGCGCGATGCGGCATGAGGCCGACCTGCCGTTTCCGCGTGCGCTGCTCTGGCTGAGTTCGGGACTATCTGCGGGAATTGTACTCACGCTGACTGTCCTGGTCGTGCTGTGAACACGGATATCCGGGCGCGTGACCCCGGCCTGCAGCCGGAACGGACGGCGCTCTCCTGGCACCGGACCGCCTTTTCCTCGCTGGTTCTTGCCCTGGTCACCACCCGGGCCGGTTTCAGCCAGGGGGATTTCATGCTGACGGTGCTGGGGAGTATCGCCACATTGTTCTCCTTGTTTCTGGTCTTTATTTCACTGCGACGCCAGCGGGTAATGCGGTATGACATTGAGCTGACTTCCCGGAAGGCCGTCGTCAGTAAACGCCTTATATGTCTGGCGCTGGGGCTGAATGCGCTCGCCATCACCCTGCATAACGTTGTTAACCTGTTCTGAAAGAGGAGCCTGTTTGTTCATGATGATGAACGGTTGTCACGTAATGGCAAAGCCTACCGGCTCTGTCTGTAATATTGACTGCAGTTATTGTTTCTATCTGGAAAAGGATGCGCTCTATCCGGAGCGTAAACAGAACTGGCGGATGTCGGAAGAGACGCTGGTGCAGTTCATCCGTCAGCATATTGAAGCCCAGGCGGGCGAACAGGTGCTTTTTGCCTGGCAGGGTGGTGAGCCGACCATGATTGGGCTGCCTTTTTTCCAGCGGGTAATTGCACTGTGTGAAAAATACGGCCAGGGAAAGCAGATACAGCATGCGCTGCAGACGAATGGCATGCTGTTAAATTCTGAGTGGGCCATCTTTTTTGCTGAGCATGATTTTTTGATTGGCCTGTCGATAGACGGGCCGCAGCATATTCATGATACCTACCGTGTCACACGTTCGGGTGCCGGAACGCACCAGCGCGTGATGGAAGCGATGGCGCTGCTGAAGGCGCACAATGTGGCGTTCAATACGCTCACCGTAGTAGGGAAACACAATGCGAGCCATGCCAGAGAAGTTTACGAATTCCTGCTGGATGCAGGCTCCCGGCATATTCAGTTTATTCCGCTGGTCGAGCGGATCAGCACCTCAGACTCCGTCACGCTTAATCTGGTGCTGCCTGGCGAAAGTGCCGCGACGCTGGCCCCGTGGACGGTTCCGGCCTGGCAGTATGGCGATTTCCTCAGCCAGATTTTTGATATCTGGGTACGTAGCGACGTTGGGCGCGTCTCTGTTCAGATGTTTGATGTGGCGCTCTCGGCCTGGACCGGCCAGCCGCCGGTACTGTGCGTGCACGCGGAAACCTGCGGCCATGCGTTTGCCCTGGAATCCAACGGAGACCTGTATAACTGCGATCATTTCGTTTACCCTGAGCACCGGCTGGGCAATATCCATCAACAGGATATTCGGGAGCTGAATAACGGTGAGCAGGCCATCGCATTCGGGATGGCGAAGCGGGATACGCTGACGCCGGATTGTCGTCGTTGTGAATACCGTCCGGTCTGCCATGGCGGTTGCCCGAAACACCGTTTTGCGGTGTCGCCCACCGGGCATCCGGGGCACAACTATCTGTGTGCCGGCTATAAACACTTCTTCAAACACATCACGCGGGAAATGAACGTTATGCGGGATGTGCTGGCCGCAGGATACCCGGCAGAAACAATTATGCAGATCCTGGCGCAGGAAAGTCGCGCCGGGCAGAGTTATAGCCGTAATGCCGTCTGCTCCTGCGGCAGCGGTAAAAAGTATAAAAAATGTTGTGGTAAATAAAGCAGCAACAGCGCCAGCAATGGCTGGCGCTCACTTCAGAAATTAGTGTTGATCAGCTATACAACGGCATTTTATACGCACGGAAGGCATATAACTCTGCCCGGCGGATAGTTTCCCCTTCAGGTGACTTGAAGGAGCCTGACGTCAGTCGTATGTCGAACAGCGGGGAGCGCGTATTCAGGTCAACCTCCTGCAATATGGTTCTTCCCTGATAGTTACCGTCAACAACCTCATTGGGATCCTGGCGGTCGGATTCGCCGGGCATCAGGGTTAGCGGTAAACCTGTATCGGTGCCGCCGCCATTCTCCTGGAAAATGCTGCCACCAAAGTTTGCGAATAAACGTGGCAGCGAAGGATCGCCCTCATGATTAAAGAAAGATGCCGTAGAAACGTAAGAGCTGTATCCGTCTGAACCTACCTCTGTTTCTCCGTACTCCTCAAGCTTTCTGACCTCTCTGCTGCTGAGTGTTACCTGATACCTGGCGCAGCGTGAGGCATTTTCTGACGCAATGACACCTGCGGCTTTGTTACGGGTACGATAGTTTCCATTGTTGAAGACAGAAAACTCAATAACATCCTGGTTTGACGTCGATTTTACGATTTCCTGGATATTATGCTGCCCCCACGTCCAGAAAGTCTGATCGGCAGCTGCTTTTTGATCAGGGTTGCTTAAATCATAAGGCTGATCGGTGTCCGGGTTGATGGGAGTGAGCAATAAATCAGACCAGTCGGTAGTGGGCGCCCCGGACTCTGTTTCCTGCCAGTCATCATGATTGCCTGAAATAAAACGCAACGCCCCGGTCGCTCTGTCGATACCAATCACGGCACTCTGGTGGCGGCAGGAGCCCATTAAAAGGTTGGTGTCAGAATCCAGATAGACCTGGTTCAGGTGTATCCAGTCGTTGATATGAGGGACCGATAAATCAATGGGAACAGGGAGCCGCCAGAAATTCATAATTACCCGCAGATCGTAATAGACTTTTTCATATCCTGTTTCCAGGTCAAGAATGGCGATACAGTCCTCTGCAGATGGACCTTGATTGGCTTCATTTACCGGCCCGTCACTGGCATTTCGGGTACTGATATAGTCAGAAGCATAAAGCAGGGCGTTTTCTCCCGGGAGTTCAATTAATGAGTGATGAGCCCTGTCACGGATAAAGTAAATTCCGATTACGCGACCGGTGGCATCAAAACGCCAGAGTTCTCGCTGTCCCAGCGGTTCATTTTCCTTCAAATCAGATGGGGTATAGTAATGCTGTAGATGATCGTCGCAACCGATGAAGGTACCGTCGGACAGACGTACCGTATTGAACACCGGGAGCCACAGTGCTGGATCTTCGTCGACATCGCCCGCTCTGACAAACCAGCGCACATTACCTTTTCTGTCATAGGCGATGTTGGCTCTTCGCTCAGACAGCATAACAAAGTAAAGGTCATCCCCTACGCTTCCCTGCTCAGCTGTTTTCAAAATCTGAACTTCAGGAAATCCATTTTCACTATTACTTTGAGGATCTGTCCCTGGTAACGGTTTTGTCGAAGTCCCACCGGACATCACAACGCCTTCGCTACTGGTTATTGTAAAGTTATTATCAGTATATTCGGACTCCTGAGCTAAAAAACCGAGGACAGGTAATGCAATGGCCTGGTCGAGGGGTAAGTCAGTGTAAGTGTGGGTAATAATGGGTGCATCTGCGACATGAGGTGCTTCTACCGTAACGGTGAGTTCGGGGTGTTTGTTCCAGAAACCCGCCATTGCCGTCAGGGGGGACCGTCCGAAGAGGTCTACATGGAGCTTTTGTGTATTTTCAGTTATATCAGAAATGAATTCATTATAAATCTGGTTATCGCGAATAACAGGTTCGATATCCGTTTGCAGACCGGGATTGTATGAGCCATCTCCGGGATCCCGCTGTCCAATATGTGCTGGTATTGCCATGTTCGATATCCTCTTCAGTGAAAATCAATATTGACGGACACATCTTCACAACTGCACGCTTCTCCTCTTATGAATCACCATTGCATGACTATTTTCCATGAATGGATTTCCATTTTGTGTATTCGTGCTAAATATCTGCCATGGCAATATAAAATCATTTTTCTGTGGGCTCTGCCTCAAGAAAGAAAAGTTTAAAATTAAACTTACCCTTCAACGATGATTCCGTGTATGGGACAAAGTGCATCTTTGTTGCGAGCCCCTCCGGGTAGCCTTCTTGGCCTGATACCCAACCGAAAGAAATATGCAAAACAGCTTTATTAAAATAGGGCAGCATTACTAATAAATATAGTTGTAAAATTTCAGCCAATTCTGAATTTTATTTACCCATTCAATCGCGTAATTTATTTTCACTTTATAACCCGCCGGAATAAATTAAAATATCTCGCCATTGGTTACTTTAATGCTTTTAAGAGAAAAAGGAAAAATCAAGAAAGGCATTGATTCAGGTCAGCCCCCACTTTTAATGCTGAAATATATACACCACCTAAAATCGCCTTTCAATTACCACATTCTTCCTTTGCTTTACAGGCTCTAAACCAGGTTATGATTGTAAATATCAACTGAGGAAGAAAAGCAATATTCAAACCGTTGTAAATGCTGGTTCATTGCTCTAAGCACCTCAATTATTTTAACATGACAATCATCAGGTGATTGCAACTTTCCATTAACTTTATTGATTATACACTTAGTACAAATGGCAATTCTTTCACGTGTCAGTGGATCAGCTACCAGAGTTGCTCTCCCCGAAGCACACAGAAGGTCGTTGAGTGTGTCACGAGTATATTCTTCCAGCACCAGTTCATTAACACCTGGTTTAATACTTCGTGACTGGTATTTCTCAAACCCCTTATCTGCACATAATGCATCCATTGCAGTGAACATCAGACAACTGTAGTCGTTGTAATGTTCCAGCGTCAGTTCATAGCGTTTCATTCGTCTATGTCCCCGCTCCTTCAGTAAATAGAAAAACATACCTGACAGCGCCGTAATAAATGTACTAAGCATCCCCGCAGCCCACATGTTTTTTGTAATAAGTGATAATAATTCAGCTAATCTTTCCATGATATGTGATCCCCTGACTGTTTTTTAAGTACCAGCTTGACTTTATTTTTCACTAATCATACATACCTTATGTATGACTTAAACTCTCACTTTTCAATAAGGAGTAATGTATAATGAAAAAGTCCAAACGTTTGTATTCTGTTGAAGGTGCAATACATCTATATTCCAGTATGCCGATCGTGATGACCCCCGCAGATATTTACTCTATCAATGAAAACCTTCTTAATAGCCATGCTTTATCCCAATGTAACATTTACCTCATTGTTCAGAGAAACAGGATATTTATAAATCCTGAGGGGTTTTCTCTGAATCATAGAACAGTACACGGCCAGTTTTTAACACATACCGCAAACAGAATAAGAAAGGTTCCATTTGAATTCATTATTCCTTCTGACATCGTACCACTTGACATTGCTATTAAAGAGGTTGCAGTTGCGTTAAATGGAACAACTTTATTAATTCAGACAGAGAATAAAGATCACATTATAAATGTCAATAAACTCATCTCTTACTCTAAATCAGATTTATATTACACCGAGACTGATTTGCGTGTTGTTTACATTGGTCAAGGAATCGGAAGGATCTACCCACGCACATCCGTCAATAGGCTACGTTCTCACACTTCATTACAACGAATTCTTTCGGATATTGTCACATTCACTCCTGAAATGGATGTTTTTATTCTGCTTTACAGATTTGAGCATAGCCGAACAATATTAAGTAATGGTGGCAACTTGAACCTGGAGCCAGAATCATCCTGGGAAATGGAAAGCATTCATTTCAATAATCTACAGAACGTCAAACTGACACGAAATCAAATTGTGTCACTTGCAGAAGCGGCGCTTATAAATTACTTTCAACCCCAATACAATATATTATTAAAAAGCCGTAATTTCGCATCAAAAAACAAAATAAAAGTCATTTCTGATCTATTCAATTCCGGGATGGTTGGGTTGATTGTTGAAATTTGCTCTTCCAGCATCAAGTCGCGTATTGGAACAACACACGCACCACCAAAGGATCCAACTACGGATTGGCCAGAAGATATTGTTAGCGGTGTAAACTTGACTGGTTCAGCCATGTTAAATAGCTGGATAGAAGACTTATATATGCTTCGGCATACTCATATTGCGGAATTTGAGCTAACAACAGAGGTTGAAAGAAATACATTTTTGCACGGTACAGTATTTTTAGATGATGCCCATTCAAAAGACAATATTAATGTATAATAACATCTACAGATAGCGCATAGCGCCCGTCATCGGGCCAGGTAGCCGTTAGAGTCGCTGCATACTGGTTTCCTCTTCCACCATCGACAGGTGATACAGGGACAACGATCGGAGCTTCACAATCAGATGCGCCAGTTCCAGCAAGTGGCTTGTAAGCCAGATCTGCGAGCAGCGACTAGCCTCGGCAATTAAGCTCGCTAGTGCGGGCAACATCTGCGGGTGCAGACTGTTTTTCTGTTCGTTGATGGCGAGAAAGGCCGGTATTCGTGGGCTATGCAAGGCCACCGCCAGACACAGTGTCAGCGTGCCGTTGGAGAACTCTGCCGCTTCCAGCGGGCGGCTAAACCCTTCACGCTGCATCACCATGCGAAAGCGCCCGCCTGTGTTGTCGCTGTAAAACACAGCCGGGGAAAGCCTGATCAAGGATGCGCACCAGCAGCGGTTCATCGTCAATCTCAATAATGGTCTGAAACGCGGCGACCGGGTTCGCACCGTCGCTAGCCAGCACCAGGGAGAGGAAGCCTAACTGCGGCGCACGGATCTTCGAGCCAGATGAAACCGAAAACTCATGATAAAATCGCCAGTCACGCAAGGATTCTTCGCCGGGTGTTCCGGGGCGGTTTTTCTTCGTCAGGAAGCAGCGTGTTCAGTTGTGCCTTAACAGCTGCGATAACTGAGAGTGTTCAGCGATCCCGACAGTAACAGAACCGACATTTTCATCAAAAAGATAGACACTTTACCTGCCATGGAGCGTACAGGTTGAGTATAGAGGGATTTTTCGTCCATAAGAGCACACGGGATTAAAAATTAGACATCCAGAATACTTACACATTCTTCTGGCACCCAGCCAGATTCTCCTGAGTTTCTGAGCGCCCAGTACCAGCCATTAAGAGACTTTATAACAGTAATTTTCTCGCTGGATCTGACTGATAACTCATGCGCAGTATAGTCTTCAAGGCAAATGACTTCGTTGGTGTTAAGGGGAGCAAATATTTGTTGCGGTGCCCATCCGGCTTTGCCGGAGGAAAGCGTTATCCATACCCAGCCGCGATATTCAAGATCACAATGGCTGATAACTGCAGCACAGGCTTTCTTTATAGATATGGGATCAGGGAAAGCAGAAGTGTAATCTCTGGTGACAACAGCAGCATTATTCAAGTGGTATCCTCCTGTTGTTAGGTAAACAGGAAAATCCTACAACAGTCACCACAGCAGAGGAAGACTCATATAGTTACAGTATTTTACGCTGATTGCAAAAAAGACGACATTGAAGGGACCGCGATTATCGATCAGGTGCAACCAGGGTGTGAAAGCAATCAATAGCCAGGGGCATCTCTGCCATCTTGAGTCCCTTGTTATGGATTCTGGAAAGCTCCTTTGTGTCCTGAGCCATTCCCTCCACAGTTACCTTCGCGGACAAGACTCTTTTCACTCTGGCATTTTCCGCTGCGGAGCGAACCGGTTTCTGCCCGATACGCTTCGCATTTGCTTTAACATCCGTTTTTTTGCATCGATGGCCAACACCGTGCGGCCCGGAAATAACGGCAAAAGTTGTCGGGCGGGTACGGTCAGATTATTTTCCAGCCGATGGAGTTCTTCTGCTTGCCAGGGGAGCATCGGCACCTGACGAGTTTTTCGCTTACGATAATGTAGCCCCAGCTTCGACACCTGCCCTTTAATGGCCGCCAGGGTTCTGCCGGGTAACTGAGCCACAACATTTTTCCCGACCTCCGGATAATATTTCTGCAATATCCGGATTTCTTCAGGCAACCATGAGCGGGTATCTGTTAGCCCCATTTTGCCGGCCTGTGCAACAATGGAGCCCTTGCTGCGTTCCGGCAACAGCCTCTGCATCCCGTTTATTCCGTTTTCATAGTGCGCGCGTAACAGCGCCAGCTCCGGCGCTGTCCAGCGGCGGTTCTGCCCTTTGCCCAGCTTCAGCTTGATGACGGCAGCTCTCACTGCACTGACGCTTCTGCCCAAGCTGGCGGCAATCTTCTGCGTCGTCAGGCTGCCGTAGTGCTTTTTTAAAAAAGCCTTTTCCTGAGAGTTCCAGCTGCTGCGTTCAGTCAGCCCCAGGGAGGAGGCCTGCCGGAAAATGGCTCTTCTGGTACGCCCGGGCAACTGCTGCATGGCTGCTTCGATACCGTCGCAGTAATGGTTGCGGAGCAATGTCAGCTCGGCTTCGCTCCATGGCGATGCAGCCTGTTGCCCCACGCCTGAAAGATACACAATTCGGTTCACCCCATTAGCGCTTCTGCCGAGCTTCTCCCCGATTTCCCGGGCTGACAAGCTGCCATAATGTTTTTCCACGAACTCAATTTCGGCAAGCGTCCAAGGACTCCGGTGATTCCGGTGACGCCGTGTTTCATCCGGCATGCCTGGCCTCTCTTGTGTCAATAACGATGCATGAACTCGGCATCAATACTCCTCAGTCTCCGCCATTTACGGCGTTACAGGAGATGTTTTTTCTGCCGGAACAGCGGCCTTGTACACCGACAGCTGCTCCAGAACATGTATCAGTGAATCCAGGTGACGAGCAGCCTGCCCGATGTTCGCCTGGAGCGCGATTGTCTCTCCCGGCGCAGAAACCAGCTGCCGGAGTTGCTCTTCGACCGGGACGGCACTGGCAAACGTGCTGGTAATACGCCAGACAATCGTTTTCAGCTCACTGCCCGTCAGGTATTTGCCTTTCTGTCTGTCCAGCGCATCCAGCTGTGCAGACAGCGCCCGCAGCTGCATCATGCCGTCATGCCAGCCGTTAAGTTCACTCGCGGGCAGCGTTCTGCCTGCCTGATATTGCTCCCACCGCTGCACCAGCCCCCGGGTCGCCGGGTCATCCGGCCACAGCGCTTTTGCCTGCGATACCAGGCTCTGACCGTAACGAAGACGCCAGCCCGGGGCCAGAGTTGTTATCCAGTTGACCTGACTGGACATACGCGCAAGCCACATCCCGGAATGCGTCCGGTAGTTCTCTGTCCCACGGAAGGCTTCAATCTGCATCGGAGTCATCGGCTGAGGAATCCAGGCCACCGACGCCGCCATCCCCTGCGTGGCCTCATCCGGTCGATGGAGAGTCTGCCAGCCGAAAATGGCAGCAGTACTGAGCACCAGGGCGGTCGCCATCCCTGCCACAAACGCAGGCCAGCGCTTCGGCGGTACCGGGACATCCTCTGTCACCTGAACCTCAACCTCAGGTTCCTTATGAATGACATACACCAGACGACTGGCAGGTGTGGTTGCCTCTTCCGTCATGGTGAAGAAGGTTGGCTCAGGCGCTCTGTCGTCCGCTGTACCCTCCTCCGGCTGCGGACTGCTCTCCAGGCGACTTATCGCGCTGCGTATCAGCTGCATCACCGGATTCATCTGGCAGGCATGCTCCAGTTCCTGCCGTCTGAGGATGTCCTTCATCTCCAGCAGTTGCTTTTCAGCGAGTACCAGGGCCGGC
>NZ_JBIGIN010000027.1:0-60223 GCF_043558715.1 Scandinavium sp. M-37
TCAGGTGCTGCTCTCCCGCGTTACCGACAGCGGCAAGCTGCGCAATATCGCCATCGCGCAGGGGTTTACCGATTTCGTTCGTCTGCTCAGCCACTATGACGCGATTATTCAGGTAGGCGGTTCGTTCTTTGTGGACCTGTACGGTGCGCCGCAGTTTGAGCATGCGCTCTGTACGTTCATGGCCAAAAAACCGCTGTACATGATGGGTCACAGCGTCGGCCCGTTCCAGGAGCCGCAGTTTAACCAGCTCGCGAACTACGTTTTCGGCCAGTGCGATGCGCTGATCCTGCGTGAATCCGTCAGCCTGAACCTGATGCAGCGCAGCGATATCACCACCGCCAACGTTGAGCAGGGGGTCGATACCGCCTGGCTGGTCGATCATCACGAACACGATTTCACCGCCAGCTATGCGGTGGAGTACTGGCTGAACAAAATCGGCCAGCAAAAAACCGTGGCCGTTACCCTGCGTGAACTGGCGCCGTTTGATAAACGTCTTGGCACCACCCAGCAGGCGTACGAAGAAGCCTTTGCCGGGGTGGTGAACCGTATTATTGAATCTGGCTATCAGGTGATTGCGCTCTCAACCTGCACCGGGATCGACAGCTACAACAAAGACGACCGCATGGTGGCCCTGAACCTGCAAAAGCATATCAGCGACCCCTCCCGCTACCACGTGGTGATGGACGAACTGAATGACCTCGAAATGGGCAAAATCCTCGGCGCCTGTGATTTGACCGTCGGCACCCGTCTGCATTCGGCGATCATCTCAATGAACTTCGACACCCCGGCGATTGCTGTCAACTACGAACACAAGTCCGCCGGGATCATGCAGCAGCTCGGGATGCCGGAAATGGCTATCGACATCCGTCATCTGCTCGACGGCAGTCTCGGGGCGAGGGTGGCCGACACCCTCGGCCAGTTGCCCGCGATTAATGAACGCCTGCGCGTGGCGGTGAAGGCCGAGCGCCAGACCGGTATGCAAATGGTCAAATCCGTGCTGGACCGCATCGGGGAGGGAAAATGAAGGTTGGTTTCTTCCTGTTAAAATTCCCGTTGTCGTCAGAGACCTTTGTTTTAAATCAGATTGTGGCGTTTATTGAGATGGGCTATGAGGTGGAGATTGTCGCGCTACTGAAGGGCGACATGACCCACACCCATGAGGCGTATACCCGCTACGGCCTGGCGCAGAAAACCCGCTGGTTGCAGGATGAACCCGCGGGCAAACTGACCAAACTGCGCTATCGTGCGTTCAATACCCTGAAAGGGTTGCATCGGGGTGCGACCTGGCGGGCACTGAACGCCCGCCGTTACGGCCATGAAGCGCGCAATTTAATCCTCTCCTCTATTGCGGCGCAAAACACCACGCCCATTTGCGCCGATGTGTTTATCGCCCACTTTGGCCCGGCGGGCGTGACCGCCGCCAAGTTGCGCGAGCTGGGCGTTCTGCGCGGTAAAATTGCCACCGTCTTCCACGGGATCGACATCTCCAGCCGGGAGGTCCTCAGCCATTACACCCCGGAGTATCAGCAGCTGTTTCGTCGCGGCGATTTAATGCTGCCGATCAGTGACCTGTGGGCGGGGCGTCTGAAGACGATGGGCTGCCCGGCGGACAAAATCGTGGTGTCGCGGATGGGCGTCAACATGGAGCGCTTTGCGCTACGCCCGGTAAAAGCCCCGGATGAGACGCTGCACATTATCTCCGTCGCGCGCTTAACCGAGAAAAAAGGACTGCACGTGGCGATAGAGGCCTGCCGTCAGCTGAAAGAGCGCGGGGTGCGTTTTCACTATCGCATTCTGGGCATTGGCCCTTGGGAGCGCCGCCTGCGTACGCTTATCGAGCAGTATCAGCTTGAGGACGTGATAGAGATGCCCGGGTTTGCGCCCAGCCATCAGGTGAAAGCGATGCTCGATGAGGCTGACGTGTTTCTGCTGCCGTCCATCACCGGGGCTGATGGCGATATGGAAGGCATTCCTGTCGCGCTGATGGAAGCGATGGCGGTGGGCATTCCGGTGGTGTCCACGGTGCACAGCGGCATTCCGGAGCTTATCGATGCCGGTGAGTCCGGATGGCTGGTGCCGGAGAACGACGCGGCATCGCTGGCCGACAGACTCAACGCGCTGGGGGCGTTTGACCAGCAGGCACTGCACCCGGTAGTGACCAAAGCGCGGGCCAAAGTCGAAGCTGAGTTCAACCAGCAGGTGATTAACCGCGAGTTAGCCAGCCTGCTGCAGACGCTGTAAAAAAAGAGGACGCATGACCGATAAAAAAATCACGCTATCACGACGCGCCTTCCTTGGGGCCAGCTCTGCGCTGGCCGCTCTGCCGCTCATTAACACGCCTGCCGCCCGGGCGCTGGGGCGTAAAGATCCGGTCGATATCCGCCAGCACAATCCCGGCAACGACTGGATCCGTGCTTTCAACGATGCGTTTAAAGACGCCGACGTGGTTGAAGTGCCATCGGGCGTGGTCTGTGAAAATATCAACACCGGGATCATCATTCCGCCGGGCAAAACCCTGCAGATAGCCGGTGCCCTGAAGGGCAACGGGCGCGGGCGCTTTGCGTTGCAGGATGGCTGTAAAATCATCGGCAAAAACGGCAGTCTGAACAATATCTGCCTCGATGTGCGCGGCTCAGACTGTGTGATTCAGGGCGTGACGCTGAGTGGTTACGGCCCGGTCGCACAGATATATATTGGCGGAAAAAATAAGCGCAACATGCGTAATCTGCTGATCGACAACATCACCGTCACCAGGGCCAACTACGGCATTCTGCGTCAGGGCTTTCATAACCAGTTTGACGGGGTGAAGATTACTCACAGTCGTTTCACCCATTTGCAGGGAGATGCCATCGAATGGAACGTGGCGATCAACGATAAAAATATCCTGATCTCAGACCACGTTATCGACAACATCAACTGCACCAACGGCAAAATCAACTGGGGGATCGGCATTGGCCTGGCGGGCAGTACCTACGACAATGGCTACCCGGAAGAGCAGGCGGTCAAGAATTTTGTGGTGGCCAATATCACCGGTAGCAACTGTCGGCAGCTGGTTCACGTCGAGAACGGCAAACACTTTATTATTCGTAATATCAACGCGCGTAATATTACCCCGGAGTTCAGTAAGAAGGCGGGCATTGATAACGCCACCGTAGCCATTTACGGCTGTGATAATTTCATTATTGATAATGTCGATATGGTCAATAGCGCCGGGATGCTGATTGGCTATGGCGTTATCAAGGGCAAATACCTCTCGATCCCGCAAAACTTCAGGCTCAATGATGTGACGATGGATAACACCACGCTGCCGTACAAGCTGCGTGGGATCCAGATATCTTCCGGCAACGCGCAGTCGTTTGTGGCGATAACCAACCTCAACCTGAAACGTGCCTCGCTTGAGATGCACAACAAGCCGCAGCATCTGTTTATGCGCAACATCAGCGTGATGCAGGATGCCGACCGCGGCCCGGCACTGTCGATGAACTTCGACCTGCGCAAAGACGTGCGCGGTAAGTTCATGGCAAAAGAGGACACGCTGCTCTCACTGGCCAACATCAGGGCGGTGAACGAGAAGGGCGTACGTTCGGTCGACATCGACCGGGTTGATCAGCAGGTCGTCAACGCCAGCGGGTTAAATTTCAGGCTGCCGGGTAAATAAAATACGACGATTCCTGGGATATTGTCGCAACTATCGGATTAACACCGAAGTTTTATCAAAACTTGCCAGGTATCATCAAAAAAACATGCTGGATAAAACGTTCTGACTGGCTATAATTCTCCAACCATTCACAGGTGGACATGATAATGATTAATTTGAAAGCAGTTATTCCGGTAGCTGGCCTCGGGATGCACATGCTTCCTGCCACCAAGGCTATTCCTAAAGAAATGCTGCCGATCGTTGACAAACCGATGATCCAATACATCGTCGACGAAATTGTTGCTGCAGGGATCAAAGAAATCGTCCTGGTCACCCACGCATCCAAAAATGCGGTGGAAAACCACTTCGACACCTCGTATGAACTTGAGTCACTGCTCGAGCAGCGCGTAAAGCGTCAGCTGCTGGCTGAAGTGCAGGCCATTTGCCCGCCGGGCGTGACCATTATGAACGTGCGCCAGGCACAACCGCTGGGTCTGGGCCACTCAATTCTTTGCGCCCGTCCGATTGTCGGCGATAACCCGTTTGTGGTTGTCCTGCCAGACATCGTGCTGGACAACGCCACCGCTGACCCAATGCGCTACAACCTCGCCGCGATGGTTGCCCGTTTCAACGAAACCGGCCGCAGCCAGGTGCTGGCGAAGCATATGGAAGGCGACCTGCGTGAGTACTCGGTCATCAAGACTAAAGAGCCGCTGGAAGTCGAAGGTAAAATCAGCCGTATCGTTGATTTCATCGAAAAACCGGACCAGCCGCAGACTCTCGATTCCGATCTGATGGCCGTGGGTCGCTATGTTCTGTCTGCCGATATCTGGGCTGAACTGGAAAAAACCGAGCCGGGCGCATGGGGTCGTGTGCAGCTGACCGATGCTATCGCCCAGCTGGCGGAAAAACAGTCCGTCGATGCGGTGCTGATGACCGGCGACAGCTTCGACTGCGGCAAGAAAATGGGCTACATGCAGGCTTTCGTTAAGTACGGGCTGCGCAACCTGAAAGAGGGTGCGAAGTTCAGAGAGAGCATTAAGAAGCTGCTGGTGGATTAATCCATCCGTTAGTTTGAATGTTCGTGTAAACGGCAGGGGAGGTTATGATGCGATTAACGCGCACTCATAGCATCACTGCCGTTTTTTCGTTTAAAATCAATGACTAAATATAGTAGGGTGTTGCGCAATTTTCTATTGCCTCTAGGGGATTTCCCCTTGTTTTGAGCCGTAATTCAGACCACAATAATGGATTCGATTGATGGACGTAATGGGTGCTGTTTACCCATTCATGTAACGACATACTGATATTTTTTGCAGTGCACTGGTAGCTGTTGAGCCAGGGGCGGTAGCGTGTCCGCACATTTCCTGTAATTGCATTTGCTGTGAAATAAAACGTCCTTTCTTACTCAAATATATATTAAGAGCGAAATATAAACGTGAAAATTCTGGTTACCGGTGGTGCGGGATTTATTGGTTCTGCAGTTGTCAGACATATTATTAATAATACCCAGGATGCTGTCGTCAATGTTGATAAACTGACTTACGCTGGCAATCTTGAGTCTCTGGCAGAAATTGAAGGCGATGTTCGCTACGCATTTGAGCATGCGGATGTTTGTGATAGTGAAGCAATGGCGCGTATTTTCGCTGAACATAAACCCGATGCTGTCATGCATTTGGCAGCGGAAAGCCATGTTGATCGCTCCATCACAGGTCCCGCTGCCTTTATTGAGACAAACATCGTCGGAACCTATGTACTGCTGGAAGCTGCTCGCAAATATTGGTCAGCCTTAGATGAGACCAAAAAAGCGGCATTCCGTTTTCATCACATCTCAACCGATGAGGTCTACGGCGATCTCCCTCATCCTGATGAAGTTGAGAAGGGGGCTGAATTGCCTCTCTTCACCGAAACAACCGCCTACGCGCCGAGTAGCCCTTACTCTGCATCCAAAGCATCCAGCGATCATCTGGTTCGTGCATGGCTACGCACCTACGGTATGCCAACGATTGTCACCAACTGCTCAAATAACTACGGACCGTTCCACTTCCCGGAAAAATTGATCCCACTAGTGATTCTGAATGCGCTGGATGGCAAACCTCTCCCTATTTACGGCAAGGGTGATCAGATCCGTGACTGGTTGTATGTGGAAGACCACGCTCGCGCGCTGTATACAGTAGTAACCCAAGGTAAACAGGGTGAAACGTATAATATCGGTGGCCATAACGAGAAGAAAAACCTCGATGTCGTACATACTATTTGCGATCTGCTGGATGAGATTGTACCGAAAGAGACCTCTTATCGTGAGCAAATAACCTATGTTACCGATCGTCCGGGTCACGATCGTCGTTATGCGATTGATGCGGACAAAATCAGCCGTGAGTTAGGATGGAAGCCTGAAGAAACTTTCGAAAGCGGGATCCGCAAGACGGTTGAATGGTATCTCGCTAATACAACATGGGTTGAGAATGTGAAAAGCGGGGCTTATAAATCCTGGATCGCGCAGAATTATGAGGGCCGCGAATAATGAATATTCTACTGTTTGGAAAAACAGGGCAGGTGGGCTGGGAACTTCAACGATCCCTTGCCCCATTAGGTCATCTGATCGCCGTTGATGTCCACTCCACGGAATACTGTGGTGATTTTAGCAATCCAGAAGGGGTGGCTGAAACCGTTCGCCGTATTAAACCTGATGTCATCGTCAATGCTGCAGCGCACACTGCGGTAGATAAGGCCGAATCAGAACCTGAGTTTGCGCAACTGCTGAACGCGACGAGTGTTGAGTCCATCGCAAAAGAAGCCGAAAAAATAGGCGCATGGGTGGTGCACTATTCTACTGATTATGTTTTTCCGGGTAACGGAGAAACGCCGTGGGTTGAAACGGATGAGACTGCACCACTTAACGTTTATGGTGAAACTAAGCTCGCCGGTGAGAAAGCGCTTCAGGACAACTGCACAAAGCATCTGATTTTCCGCACCAGTTGGGTATATGCCGGCAAAGGGAATAACTTTGCAAAAACGATGCTGCGGCTCGCGAAAGAGCGTAAAGAGTTGTCGGTTATCAACGATCAGGTTGGCGCACCTACGGGAGCTGAGCTATTGGCAGATTGTACTGCTCATGCCATTCGTGTCGCGATGAATAGACCTGAAGTTGCAGGGCTTTATCATCTGGTCGCTTCGGGGACAACAACCTGGTATGACTACGCTGCGCTGGTATTTGAAGAAGCGCGTATTGCGGGCGTTGAATTGGCTTTGGAACAACTCAAGCCGGTTAACACAGATGCATACCCGACTCCAGCCCGTCGACCAAATAACTCCCGGCTGGATACACAGAAATTCCAGCAAAACTTCGAGCTGATTTTACCCTCATGGGAAATGGGCGTTAAACGTATGCTCGCTGAGCTATTTACTACTCAAACAGTTTGATAACTCATAAATGCCCGAATACGGGCATTTAGTATTTATAGAGAAAAAAGATGACTACGCGTAAAGGTATTATTCTGGCTGGCGGTTCAGGCACTCGGCTATATCCCGTAACAATGGCAGTAAGTAAGCAGTTACTGCCTATTTATGATAAGCCGATGATTTATTACCCACTGTCCACACTGATGCTAGCGGGTATCAAAGATATTCTGATCATTAGTACCCCGCAGGATACTCCGCGCTTTGAGCAATTACTGGGTGATGGGAGTCAGTGGGGACTCAATCTGCAATATAAAGTACAGCCAAGTCCGGATGGTCTCGCCCAGGCTTTCATTATTGGTGAAGAATTCATCGGAAATGATGATTGTGCATTGGTATTAGGTGATAACATTTTTTACGGGCATGACTTGCCGAAGTTAATGGATGCGGCGGTAGAAAAAGAGTCTGGCGCAACGGTATTTGCCTATCACGTAAATGACCCAGAACGTTACGGCGTAGTGGAGTTTGATAAAAACGGCACCGCCATTAGTCTTGAGGAAAAACCGCTGGAGCCGAAAAGTAATTATGCGGTAACCGGCCTTTACTTCTATGACAACAGCGTCGTTGAAATGGCAAAAAATCTTAAACCGTCTGCTCGTGGCGAACTTGAGATTACGGATATCAACCGTATTTACATGGAACAGGGACGCCTTTCAGTGGCCATGATGGGACGTGGATATGCCTGGCTTGATACGGGCACGCATCAGAGTTTGATTGAAGCAAGCAACTTTATTGCAACTATTGAAGAACGTCAGGGACTTAAAGTTGCATGTCCAGAAGAGATTGCATACCGGAAAGGTTTTATTGATGCAGAACAAGTAAAAGTTCTGGCAAAACCGCTGCAGAAAAACGCATATGGACAGTACTTACTTAAAATGATTAAAGGTTATTGATAGATGAATATTATCAAAACAGATATTCCTGATGTCATGATTATCGAGCCTAAAGTTTTTGGTGATGATCGTGGTTTTTTCTTTGAAAGCTATAGCCAGAAAATATTTGAAGAGGCAGTAGGGCGCAAAGTTGAATTTGTACAAGATAACCACTCGAAGTCGGCTAAGGGCGTTCTTCGTGGACTGCACTATCAACTTGAACCCCATGCGCAGGGCAAATTAGTGCGTTGCGTTGTTGGTGAAGTGTTCGATGTTGCCGTTGATATTCGTAAGTCATCACCAACTTTTGGTAAATGGGTCGGAGTCAATCTTTCAGCGGAGAATAAGCGCCAGTTGTGGATCCCAGAAGGGTTTGCGCATGGATTCCTTGTTTTAAGTGAGACAGCTGAATTCGTGTATAAAACTACCAATTATTATCATCCAGAGAGCGATCGAGGGATAATTTGGAATGATCCTGATATCGGTATTGAATGGCCGGAAATAGGAGAGAAAATCCTTTCTGCTAAAGATAGTGTGCAATTGAAGTTTTCTGACGCGGCAGTGTTTGGTTAAATATCAGATTATAGCAGGGCATAAATACACAATCTCATTATTCAAGTGCAGATATGGTCAATTTAGAAGAAAGTAAAAATAGACTTGTTATCTACAGTGTTATTACTGGTGGATATGACAAAGTATTACCCGTTGAAAATATAGATAGTGATTGTGATTACTATATTGTAAGTAATGAGCATATCGTGTTACCTGAACCATGGAAGTTGCTTACGCCCTCAACTGATGGTTTAGACAATAAAAATTTCAATAGATATTATAAAATCAATCCTCACATTTTATTTCCAAATCATCAACATTCTTTATACATTGATGGGAATATATTATTATGCGGTGACATCTATAATTGGAGTAAGGCACAACTTTCAAATAATGATTTCGCAATTTTTAATCATCCTGAAAGGGACAATATATTTGATGAAGGTAAAATTTGTTCATTCATAGGTACTGATTATTTTTGGGTGATTAATAGGCAGTTAAAAAAATACAAAGCTGAAGGCTTTAATTATAGAGAATTATTCGAAGCAAATATTTTGCTACGATCGCATAATAAGGCCGATGTTATGCGACTCATGGAAATGTGGTGGTCCGAGTATAGTAGTGAGTTTAGTGCTAAAAGAGATCAACTTGCGCTGCCATATGTCATATGGAAAATGAATTATAAAATTAACAACATGGGCTCAAGTGATGCGCGGTTTGATCAAGAGTATTTCAAATACATGAGTCATGCAAATAATAGACATGCTACTTTGAGTACAAAACTAAAGAAAATTATTAACAGAACTATAGGATCCTTGTTCAATGTCTAATGCTGTTGGTAAGCTGGATATTGTTTTAGCTACGTACAACGGAGCGAAATATTTATCTGAGCAACTTAATTCAATTTTGATGATGGATTGCTTTGATGAATTGGTGAATTCTATTATTGTTTGTGATGATAATTCATCTGATAACACTCTAGATATCATCAAGGAAATCATCCCCATTAATAAACTTGTTCTAATTAAAAATGAACAAGGCAAACCATACGGTCCAGCAAAAAATTTCGAGAGAGGGATAGCTTTAAGTACCAGTGAGTATATTATGTTGTCTGACCAAGATGATGTTTGGGGAAAAAATAAATTAGTTCGTTACCTGGAGGTTGCGGGAAAATGCGATAGTGGCATTCCACTGATCGTGTTTAGCGATCTTGAAATAGTCGACGCTAATTTAAATACTATTGATAAATCCTTCTTAAATTATCAATCGATAAACTCAGATTGGATAAATAAACTTGATCATCTTCTTATTCAGAATTTAGCACCTGGTTGTACAATGTTATTTAATAAGAAGTTAATAGAAAAAAGCCTGCCATTTCCTGATGATTGTTTGATGCATGATTGGTGGCTAATGCTGGTTTGTAAACTTTATGGAAATATCAGGTTTATAGAGAAAGAAACTTTCATTAAATACAGGCAACATGGAAATAATCAAGTTGGTGCAAAAAGAAATAGCTTTTTAGTAGTATTTGCTAAGTTTAAAAAGTCATTTGAGATTGCCAAAGTTAACTATCATCGAACTGTGAAGCAAATGTTAGATTTTAAGCGACGGTTTAATGACGATATACCAGAAGAGAATATCAAATTTATTAATGCTCTTGCTTTGTATCTGTCTCCTGATATTTCTAGTGCACAAAGATTATATGCAGCACTTACAGTTAAATTAAGGAAAAGCTCTTTTCTCAAAACACTAGGGACTTATTTTGTTATTTTTAAGGGTTTGGGTAGATAATGTTCATTTCAATAGTGTCTCACGGGCATAGTGATTTAATTAATAGAATCGGCACGATAAAAGCTTTATCTAGTGAGTTTACAATTATTGTAACTGACAATGTTGGGCAAACATCGTTAAAAAACTTTTGTTTAGATAACGGTGTTCATTATATAGAAAATAAATCCCGAAAAGGCTTTGGCGAAAATAATAATCAAAATTATCAATATGCCGTCGCGCACCTACAGATGAAACCCGATGACTATTTCTTGGTGCTAAACCCTGATGTTTCTATTACAGCTCAAGCGTTGAGAAGTGTGCAGGGTGAGATGGTTTCTAAATCGGCGCGAATTGCAACTATTAATTTAGTCAAAGAAAAGGGAGAGTATGATGCAAATATTCGTAATTTTCCTAAAATCAAAGATTTTATTACTTCTTATCTTTATAAAAAAAATGATACGATCATTGACAAGGATCTGATAGATAGTAGTTGTTACGTTGATTGGGCATCAGGTTCGTTTTTATTATTTCAAAGTTCGTTGTATAAGGAAATTAACGGGTTTGATGAACGATACTTCATGTACTGTGAAGATCTTGATATTTGCCGACGCGCATACACATTAACAAATGAAAGAGTGCTTTATATTCCAACGGTTAAAGCTCTTCATTTAGCTGCACACAATAACCGAAAGTTATTTTCCAAGCATTTTTTATGGCATGTTAAAAGTGTTTTAAGATATTGCGTTACCTCAAACTATTGATAATGGAAGAGAATTATGACTTACTGGGCGGTGCTTACGTATTTATATCTAAGCACATTGTTAAAAAATAAATTATTTAGTGCTATATCTCTACTTGTTCTATTTTTAATGGCTGCTTTCATCGCCCCGGACGTTAGTCATGATTTTCAAAATTATTACAATGGATATTATTTATCAAACGCTGAGTATTTTCCTGAGCCTATTTCGCGAATAATATTTAATGGCGCAAATAGGTCAGGCATGTCAATATCGGTTAGCTTTGTAATTTTTGCATTTCTTTCGATAATTATAAAATTTAAAGCCATTAAAAAATTAGCACTACCAGTAGGGCTATTTTTAATAATTTACTTCGGCAAGCTTTTTTTGCTTTTGGACCTTACGCAAGTCCGTGCAGCGGTCGCTATATCCTTGTGCTTATTGGCTTTCGAAGCTTATATTCATGAAAAAAAAATTACAACTTTCATGTATATAATGCTTGCTTTTCTTTTTCATCTCAGTTCAATTATGTTCATGGTTATCTATTTTGTTAATAATAGAAAGCCTAATGTGTTATTTTGGTTCATGGCCTTGCTCATAGGCTTAGCGTTATCATTTATTGATATAAAAGGCTATCTATTTACATTGATGGCTCTTCTTCATGCTCCTGCAAACTATTTAACCTATGTGAATGGAACATCAGATTTGGTTGTGAATCCATTCAATACACTCGCTTGCATTAATGTAATTATCTTTTTGATTTTTTGCTATTTACGTAGCGTATTCATTGACGCGAAAATGAATGTGGCGTTTAAACTGTATGGAATCTCAATTGTTTCATTTTATATGTTCATAGATTTTCCGGTACTCAGCTTTAGAATAAGTGAGTTCTTTTTAGTATATCAGGTGGTTCTTTTGTCTAATCTGATTGGCTTTATTACGGAAAGGCAGCGGTGGATATATATCACATTGATGTTTTTATTTTCATGTGTCCAATTGTATATAACATATAATAATGCGGGGATCATCGAATCCTATAGTATGAGTATAGCGTAATTTTTTCTTCCACATTAATGTGAGATTGTTTTGAAAATTATGTACTACACAACGTTGTACTTGATGAGTTAACATCTTCACCACATTTCAAGCCACGCACACCTCGCGTGGTGACCACACCTGACAGGAGTATGTAATGTCCAAGCAACAGATCGGCGTCGTCGGTATGGCAGTGATGGGGCGCAACCTGGCGCTCAACATCGAAAGCCGTGGTTATACCGTCTCCATCTTCAACCGCTCCCGTGAAAAGACAGAAGAAGTGATTGCCGAGAATCCAGGCAAGAAACTGGCTCCTTTCTACACGGTGCAGGAATTCGTCGAGTCTCTGGAAACACCACGCCGTATCCTGTTAATGGTGAAGGCGGGCGAGGGCACGGACAAAGCCATCGAATCTCTGAAGCCTTACCTGGATAAAGGCGACATCATCATCGAAGGGGGTAACTCCTACTTCCCGGACACCGTGCGTCGTAACCGCGAACTGTCTGCTGAAGGTTTCAACTTCATCGGCACCGGTGTTTCTGGTGGTGAAGAGGGCGCCCTGAAAGGCCCATCTATTATGCCTGGCGGCCAGAAAGAAGCGTACGAGCTGGTTGCACCGATCCTGACTAAAATCGCTGCTGTTGCCGAAGACGGTGAGCCGTGCGTGACCTATATCGGTCCTGATGGCGCAGGTCATTACGTGAAGATGGTGCACAACGGGATCGAGTACGGCGACATGCAGCTGATCGCAGAAGCCTATTCCCTGTTGAAAGGTGGCCTGAAGCTTTCTAACGAAGAGTTGGCGCAGGTCTTCACCGAGTGGAACAACGGCGAGCTGAACAGCTACCTGATTGACATCACCAAAGACATCTTCACCAAAAAAGATGAAGAAGGGACTTACCTGGTCGATGTGATTCTGGATGAAGCGGCTAACAAAGGTACCGGCAAGTGGACCAGCCAGAGTTCTCTGGACCTCGGCGAACCGCTGTCACTGATCACCGAATCTGTGTTCGCACGTTATATCTCTTCTCTGAAAGAGCAGCGAGTTGCCGCGTCTAAAGTGCTGAGCGGCCCGCAGGCTAAACCGGCGGGTGATAAAGCAGAATTCGTTGAGAAAGTGCGTCGTGCTCTGTATCTGGGCAAAATCGTTTCTTACGCGCAGGGCTTCTCTCAACTGCGTGCAGCGTCAAACGAGTACAACTGGGATCTGAACTACGGTGAAATCGCGAAGATTTTCCGTGCGGGTTGTATTATTCGTGCCCAGTTCCTGCAGAAAATCACCGATGCTTATGCTGAAAACGCTGACATCGCGAACCTGCTGCTGGCCCCGTACTTTAAGAAAATCGCTGACGATTATCAGCAGGCGCTGCGTGACGTTGTGGCATATGCCGTGCAGAACGGTATTCCTGTCCCGACGTTCTCTGCGGCCATCGCTTACTACGACAGCTATCGTGCAGAAGTGCTGCCAGCGAACCTGATTCAGGCGCAGCGTGACTACTTCGGGGCGCATACTTACAAGCGTACCGATAAAGACGGTGTGTTCCACACCGAGTGGATGGATTAATCTTAAATAATCTAATGCCGCATCAAGGCCCGGAGCATGTCTCCGGGTTTTTTTGTCCAAAATGCGCTCGGGTATTCGAAGTAGTCTGAATGTCACCTCAACATTGCGGGAATTCAGGGGCTGCGCCTTGACAGTGCCTTCACGCAAGAGGTTAAATCCCAGCAGCTATTGATTATCGTGGTGGCCCGGGTGCCATCTCTACCCGTTAACTGAATAAAGTTGCGTTCTAATGAAAATTACAATTTCCGGTACAGGTTACGTTGGCCTTTCAAACGGCATTCTGATTGCTCAAAACCACGAAGTGGTGGCGCTGGATATCGTGCAGGCCAAAGTGGACATGCTCAATCAGAAAAAATCGCCGATTGTCGATAAAGAGATTGAAGAGTATTTAGCGACTAAAACGCTCAACTTTCGCGCCACGACGGACAAGCAGGATGCCTATCGCGATGCCGAGTATGTGATTATCGCGACGCCAACCGATTACGACCCAAAAACCAACTATTTCAACACGTCAAGCGTAGAAGCGGTGATCCGCGATGTGGTGGCGATCAACCCGAAAGCGGTGATGATCATCAAGTCGACCATTCCGGTGGGTTTCACCCAGTCTATTAAAGACGAGTTGGGCATCGATAACGTGATTTTCTCGCCGGAATTCCTGCGTGAAGGCCGGGCTCTGTACGATAACCTGCATCCATCACGTATTGTTATCGGCGAGCGCTCCGCGCGCGCAGAGCGTTTTGCCGCGCTGTTGCAGGAAGGGGCAATTAAGAAAGAGATCCCGACTCTGTTCACTGACTCCACCGAAGCCGAAGCCATCAAGCTGTTTGCCAACACCTATCTGGCGATGCGCGTTGCCTATTTCAACGAACTGGATAGCTACGCAGAAAGCTTAGGCCTGGACAGCCGTCAGATAATCGAAGGCGTTTGCCTCGACCCGCGTATCGGCAACCACTATAACAACCCGTCGTTTGGCTATGGTGGTTACTGCCTGCCAAAAGACACCAAGCAGCTGCTGGCTAACTACGAGTCGGTGCCGAATAACATTATTTCGGCTATCGTCGATGCCAACCGTACGCGTAAAGATTTTGTTGCAGACTCCATTCTGTCGCGTAAACCAAAAGTGGTTGGCGTTTATCGTCTGATCATGAAGAGTGGCTCTGACAACTTCCGTGCATCATCTATCCAGGGGATCATGAAGCGCATCAAAGCCAAAGGCGTGCAGGTCATTATTTATGAGCCGGTGATGCAGGAAGATGAGTTCTTCCATTCTCGCGTGGTGCGTGACCTCAAGGCGTTCAAGCAGGAAGCCGATGTGATTATCTCCAACCGCATGGCGAAAGAGCTGGAAGATGTGGCGGATAAAGTTTATACCCGTGACCTTTTTGGAAGCGATTGATGTTAATGAGCCCCTGTAAAACAGGGGCCTATTTACACCTTTTAGTAGTTACTCATTCACAATCTGAAAAATATCAAGGGTGCTGGTGATGTTCATCATTTCGATGATATTTAATCGTATATTAAGTTTTATAATGACCATTGCTCTAAAACGAAAAAAAGGTCTAAAACTTGGTACTAATGTTAGAATAAAGAAAGTTCCTATGATAAATTTATCGGAAGGTGCGAAGATTTATATTGGGGATAACTGCACGTTAAATTCGGATAATAGTGGGTATCATGTTAATATGTTTGCGAAAGTGAAGTTGCTAGCCGACCGACCAAACGCATGTATAAAAATAGGTGATCACACTCGTATCCATGGGGCATGTATACATGCATATAAACATGTTGAAATCGGGAAGCGATGTTTAATTGCAGCCAACTGTCAAATTATTGATAGTAATGGTCATGAAATTTCTTTTGATAATGTTAAAAATCGAATCAATACTAGTAGCAAGGGCGATGCTATTATTATTGGCGATGATGTGTGGATCGGAACAGGTTGTATTATCTTACCGGGTGTTTCAATCGGTAATGGAACAATAATCGCGGCAGGTAGTGTTGTGACAAAAAACATACCTGATATGGTCATCGCAGGCGGAAACCCAGCTAAAGTTATCAGAAGTGCGAAAGAATTAAATCAGTAGTACTCAATGTGAACATCATCCGTTTTAAATAATTGTAAATGCAATTTGGATGTTAGGCCATTAAAAATTATTCGTGATTAAACTAATGAAAAAATATTTGAAATATATTACTCCTGAATTTCTCTTGCTGTGTTATCGGTTTAGAGTGCTACATGGTTTTTTTCCAAGATTAATTAGACCTAAAACATTTAGCGAAAAAATTGCGCTTCGTATGCGGAGACCAAAATTATTTTATTCACTCTTATCTGATAAAGTGGCCGTTCGGGACTATGTTAGCCGGCATGTTGGCGAGGAGTATTTGATACCAGTTTTTTGGGAAGGTAAAGTTTTAACAGAAGATGTATGGAATAACCTTCCAGACTCTTTCGTCCTGAAAGCAAATCACGCAAGCGGGACCAATCTAATAGTAAGGTCAAAAAAAGATTATTCATATGATGATGTAGTACAACTAACACAGAAGTGGCTTGCTATGGATTTTAGTAAAGTCAACCTTGAAAAGCATTATAAATATATTGACAGGAAGTTATTGGCAGAGGAATTACTAACTACCAAAAGTGGTCAAATACCCTATGATTATAAAGTTCATTGTTTTAACACACGTGAAGGCACACGTTTTTATATCCAAGTTGATTACGATCGCTTTGTAAATGATGGTGATGCGCATACTAGAGATTTCTTTGATGAAGAATGGAATTTCGTTCCATTTACTCTAGATTTTAATAATTCTGATGTTCGTGCAGAAAAACCTGAATGTCTGAATGAAATGCTGATGCTTTCAAAGAAACTATGTAGTGACTTGGCTTATTCACGTATAGATTGGTATATTGTTGATGATAGGCCTTTGTTTGGAGAAATAACACTTACGCATGGTTGTTCTGGAGAGACCTTTAATCCATACTCCTATGATGAATTATGGGGGACTCTTTGGGATGAAAGCTATGAACACGATAATGATTCGTTCAGTAGGAATAAGAGATGTTGAGGTTATTTAATAGGGAGTTTTTGAGTAACTTCATCGGGCTCTCCTCTATTAATGTTTTAGGTATGTTAATACCTATTGTAACTATGCCTTATCTTTCCCGTGTTCTTGGTGCTGAAGGGTATGGAATAGTATTGTTATTCTCGACATTATCTATTTCTATGATGATTATCATTGATTATAGCACTAACATTACTGGCGTACGTGAATGTGCTTTGAATACCAAGAACTCAAATCAGCTAACCTCGGTATACATAAAATATCAAGGGATAAGGCTGCTATTAACTTTTTTATTTATTCCACTATCAATTATTTATTGTTACTATTTTTTTGCTAATTTTGATTTTTTGTTTTATCTTGAGTTATTGTCAGTTTCTGCAATTGGCTACTACCTGTCGGCCCCTTGGTTTCATCAGGGTACATCGACGTTGGCGTTCTTTTCATTTATCACTATTTCAACACGTTTAATTCAACTTTTATTATTATTTGTTTTTGTTCGAGATGCTGATTCTATTCATTCCGCAATGCGCCTTAATGCTTATGCATTTATGGCGACAGGCATCATTCTTGCCATTTTCCGGTATTACAGAATGAATGTTAAATCATTAAAATCATATCGGTTCTCTCTACAAAATTTCAAAGAAGGGTTTGATGCGTTTATTGGTGAGTTTTCACCGAATCTTTATAGTAATATCCCTCCCTTAGTTATTGGAGCGATGGTAAGCCCGGTAGTTTTTGCTTGTTATTCTATAGCTCTGAGAATAACTAACATTGCTGGGAGTTTTCAGTCGATTGCTGCTAAATCTGTTTACCCTATGGTGGTAAAAGGTTCATCTTCACTGAAGGCTTTGTTTGCCATTAATTTGTTATTTGCACTCGTTCCATTTTTATTGATATTGACTTTTGGTCATGAGGTTGTAAATTTATTTTTAGGTGAGGGTTACGAAGAAGCTTATTGGTATTTGTTATTATGCTCACCGGGAATAATATTGTACTCTTTTTTGTGTTCATTCTCGTATGGGTATTTTTTGCCGAAGAAGATGGATTCTATCTTTAAAAAAATATCATTAATTTCATCAGTCATACCTGCATTGATTGGTTATCCTTTAATGCATTTTTATGGCGCCACTGGTGCGATACTGATGCTACTGCTAGCAAGAACTCTCTTCGCATTGTTATATTTTTATTATTATTTAAAACTAAAATAAATATTAGTTGTTATTAAATGCAAGGGGTTGCCGTTAGATGGTATAAGGGAGAGTATATTACCCACCCTCATACCATCACTATTATACCTTATAGAAATTCCTGTACCAGTCCACGAAGTTTTTCACCCCGTCTTTCACCGTGGTTTCGGGTTTGAAGCCGGTTACTTCCTGCAACGGTTGGGTATCGGCGCTGGTTTCCAGCACGTCGCCCGGCTGTACCGGCATCATATTCTTCGTAGCTTCGATGCCTAACGCCTCTTCCAGGGCGGTAATGTAATCCATCAATTCAACAGGGGAGCTGTTGCCGATGTTGTACACGCGATACGGGGCAGAGCTGCTGGCCGGGGAACCGGTTTCAACCGTCCAGTTGGCGTCAGGCTGCGGAATAACATCCTGCAGACGAATGATGGCTTCCGCGATGTCGTCGATGTAGGTGAAATCGCGCTTCATCTTGCCGTAGTTGTAGACGTCGATACTCTTGCCTTCAATCATGGCTTTGGTGAACTTGAACAGCGCCATGTCCGGGCGACCCCATGGGCCATAGACGGTGAAGAAACGCAGGCCGGTGGTGGGTAAACCATACAAATGCGCATAGGTGTGCGACATCAGCTCATTGGCTTTTTTGGTGGCGGCGTAGAGCGACACAGGATGATCCACAGAATCATCGGTCGAGAACGGCATCTTACGGTTCAGACCGTAAACCGAACTCGACGACGCATACAGCAGATGCTGAACCTTATTATGGCGACAGCCTTCGAGCACGTTCAGATGACCGATCAGGTTGGCGTCAGCGTAAGCGTGTGGATTTTCCAGCGAGTAACGCACCCCGGCCTGGGCGGCGAGATGGATAACCCGGTCAAATTTCGCATCGGCGAACAGGGCAGCCATTGCCTCACGATCGGCCAAATCCATTTTATGGAAACTGAAACCTGGCTTTTGTAGCAGGTCGAGCCGGGCCTGTTTCAGGTTCACGTCATAGTAGTCGTTGAGATTATCAATCCCCACCACCTGATGGCCTGCCTGCAGCAGACGCTCACTAACATGGAAGCCGATAAAGCCGGCTGCGCCGGTAACCAGATATTTCATCACTATTCCTCACAATCTGACCAGAAAATCGCCACATGCGTCTGGTGCAACCGAAAGTAAAATCATACCGTTAGCGGGTGCAAAAAGATAATCGTTATCTACAATTAGCGTAGCCCGTTTTTTCGGTACATTAGCGGGCCTTTGAGCATAATTCTTATAGTAATTCTGATACACGTAAGTACACTATTCCGCCTTGTGGGCTTTTCATAAATTTCGCAGTTAAGGTTTGTATGACGCAGGATAACAATAAAAGTTTTTACGCTCGCAGCAACGAGCCGGAACAGATTGATCTCATCGATCTGGTGATGCAAATCTGGCGCGGGAAGGTCACCATCATGGTGTGCGTGGTTGTCGCTATTCTGCTCGCGGTGGGTTACCTCATGGTTGCCAAAGAGAAATGGACCTCGACGGCGCTCATCACCCAGCCAGATTCAGGACAGGTTTCAAGCTATTACAACGCGATGAACATTCTCTATGGCAGTAACTCGCCGTCAGTGGGTGCGATTCAGCAGGATTTGATTACGCGCTTTAACTCTACGTTTTCCGCCCTCTCTGAGTCGTTAGACAATCAGGAGCAGCCGGAAAAACTGGATATTGAAGCCGCGGTAAAAGGCCAGAGTCTGCCTTTGCGCGTATCGTATGTGGCCCATACGGCGGAAGAAGCGCAGAAGACGCTGGCACAGTATATCCAGCAGGTTGACGACAGCGTGGCCAAGGCCGTTGAAGGTGATTTAAAAGATAACATCACCTCTCGTAAGAACGATATTGAGCAATCGTTGACCACGCAGGAAAAAGTGGTTACCGAGCAGAAGGCATTACGTATTGCGCAAATTAGCCAGGCATTGACCATTGCTGAGCAATCTAAAATTAAGTTGCCGTTAATCCAGCAGGTTGACCAGGTCTCTCAAGACACCATGTTCATGCTCGGCAGCGATGCGCTGAGTGCCATGGTTAAAAATGAAGCCACACGGCCGCTGGAGTTCCCTGCCAGTTACTATCAGACGCGTCAGACATTGCTGGACGTGAATAATCTGATGTCCGGGGGTAAAGACGATCGGCCAAAAATACCAGCTATTCACGCCTACCGTTACGTGATGAAACCAACGCTGCCGTTCCGCCGTGACAGCCCGAAACGCGCCATTATTCTGGTTCTGTCCGTGCTGCTGGGCGGTATGGTTGGAGCAGGTGTCGTCTTAGGCCGCAATGCGCTGCGTAACTATCAGCCAAAAGCCTAACCGTTTATTTAGGCATTAAAAAACCGGGCATGGTATTCGCCCGGTTTTTTTACGCCTGAAAAAGACTACTGATGACGCTGGCGTAAATTCTCAATCACGGTCGTCAAATCCAGCTCCTGATCCTGCAGCAGTACCAGCAGGTGGTACATCAGATCAGAGGCTTCATTGGTCAGCTCATGCCGGTCGTTCACCGTGGCGGCCAGCGCGGTTTCTACGCCTTCTTCACCCACTTTTTGGGCGATACGTTTAGTACCGCTGGCGTAGAGTTTGGCGGTATAAGAGCTGGCCGGGTCGGCGGTCTTACGCTCGGCCAGCAGCTGCTCCAGCTGATACAGGAACAGCCATTGGTGTGCGGTATCGCCAAAGCAGCTGGAGGTGCCTTTATGGCAGGTCGGGCCAATCGGGTTCACCAGCACCAGCAGGGTGTCGTTGTCGCAATCCGGGGTGATGCTGACCACGTTGAGGAAATGACCGGAAGTTTCACCTTTGGTCCACAAGCGCTGTTTGGTGCGCGAGTAGAAGGTCACTTTGCCGCTTTTTTCCGTGGCGGTCAGGGCTTCCTGATTCATATAGCCCAGCATCAGCACCTCACCGGATACCGCGTGCTGTACGATGGCGGGCATCAGTCCGTCGGTTTTTTCCCAGTCCAGTTGTTCGGTTAACATACCCTGATCTCCACGCCCTGCAGTGCCAGGTACGCTTTTAGTTCGCCAATATTAATGATTTGCTTGTGGAATACCGATGCCGCCAGCGCGCCATCGACGTCTGCATCGCGGAAGGCTTCGAGGAAATGTTCCATCGTGCCCGCGCCACCGGAGGCAATCAGCGGAACGTGGCAGACATTGCGCACTTTTTTCAGCTGTTCGAGGTCATAGCCGTTACGCACCCCGTCCTGGTTCATCATATTCAGAACGATTTCACCGGCCCCACGCTTTTGCACTTCCTGCACCCAGTCGAGGGTTTCCCACTGCGTAACCCGGGTACGGCTTTCGTCACCGGTGTATTGATTCACGTGATACTTCCCGGTTTCTGCGTCAAACCAGGTGTCGATGCCCACCACGATGCACTGCACGCCAAAGCGATCGGCCAGGCGGGTGATCAGCTCCGGATCGGCAAGCGCCGGGGAGTTTACCGATATTTTATCTGCGCCAAACGACAGAATTTTTGCCGCGTCGTCCACGGTTTTAATCCCGCCGGCCACGCAGAAAGGAATGTCGATGACTTCCGCCACGCGCGACACCCAGCTTTTGTCGACCACACGGCCATCGCTGGAGGCGGTGATGTCATAGAATACCAGTTCGTCTGCGCCTTCTTCGGCATAGCGTTTTGCCAGCGGGACAATATCACCGATGATTTCGTGATTGCGGAATTGCACGCCTTTCACGACCTGACCATCACGCACGTCCAGACAAGGAATTATCCGTTTTGCCAGCATTGGATGGCCTCCGTTACGTTAAATTTACCTTCCAGTAAGGCTCGTCCGACAATCACGCCACGCACGCCGCTTCCGCGCAGGGCGGCAATATCATCGAGGCTGCCGATGCCGCCAGAAGACTGAAACGCGACCTGTGGATAACGGGCACAAACCTCTTCGTATAATGAAACGTTAGACCCGGCGAGGGTGCCGTCGCGGGAAATGTCGGTGCACAGCACGTGCTTCAGGCCGACGGGCAGATAGGTTTCCACCAGTTCTTCCAGCGTGACGCCCGAGTTTTCCTGCCAGCCGCTGACCGCGACGTGTTTAGTGCCCTGGCTATCAATCCGCACGTCCAACGCCAGCACCAGTTTTTCTGCACCGAAACGTTCAAACCAGCCTTTCACAACATCTGGCGATTTTACCGCCGTCGAGCCGATAACCACTCGCGCCACGCCCGCGTCCAGCAGGGCAGAGACGTCAGCTTCAGTCCGAATACCGCCGCCAACCTGCACCGGAACATTCACCCCCGCCACGAGGTGTTTAATCAGGGGGATCTGGCGTTGAGCCGGGTCTTTCGCGCCCGTCAGATCGACCAAATGCAGTATCTGCGCGCCCTGCGCCTCATAATCCTGCAAACGCGGCAGCGGGTCATTACCGTAATCCCGCTGCTGGCCGTAATCACCCTGATGGAGGCGAACCACGGTGCCATCAATTAAATCTAAAGCTGGAATGATCATTACATCTCCAGGAAGTTTTTCAGCAACTGCGCGCCTGCGGCGCCAGAGCGCTCAGGGTGAAACTGCACGCCGAAGAAATTGTCTTTCTGTACCGCCGCGGTAAAGGGTTCGCCGTAATTACACTGGGCGACGGTCCATTGATTGACCGGCATCGCATAGCTGTGGACGAAATAGAAGTACGACCCCTCTTCAATGCCGCGAAACAAGCGATCGCCCGCTTTCGGGTAAACGCGATTCCAGCCCATGTGCGGCAGCGGCAGGCCGAAATCGGTCATCTTCGGCACGTCCTGATCGATAATGCCCAGCAGGTCGATACCGTTTGACTCTTCGCTGCGGCGACCCAGGATTTGCATCCCGAGGCAAATACCCAGCACCGGCTGGGTACAGGCTTTAATGAGATCAACCAGCTCGCGCTCGCGAATCTGGTCCATCGCGGCCTGAGCGGTGCCGACGCCTGGCAAGAACAGTTTGTCAGCACGCAGCACGATATCTGGGTCGCGGCTGACTACCGGCTCGTAACCGTGGCGGCTGATGGCCGATTTCACCGAATTCAGGTTGGCGCAGCCGGTATCAAGGATAACGACGTTCATCACAACACTCCTTTCGAGGAGGGAAGGGTGTCGCCTTCCACCCGAATGGCCTGACGCAGCGTGCGGCCAAAGGCTTTGAACAGGCTTTCCACGCGGTGGTGGTCGTTCTTACCTTTGGTTTTCAGGTGCAGCGTGACGCCCATGGTGTACGAGAGCGAGCGGAAGAAGTGCTCGATCATCTCGGTGCTCAGGTCGCCCACGCGCTGATAGGTAAACTCGGCGCGGTATTCCAGGTGTGGTCGGCCCGAGATATCCAGCGCACAGCGGGCCAGACATTCATCCATCGGCAACACGAAGCCAAAACGGTTGATGCCACGTTTATCGCCCAGCGCCAGCTTCAGCGCCTCGCCGAGTGCCAGACCGGTGTCTTCCACGGTGTGGTGATCGTCGATGTAGAGGTCGCCTTTAACGGTGATCTCCATGCGGAAGCCGCCGTGGGTGGCAATTTGATCCAGCATGTGGTCGAAGAAACCGACCCCGGTATTAATTTTGCTGCCGCCTTCGCGGTCGAGCCAGACTTTAACGTCAATCTGCGTTTCGCGGGTGTTGCGCTCGACGTGCGCATAGCGGTCACGCTGGGTGAGTTGCTCGGTGATTTTCAGCCAGTTCAGGTCATCGCGGCTGTAACGCAGGCCAACGATACCCATGTTTTGCGCCAGCGTTACGTCAGTAGCGCGGTCGCCAATCACATAGCTGTTCGCTACGTCCATCACACCATCATTCAGCCACGCAGCCACCATTTGGGTTTTCGGCTTGCGGCATTCGCAGTTGTCGGTTTCGAAGTGTGGGCAAATCAGCACATCGTCAAACTGCACGCCCTGAGAGCGGAACACCTGCATCATCAGGTTATGCGGGCCATCAAAATCTGCCTGCGGGAAGCTGTCGGTGCCCAGTCCGTCCTGATTGGTGATCATCACCAGCTTATAGCCTGCTTTTTGCAGCTTCAGCAGCGAAGGGATGACCTCTGCTTCAAACGCCAGTTTGTCGAACCTGTCGACCTGGAAATCACTCGGCGGCTCGCTGATCAGGGTGCCGTCACGATCGATAAAGAGGAACTTCTGGGTCATACTTTCTCCGCACGAAGGGCGTCAATGACGCGCTGGCTCTCGTCGCGGGTGCCGATAGTGATACGCAGGCAGCCGCTTAAAGAAGGTTGTTTATTTTGGTCACGTAAGATAATGCCCTGATCCCACAACGATTTGAAGACCGCACTTGAGGCCGTAATGCGTGCCAGGATGTAGTTGGTTTCAGAATCGAAGACCTGTTCCACGCAAGGGATCTCCCGCAGCTGGGTCACCAGGTACTGACGTTCGGCGAGGATTTGCGCCACGCGCTCGCGCATCGCATTGATTCCCTGCGGGCTTAACGCCTGGGCGGCGATATCCGCAACCGGGGTCGACAGTGGGTAGGGGGCAATCACTTTCATCAGCAGGGCAATGACGTCTTCATTGGCCAGCGTAAAGCCGCAGCGCAGTCCGGCCAGGGCGAACGCTTTAGAGAGCGTGCGCAGCACCACTAAGTGCGGATAGTCGGCAAGCCAGGTGCTCAGCGTCGCCTGCGGGCAAAACTCTATATAGGCTTCATCGGCCACCACCAGCGCTTTGTCACGGGTCATTTCCAGCAGGACGCGCAGGTCCTGCGGATTGATAATCTGCCCGGTTGGGTTATTCGGGCTGCACACGTACACCACTTTAACGCCATCGAGTTTGTCGGCGATGGCCTGCAAATCCAGCTGCCAGTTTTCCAGGGCGGGCACCGTGCGATACTCCACGCCGAAGGTTTCGGCGCTGACGCTGTACATGCCATAGGTCGGCGGGCAGAACAGAATGGCATCTTTACCCGGCTCGCAAAACGCGCGGATCAGCAGTTCGATGCCTTCATCCGCCCCACGGCTGACCAGAACCTGTTCCGGCTTCACACCCGCGTACTGCGCATAGTTGTCGATGACCGCTTTCGGCTGACACTCCGGATAGCGGTTGAGCGTTTGCTGGGAAAGGTCGAACGTGACCGCCGTCGGAAATTCGTTGGCATTCAGCCAGACATCGCCTTTACCGCCGAGTCGACGGGCAGACTGGTACGGCGTGAGGTCGCGAACATTTTTACGGGCTAACTCTTCAATGCTCATTTCATCTCCTTGAGTGCGGCCACACGTAAGGTAACGGCGTTTTTGTGGGCGGTCAGGCGCTCGGCGGCGGCCAGGGTTTCAATGGTTGAGGCCAGGGCGGCAAAACCGTCCTGCGACAGTTCCTGCACGGTCATGCGTTTCTGAAAATCCGCCAGACCGAGGCTGGAACAGGTGGCGGTGTAGCCGTAGGTCGGCAGCACGTGGTTGGTGCCTGACGCGTAGTCGCCTGCAGATTCCGGGGACCAGTCGCCTAAAAATACCGAGCCCGCGCTGGTGATGCTGTCGACCAAAGCGCGCGCATCGCGGGTTTGAATGATCAGGTGTTCCGGCCCGTACTGGTTAGAGATTTCCACGCACTGCGCTAAATCGCGGGCAACAATCAGACGGCTGGCAGCCAGTGCCTGACGCGCGGTTTCTGCCCGGGGGAGTTCGGCAAGTTGACGCTCAACGGCTTTGGCGACGCGACCGGCCATGTCAGCATCCGGGGTGAGCAAAATGACCTGAGAGTCAGGGCCGTGCTCTGCCTGGGATAACAAATCAGACGCCACGAAATCAGGTGTCGCACCGCTGTCGGCGATCACCAGCACTTCGGAAGGACCGGCAGGCATATCAATCGCCGCCCCGTCCAGACGCTGGCTGACCTGGCGCTTGGCTTCGGTCACGAACGCATTGCCAGGGCCAAAAATTTTGTCGACTTTCGGCACGGATTCGGTGCCCAGCGCCAGCGCAGCAATGGCCTGCGCACCGCCGACGTTAAAGATATCCTGCACGCCGCACAGTTTCGCCGCATACAGAATTTCATCGGCAATCGGCGGCGGCGAGCACAGCACCACTTTTTGACAACCGGCGATACGCGCCGGAGTCGCGAGCATTAATACGGTAGAAAACAGCGGCGCAGAGCCGCCGGGAATATACAGCCCGACGGAGGCAATCGGGCGCGTGACCTGCTGGCAGCGTACGCCCGGCAGCGTTTCTACATCGACCGGTTGCAGTTTTTGCGCCACGTGGAAGGTCTCGACGTTTTTCACCGCGACGGCCATTGCCTGCTTCAGCTCATCGCTCAGGCGAGAACCTGCGGCCTCAATCTCCTCGGCGCTGACCTTCAGCCCTGCGACCTCGGTTTTGTCGAACTTTGCGCTGTACTCACGCAGCGCGGTATCGCCTCTGGCCTTGACGTTGTCGAGGATCTCCGTCACGGTGCGGCTGATGCTTTCCGAGGCGGAAATCGCCGGGCGCATCAGCAAATCGCGCTGTTGCTCGGGGCTGATGCTGTTCCAGTCGATGACAGTATTAAAGCTCATGGTCGGTTACTCCATCATCTTCTCAATAGGCAGTACCAGAATGGAGCTGGCCCCAAGCGCTTTCAGTTTTTCCATCGTTTCCCAGAACAGAGTTTCGCTGCTGACCATGTGCATCGCGACGCGCTGCTGATCGCCTGCCAGAGGCAGAATCGTTGGGCGTTCAGCTCCTGGCAGCAGGGCAATCACTTCCTCCAGACGCTCGGTTGGGGCGTGCATCATGATGTATTTCGATTCACGTGCCTGAATCACGCCCTGAATACGGGTCAGGAGTTTGTCGATCAGTTGCTGTTTGGCTTCCGGCATTTCGCCGTCGCGCTGAATAAGACAGGCTTTGGAGCGATAAATCACTTCCACTTCACGCAGGCCGTTGGCTTCAAGCGTTGCGCCGGTCGAGACCAAATCGCAAATCGCATCGGCCAGACCGGCACGCGGGGCGACTTCAACGGAGCCGTTCAGCAGGCAGGATTTGAACGAAATGCCTTTCTGGTCGAGGTAGCGCTTGAGCAGGTGTGGATACGAGGTGGCGATGCGTTTGCCGTCGAGAGCTGCCGGGCCGTCCCAGGATTCATCTGCGGAGGTGGCCAGGGATAAGCGGCAGCCGCCGAAGTCCAGACGACGCAGTGTGAAATAGCGCGGATCATCGCCCTGGGCGCGGCGGCTGAGTAACTCTTCTTCCAGTACGTTTTCACCGATGATGCCGAGGTCGACCACGCCATCCATCACTAGGCCCGGGATATCGTCGTCACGCACGCGCAGAATGTCGATCGGCATATTTTCTGCCAGCGCAATCAGGCGCTGGGTGTGCAGATTGATTTTTATGCCGCAGCGGGCCAGTAATTCGCGTGAATCATCGCTCAAGCGCCCAGATTTCTGCATAGCTATGCGTAAACGGTTGTTGTCTAACATTCTCTTATCCTCGTAGTCCTGTCTGAATCACTGAAACTCGCGCCCAAAAAAAAAGCCCCCGGAAGTGTGAATCTTCCGGGGGCTCTCTCTTGCGTTCTGCACCACTGGAAGATCTAACTGTCTTCCAGCACACATCGCCTGAAAGACTAGTCAGGGTGATGGTGATGATGGTGGTTTTTAAATTGAACGCAGTTCATAATTTTCTCGTTGAATGCTTATGCATTTGATACCTTTTAACCTAAACCAGTTCAACGCCGGAAAGCAAGGGCTTTTTTACAACTTTAATTCATTTCATATTCATCAGATAAATTGTCAGTTGGCCAGGGCTGGCGTAGCCTTATTAAAGGAACGCGAATGAGTCAGGAGAGCACAGATGAAAAAGGTCGCAATCGTCGGTTTAGGTTGGCTGGGTATGCCGCTGGCCCTGTCGTTAACGGCGCGAGGCTGGCAGGTGTCCGGCAGCAAAACTACCGAAGATGGAATTGAAGCTGCAAAAATGTGCGGAATTGACAGCTATATATTGCGCCTTGATCCGCAGTTGGTCTGTGATACGGACGATCTCGACGCGCTGATGAACGTTGACGCATTGGTGATAACGCTTCCAGCCCGACGCAGCGGGCCGGGGGAAGAGTTCTACTTGCAGGCGGTTCAGGAAATAGTCGATACCGCCCTGGCGTACCACATCCCTCGCATCGTCTTCACCAGTTCGACCTCGGTGTATGGTAAAGGGGAAGGGACCCTTAAAGAAACCGCGCCGCGTGAACCGATAACGTCGAGCGGCCGGGTGCTGAAAGAGCTTGAAGACTGGCTGCATAATCTGCCAGGTACGTCGGTCGATATTGTGCGCCTCGCCGGTCTGGTTGGCCCAGGGCGTCATCCGGGGCGCTTCTTTGCCGGGAAATCGGCCCCGGACGGGCAGCAGGGCGTTAACCTCGTGCATCTGGAAGACGTCGTTTCCGCGATAACGCTATTGCTGCAGGCACCGAAGGGCGGTCACATCTATAATCTCTGTGCGCCGGGCCATCCTTCACGATCGACTTTTTATCCGCAGATGGCGCGTGAGCTTGGGCTCGAGCCGCCTGTGTTCAGCGATAGCGCTGAGAAGGGACGGATAATTGATGGTAACCGCATCTGTTCTGAACTGGGTTTTGAGTATCAGTATCCCGATCCGCTGGTGATGCCGCTGGAGTAAACGGCCTGCGGTGACATCGCGTACCCTCTGGGGGCGAAGATGAAACCATTGCTGGAAGTTCTCATCATTCTTGATGCGCTCGATAAAGAAGGGAGCTTTGCTGCAGCATCGGCAAAGCTCTTTAAGACCCCGTCGGCGCTGAGTTACACCGTTCATAAGCTGGAAAGCGATCTCAATATTCAACTGCTTGACCGCAGCGGACACCGGGCGAAATTTACCCGTACCGGACAGATGCTGCTGGAGAAAGGGCGGGAAGTGCTGCACACGGTGCGCGAGCTGGAGAAGCAGGCCATCAAACTGCATGAAGGCTGGGAGAACGATCTGGTGATTGGCGTCGACGACACCTTTCCCTTTTCCTTACTTGCCCCGTTAATTGAACAGTTCTACGAACGGCACAGCGTCACACGACTTAAATTTATCAATGGCGTACTCGGCGGTTCCTGGGATGCTCTGGTACAGGGACGGGCAGATATTGTGATCGGTGCCCTGCACGACCCGCCCCCGCTCAGCGATTTTGGCTTTGCCCCGCTCGGCAAGCTGGAGCAGATTTTTGTCGTCGCCCCGCATCATCCGTTAGCCGGTGAAGCCGAACCGCTGAGCCGTAAAACCATCCGACAGCATCGTGCCATCGTGGTGGGCGATGGTACAACCCCGGACTGTCCGGCCTTCCAGCAGTTGCTGGATGATCAGGAAGCGATCACCGTTTTTGATTTCAAAACCAAGCTGGAGCTACAAATTACCGGCATCGGCTGTGGTTATTTACCCCGTTATCTGGCGCAGCGTTTTATCGACACCGGTGCGCTGGTGGAAAAACAGGTAGCGGCTCACGTTGCGTTTGATGCGGTGTGGATTGGCTGGAACGAACAGACGGCGGGGCTGGCCAGTGCCTGGTGGCGAGAGGCTGTTTTAGCAAATAGTGCTATCGCGGCCGTGTACCAGCGCGGCAGTGATGAATAATCAGGCAGTTGTGCGCAAGAATTTATTGCTGGACTTCTCATTCTCTTGTTTTTGTCAGGAGATGGGGGCAAAATACGCGCCAGAAAAAAAGGAGTAACCGACGCAATTTTAAAAGGCGTCGGTTATTTTTTTGTTTTCGAAACACTCATTCAAACAAGAGGCCGGGCTTCGTACCGGATAGATACTTACTTAAAAATCGACAGTTGTTGTCGCTGAGGATCCACACAAATGGGGCAATTTTTTGCTTACGCGACGGTTTTCACCGTAAAGGGGAATAGCCATGTCGCATAACGTTACTCCAAACACCTCTCGCGTGGAACTACGTAAGTCTCTTACGTTGATTCCGGTTGTTATGATGGGTCTTGCCTATATGCAGCCTATGACGCTGTTCGATACTTTCGGTATCGTATCTGGACTGACCGATGGTCACGTCCCGACAGCCTATGCATTCGCTCTGATAGCCATCCTGTTTACTGCATTAAGTTACGGTAAGCTGGTTCGCCGCTATCCGTCAGCGGGTTCAGCCTATACCTATGCCCAGAAATCCATTAGCCCGACGGTTGGCTTTATGGTGGGTTGGTCTTCGCTGCTTGATTATCTGTTTATGCCGATGATCAACATCCTGCTGGCAAAAATTTACTTTGAAGCGCTGGTGCCATCGGTACCGTCGTGGATATTTGTTGTCGGGTTGGTGGCCTTTATGACCATCTCGAACCTGCGCAGCATCAAAACCGTGGCTAACTTCAACACCCTGATTGTGGTGCTGCAGATGGGTATCGTTGCCGTTATCGTCGGCATGATCATCTGGGGCGTCTACAACGGTACGGGTGCAGGTACGCTGACCAGCAGTCGTCCGTTCTGGTCTGATGGCGCGCATATCACGCCGATGATCACCGGTGCGACGATTCTGTGCTTCTCGTTCCTGGGCTTTGATGGGATCTCTTCTCTGTCTGAAGAAACCAAAGATGCTGAACGCGTTATCCCGAAAGCTATTTTCCTGACGGCGCTGATTGGCGGGATGGTATTTATTGTTGCTTCTTACTTCCTGCAACTGTACTTCCCGGACATCTCTCGCTTTAAGGATCCAGATGCGTCACAGCCTGAAATCATGCTGTACGTTGCGGGTAAAACCTTCCAGTGGGGCGTGCTGATTTTCTCCAGCGTGACCGTACTGGCATCCGGTATGGCCGCACACGCAGGCGTATCTCGTCTGATGTATGTCATGGGCCGTGATGGCGTGTTCCCGAAAAGCTTCTTCGGTTACGTTCATCCGAAATGGCGTACTCCGGCATGGAACGTGCTGCTGGTGGGTGCGATTGCGCTGCTGGCGATTAAATTCGACCTGGTAACGGCAACGGCGTTGATTAACTTCGGTGCGCTGGTGGCTTTCACCTTCGTTAACCTGTCGGTCATCTCCCAGTTCTGGATCCGCGAAAAGCGTAACAAGACGCTGAAAGACCACTTCAATTACCTGGTATTGCCGGTATGTGGTGCGTTGACCGTCGGTGCGCTGTGGATCAACCTGGAAGAAAGCTCAATGGTACTGGGCCTGATTTGGGGCGCGATTGGCCTGATTTACCTGGCCTGTGTCACCCGTAGCTTCCGCAACCCGGTTCCGCAGTACGAAGACGTCGCGTAAGTCATAGCGATAAAAAAAACCGGAGACATGAACTGTCTCCGGTTTTTTTATACCTGACGTTTAGCCTTAGACTATCTCTTGCGCATACTGATACAGCGCTTTCAGCAGAGCCAGCTTTTCACTATTCCCTTCATACTGCGCGTAAAGCGCTTGCAGCTCGTCGGCGTAGGCTTGCAGATATTCCGGGGTAAACACATTGCGACGATGCTCTAACCAGCGCTGCTGCTCCGTTTCGTCCAACGTGCCGGGGAAGTTACGCGCCCGATAGTTAAACAGCAGCTTCTCGACGCGCGCGTCGGCAAAGGTCAAATCCAGGGCAGGCAGGTTGCGCGGCTCGGTTTCCAGCAGGATTTTCATCGCCGTGCGGTCTGCATCGCTAAAGAAGCCGTTGTACAACTGAGTATCAATGTTGTCAGAGGGTACGAACGGTTCCGCTTCGGCGAAAATGGCGACCACTTTGTCGCGAACCTGCGGGTTATCGCGCAGCACTTTCAGATTATCAAGACACTGCTGGCGATTGATACCCAAGCGGTCCGCATCTTCCGGGCGCAGGGTATTGGCCTGGGCCAGAATAGGGCATTTGTTCAGATGCACCAGCTTCACCGGCACGGCCGCCAGCTCGCCGAGATCGGCTTTCGGGGTGTACAAACGCCCGCGTAATTCATCCGCGTTCAACTCGAGGAGGGGCGAGATGTCTCCCGCCAGATCGACCATAATCACCGCATTGCGGTTATCCGGGTGCCAGGCAAGCGGGGCTACCCAACTGGTGTTGCCGCGCCAGGCGCCGAACATGCCGGAGATATGCACCAGCGGTTTCATCTGCGGCACATCAATCAGCGTCGCCAGTTTGTTCTTGCCACGGTAGGTGTAGAGATACTCAAACAGCCGCGGCTGACGCGTTTTAACCAGCTTCGCCATCGCGATAGTGGCGTACACGTCGGCCATCGCGTCGTGGGCGTTGCTGTGTTCAATCCCGTTGGCTTTGGTCAGGTGTTCGAGCCGGAAGCTTGGCAAACCGTCGTCGTTCTCTGGCCAGTTAATCCCTTCCGGGCGCAGCGCGTAGCAGGCGCGCATTACATCGAGCAGATCCCAGCGTGAGTTATTGTTCTGCCAGCTCCAGGCATACGGGTCGTAGAAGTTGCGATAAAAGATATTGCGCGTGACTTCATCATCGAAACGGACGTTGTTATAGCCCACCACGCAGGTTTTCGGCACGGTAAACAGGTCATGAATACGACGGGCAAAAGCCGCTTCGTTATCGCCTTTTGCCAGCGCTTCCTGCGGGGTTATCCCGGTTATCATTACTGCCTGAGGCTGGGGCAGATAATCGTCAGCGGGCTTGCAGTAGAACACCTCGGGTTCGCCGATGATGTTGAAATCAGCGTCGGTGCGAATGGCTGCGAACTGTGCTGGCCTGTCCAGCTGCGGGCTGGTGCCGAAGGTTTCATAATCGTGAAACAGGAATCCGGCTTGCGGTTGCGTTTCTTGCATGGTCTGTCTGTTACCCGTGAGCGCGTTAGCCGGTTATGGTAAACGATTTGCCTATTCATCAGAAGCGGAGAGGGGCATTCTCGCGGCGTCGCTCGCAGGAAATGTCATATTTTCTTGCAATTAAACGCTGTCACGAAGGCGCAACTGCCGTAAAAAGAACGGGAATTTGAGAACGTTGAGGACTTGCTGTTGAAAGGCCGTATTTTTATTACTGTTTCTTTGCTCGCATCGAGCATTTCCTGCGCAGTTGCCGCAGATTATATTCCCGCACCGGTCCAACCTCCCGCTATCCAGGCTGCTGCCTGGGTGCTGATGGATTTCACCACAGGCCAGGTTCTGACTGCCGGTAATGAACACCAGCAGCGTAATCCCGCCAGCCTCACTAAGTTGATGACCGGGTATGTCGTGGACCGCGCTATCGACAGCCACCGTATTTCACCCGATGACATCGTCACCGTCGGACGCGATGCCTGGGCCAAAGGCAATCCAGTGTTTGACGGCTCATCGCTGATGTTTCTGAAAGCAGGCGATCGGGTGAGCGTCCACGATTTGAGCCGTGGCCTGATTGTCGATTCCGGGAACGATGCCTGCGTGGCGCTGGCTGACTACGTCGCGGGCGGCCAGCCGCAGTTCGTCAACATGATGAATGATTACGTGGAGAAGCTGGGCCTGAAAGATACCCACTTCGAAACTGTGCACGGTCTTGATGCGCCAGGACAGCACAGTTCAGCGTACGACCTGGCGGTTCTGTCCCGGGCTATCATCCACGGTGAGCCAGACTTCTATCATATGTACAGCGAAAAGAGTCTGACGTGGAACGGCATCACGCAGTACAACCGTAACGGTCTTCTGTGGGATAAAACGTTGAATGTCGACGGGCTGAAAACCGGGCATACCGCCAGCGCGGGCTTTAACCTGATAGCCTCTGCTGTCGACGGGAAACGGCGTCTGATAGCGGTAGTCATGGGGGCGCAAAGCTCGAAAGGTCGTGAAGATCAGGCGCGAAAGCTGCTGCAGTGGGGCCAACAGAACTTTGATACGGTGCAAATCCTCCATAAAGGGAAAAAGGTGGGTTCGGAGCGGATCTGGTACGGCTCTCAAGAGCACATCGATCTTGGCACCGATCAGGACTTCTGGCTGGCGCTGCCAAAGGCGGAAGTGCCACACATCAAAGCCAAATACGTTATGGATAAGAAAGAGCTTGAGGCACCGATTGCTGCCCATCAGCGCGTGGGTGAAATTGAGCTTTACGATGGCGATAAGATTGTCGCCCACTGGCCGCTGGTGACGCTGGAAAGCGTCGGCAAAGGCGGCATGTTCTCCCGTTTTAGCGACTGGATGCACCACAAATCCTGACGGTATCGGCCAGACACAGCGCCCTCTTCGGAGGGCGTTTTACTTTTCCGTTCTGTGAAACATCGCACATACTCAATCGGGGCTGTTTGCTAAGTTTTGTATGTATATTTATCCAGTAAACGTGTTAGCGGAGGCAATATGGATTACAGCATCAAGCAGGAAAATCGGCGTGTGGTGGCAGGATTTCACATGGTAGGCCCTTGGGAAAAGACCGTTAAACAGGGTTTTGAACAATTAGCGATGTGGGTCAACGGGCAGAAGATCCCGGCCAGAGAGTGGGTGGCGGTCTATTACGACAATCCCGACCAGGTGCCAGCGGAAAAACTGCGCTGCGACACGGTCGTCACCGTCGATGAAGGTTTTACGCCACCGGTCAACAGCGAAGGGGTGATTGTGACAGAAATCGCGGCTGGGCTGTACGCGAAAGCTCTGGCTCGCGTCGTTGGGAACGACTTCGCTACGCCGTGGTATCAATTCTTCAATAGCGTGTTGCAGGATAACGAGCATGAGCTTGACGAGAAGCCGTGCTTCGAGCTTTACCTCAATGACGGTAACAAAGATGGGCACTGGGATATCGAGATGTATGTGCCTGTTAAAAAACGCGCATTTTAAGGTTAAATAACCTGGTGAATGAAAGGTTATTTGCGCAGGCGTGATGCCAGCGGCAGAAAAACAGATACAATTGTGTTTTCAGTCCTAGCGGAGAGCTGGTGTGCGCGCCGATAAATCGTTAAGCCCTTTCGAAATCCGTTTATACCGTCACTACCGTGTGGTTCACGGCGTGCGTATTGCCCTGGCCTTTGTGCTGACGTTCCTGCTGGTGCGCCTTTTTGATGTGCCAGAAGGGACGTGGCCTCTGATTACTATCGTTGTCATCATGGGCCCAATCTCCTTCTGGGGGAATGTGGTCCCGCGCGCTTTCGAGCGTATCGGTGGCACCATATTTGGCTCCGCGCTGGGTCTTGTGGCGCTAAAACTGGAATTGCTATCGTTGCCGCTGATGATGGTATGGTGCGCGGCAGCGATGTTCCTCTGCGGCTGGCTGGCGCTGGGGAAGAGACCCTATCAGGCTTTACTGATTGGCATTACCCTTGCGGTGGTGGTCGGCGCACCCGCAGGTGATATGCATATCGCCCTGTGGCGAAGCGGGGATGTGGTCATTGGCTCGCTGCTGGCAATGCTGTTTACCGGGATTTGGCCGCAACGGGCGTTCATCCACTGGCGCATCCAGATGGCGAACTATGTCACTGAGTTTAACCGCCTGTATCAAACCGGGTTCTCTCCCAATTTGCTGGAGCGTCCGCGACTCGAACGCCGTTTGCAGAAAATCCTGACCGACGTGGTCAAAATGCGTGGCTTAATCACGCCAGCCAGCAAAGAGACGCATATCCAGAAATCCATATTCGAAGGCATCCAGACGGTCAACCGCAATCTGGTGTGTATGCTGGAACTGCAGATCAACGCCTATTGGGCCTCTCGCACCAGTCATTACGTGATGCTTAACGCGCATACCCTGCGCGATATGCAGACCATGACGCAGCAGACGTTGCTGACCATCGCCCACGCGTTGTATGAAGGCAACCCGCAGCCCATCCTTGCTAACAACGAAAAGCTTAACGAGATAGTGACGGAATTGCGCCAGCTGATGCGCGAGCATCAGGACGAAAATCTGGCTGAAACCTCGATGCATGGCTATGTATGGTTAAGTATGGAACTGGCACGACAGCTGGAACTTTTGTCGCATCTGATCTGCCGGGCGTTGCGCAAATAACATCCATATGATCAGGGTTTACCCTGTGCTTGTTTCGATTCAGCTGCGTTTAGGGTTATGATGAACCCAGAGCAAAAACCATTGTCATTCACGGCCGCCAGCAGTTATGTTTACCCTTAGCGGCTGTTTTACGAATCCGAATCTCAATTATCAGGGGTGTAAAAATGGAAACAACCAAACCTTCGTTCCAGGACGTTCTGGAGTTTGTTCGTCTGTTCCGTCGTAAAAACAAACTGCAGCGCGAAATTCAGGACGTTGAGAAAAAGGTCCGTGACAACCAGAAGCGTGTGCTGCTGCTTGATAACCTCAGCGACTACATCAAACCAGGCATGAGCGTTGAAGCCATTCAGGGCATCATCGCCAGCATGAAAACCGACTATGAAGATCGCGTTGACGACTACATCATCAAAAATGCTGAGCTGTCGAAAGAACGTCGCGAGATCTCTAAAAAGCTGAAAGTGATGGGCGAATTGAAAACGGCAGAACCGAAAGCCGAGTAAGTTTGCACCTCGCAGTGAGCTGAATGTGAAACCCCGCCGACGCGGGGTTTTTTTATGGCTGAGACAAGGCCATTACCCCCGTGTCAGCCCGGTAACGTAAGGAAGATTGCGCTCCCGATGTGGAGCGCTATAGTAATCGTAGTGCCATCACGTCTGATAATAGGGAAATTATGATCCGTTCGCTTTTGCTTGCCCTGGTGCTCACTGCCGTGACCCACAGCGCTTTAGCGGTGAGTTATCCGCTGCCGCCTGAAGGGAGCCGTCTTATCGGTGCACCGATTACCGTTACCGTGCCGGAGGGGAATACCCAGCCGCTGGAGTATTTTGCTGCGCAGTACGGGCAGGGGTTCAGCAATATGCTGGAGGCTAATCCCGGTGTCGATCCGTTCCTGCCCAAAGTCGGAACGCCGTTGACCATTCCGCAGCAGCTGATCCTGCCGGATACGGTCCGCGAGGGCATTGTAATTAACGTCGCCGAAATGCGGCTGTATTACTACCCGGCAGGGGGGAATACGGTGGAGGTGTTACCGATTGGCATTGGTCAGGCCGGGCGTGAAACGCCGCGTAATTGGGTGACGAAAGTGGAGCGTAAGCAAGAAGCGCCAGCCTGGACCCCAACGGCGAATACCCGGCGTGAATATGCCAAAGAGGGGAAAACCTTGCCTGCGTTCGTGCCGCCGGGTGAGGATAATCCGATGGGGCTATACGCCATTTATATCGGCAGGCTGTACGCTATTCACGGCACCAATGCCAACTTTGGTATCGGTCTGCGCGTGAGTCAGGGATGTATTCGCTTGCGCAAAGACGATATCAAATATCTGTTTGATAACGTCCCGGTGGGAACGCGCGTTCAGCTTATCGATCAACCGGTGAAAACCACCCTGGAGCCAGATGGACGGCGTTGGCTGGAAGTGCATGAGCCACTGTCCCGAAACCGGGCCGAGTTTGAATCTGACAGGAAAGTTCCGCTGCCGATGACCGCGGCATTGCACGCAGCCACTCAGGGGGCCGACGTGGATGCCAGCGTAGTCAGCGCCGCGTTAACCCGCCGTTCCGGGATGCCGGTGATGATTGGTGGGGGGCTGACAAAGGTCGGGCAGTTCTGAATAACCGCTAAGATGAGAAAGCAAGAAGCCTGCTCAGTTTCCTGAGCAGGCTTCTTAAATATGGCTCCTCTGACTGGACTCGAACCAGTGACATACGGATTAACAGTCCGCCGTTCTACCGACTGAACTACAGAGGAATCGGTTGGAGGCTTATCTTAGCGGCGAAAAAATTTTTGTCAAACCTCAATTGAGACCTTTCGTCGCGACTGTCGGTTATGTCAACAATTTGTTGTATTTCCCCACAATTTAAACGCAAATCAACGTTGCAGGTTTGGCATTTCTCCCTCATCATTTAAAACGAGGTTTCAACTTTCTCTCTAAGGTACCCTTTGAACGTCTCTGCCGCAGTAAGCCAGGCCGTCACTCGCACAACCTGGTATAAAAACCGCAAAACCTACCGTGTTCTGTTCTGGCGTGAAATCACCCCGCTTGCCGTACCTATCTTTCTGGAAAACACCTGCGTTCTGTTGATGGGCGTGCTCAGCACCTTTTTGGTGAGCTGGCTCGGGGCGGATGCGATGGCCGGGGTCGGGCTGGCAGACAGCTTTAACATGGTTATCATGGCGTTTTTCGCCGCTATCGATCTCGGGACTACCGTGGTGGTGGCCTTCAGTCTCGGCAAACGCAATCGAAAACAGGCCCGGGCGGCGGCCCGTCAGTCTTTGGTTATCATGACCTTGTTCTCGATTATTCTCGCGGTGGTCATTCATCTGTTTGGTCGGGAGATTATCGAAGTGGTGGCCGGGGCCGCCTCACCGCATGTTAAAGAACTGGCGCTGACCTATCTTGAGCTGACCGTGCTGAGCTATCCGGCGGCGGCGATTGCGCTGATTGGCAGCGGGGCGCTGCGCGGGGCGGGGAATACTAAAATTCCGTTGCTGATTAATGGCGGGATGAACATCCTCAACATTATTATCAGTAGCATCCTGATTTACGGGGCTTTTTCCTGGCAGGGCATGGGCTTTGTTGGCGCGGGGCTGGGCCTGACGATTTCGCGTTACATTGGCGCGGTGGCGATCGTTGCGGTGCTGGCGGTCGGCTTTAACCCGGCGCTGCGTATTCCGCTCAAGAGTTATATCAAGCCGCTTAACTTCGCCATTATCTGGGAAGTGATGGGCATCGGCATTCCTGCCAGTATCGAATCGGTCCTGTTTAACAGTGGGAAACTGCTGACCCAAATGTTCGTCGCCGGAATGGGCACCGATGTGATTGCCGGTAACTTTATTGCCTTCTCGGTGGCCTCACTGATCAACCTGCCGGGCAACGCCCTGGGATCGGCCTCGACCATTATTACCGGTAAGCGTCTGGGCAAAGGTCAGATTGGGCAGGCTGAAAAACAGCTGCGACATGTTTTCTGGCTTTCGACGATTGTGCTCACCGCCATCGCCTGGGGCACCGCACCGTTCGCCGGGCTATTCGCCTCCTTCTATACCCACGAGGCAGATGTTAAAGAGGTGGTGAAACACCTGCTGTGGCTTAACGCCGCCTTTATGCCTATCTGGGCCGCGTCGTGGGTCTTACCGGCGGGGCTGAAAGGCGCACGCGACGCCCGTTTCGCGATGTGGGTGTCGATGTTCAGCATGTGGGGCGCCCGCGTGGTTGCCGGTTACTTCCTTGGCATTGTGCTGGGCTGGGGCGTGGTCGGCGTGTGGTTGGGGATGTTCCTCGACTGGGCGGTGCGCGGCGTGGCCTTCTATTGGCGCATGGTCAGCGGCCGCTGGCTGTGGAAATACCCGCGGGTGAAAAGCACATAAAAAAACGCACAGGGGTAACCGCTGTGCGTCGGGCGAGTTACATCATTATTGCTCAAAAGAATTCGAGCAAATTTATACCCCAAGGCGATCGCGAAGACTGTAGTAGGCCGCCCCCATGGCGGTAAACGGAATGCGCAGCGTCCGGCCACCCGGGAACGGGTAGTGCGGCAGATTGGCAAAGGCATCGAAGCGTTCGGCATCTCCGCGCAGCAGTTCGGAAATCAGACGGCCTGCCAGATGGGTACAGGTCACACCGTGGCCGCTGTAGCCCTGCATGTAGTAAATGTTGTTATCCAGACGGCCAAACTGCGGCATACGGGACAACGTCAGCAGGAAGTTGCCGGTCCAGCTGTAATCAATCTTAACGCCCTTTAGTTGCGGGAAGGTTTTCAGCAGGTTAGGCATCACCAGACGCTCAATATCCGCTGGATCGCGCGCGCCGTACACCACACCGCCGCCGTACAGCAGGCGGTTATCGCCGGTCAGACGGTAATAATCCAGCAGATAGTTACAATCTTCCACGCAGTAATTTTTCGGGATCAGCGAGCGGGCGACATCTTCCCCCAACGGTTCAGTGGTTAACACCTGGGTCCCGCAGGGCATACTGCGTTTTGCCAGTTCCGGCTCGAGCTTATCGCCGAGATAGGCGTTACCCGCCACAATGACATACCGCGCCGTAACCTGGCCTTTCGCGGTGCTGACTACCGCCGGGCTGGAATGCTGAATCTTCGTCACTGGCGACTGCTCATACACACGCCCCCCGTTCAGGCGAATCGCATTGGCCTCGCCAATTGCCAGATTCAGCGGATGAATGTGGCCGCCGCTGTGATCGAGCAGGGCGCCGACGTAGCGATCGCTGTTCACTTCGCGCTTCAGTTCGTTGGCATCGAGCAGTTCAAGCTGGGTATTGCCGTAACGTTCCCAGTTGGCTTTCTGCTCTTCCAGCGTTTCCAGCTGTTTGTGATTCATCGCCACGAACAGGCCGCCCGGACGATAATCGCAGTCAATCTGATAACGCTTGATGCGCTCGCGAATAATGTTTCCGCCTTCAAACATCATGCTGCCGAGCATTTTGGCTGCATCCGGGCCGTAGGTGCGTTCAATCACGTCGATGTCGCGGCTGTAGGAGTTAACCAACTGACCGCCGTTACGGCCGCTGGCCCCAAAGCCAATTCGGGCGGACTCCAGCAGCACCACGTCATAACCCATTTCCGAAAGATGCAGTGCCGAAGAAAGCCCGGTGTAGCCGCCGCCAACGATACACACGTCACAGGTGACGGATTCGGTCAGCGTCGGAAACGGTTCATACTGATTGGCGCTTGCGGCGTAATAGCTGGTGGTATGTTCAGTCATGATTAAGGCTCCAGGGCTATCCAGATAGTTTTCAATTCACTAAATTTTTCCAGGGCGTGCAGGGACTTATCGCGTCCATTGCCGCTCTGCTTATACCCGCCAAACGGCACGGTCATGTCGCCATCGTTATAGTTGTTAACGAACACGGACCCGGCTTTCAGACGACGGCTCATGCGGTGCGCGCGGGACAGGTCGCTGGTCCACACGGCGGCCCCGAGGCCATAATCGCTGTCGTTGGCCAGCTCCAGCGCCTGCGCTTCGTTTTTAAAGCGGGTGACGACCAGCACCGGGCCGAAGATTTCATCCCGGCCCACGCGGGCATTCGGGGCGGTATCGACAAAAATGGTCGGGCCGATGGCCGCCGGGTGCTTGCCCTCACGGCCATCCAACGCCAGCGTGCCCTGGGTTTCGCCATCGCGAATAAAACTGTGCACTGTGTCGGCATGGGCGTTATCAATTAGCGTGCCCATCGTGGTTTTCGGGTCGAGCGGGTTGCCCGGCAGCCAGTTTTTGGCCTGGGCTTTCAGCAGTTCAATAAAGGTGTCTGCGATGCTCTCTTCCAGCAGCAAACGGGTTCCGGCGATACACACCTGGCCCTGGTTGTAGAAAATACCGGCGGCGGTGGTGGCTGCCGCTTTCTCGAGATCGGGACAGTCGGCGAACACGATGTTGGCGCTCTTGCCACCGGCTTCCAGCCACACGCGTTTCATGTTGCTGTCGCCCGCGTCCTTCAGCAGTTGTTTACCGGTGCGGGTTGAACCGGTGAAGGTAATCACGTCCACGTCAGGATGCTGTGACAGCGCCTGACCCGCTTCATCTCCAAAACCGCTGATGACGTTAAACACGCCGTCCGGCAGCCCGGCGTCTTTCGCAAGCTGTGCCAGACGAAGGGCGGTTAACGGGGATTTTTCGGAGGGCTTGAGCACAACGCTGTTGCCCGCGGCGAGGGCCGGGCCGAGCTTCCAGCACGCCAGCAGCAGCGGGAAGTTCCACGGCACCACGGCGGCTACCACGCCAATCGGTTCCCGGACAATCAGCGCCAGGTCGTTCACGCCGGTAGTGGCGACTTCGCCATACACCTTATCAATCGCTTCGGCATACCAGCGAATAGCGCGGGCCGCGCCGGGAATATCATCACGCAGGCTATGGCGGATAGGCTTGCCGGTATCGAGTGTCTCCAGCAGCGCCAGCTCCTCGTGATGCTGTTCCATTAAATCCGCCAGCTTAGTCAGCACCGCTTTGCGTTTAGCAGGCGATGCCTGTGACCAGTCTCCGCGTTCAAACACCTCACGAGCACCGCGCACGGCGAGGTCGACATCGGCTTTTTTACCGCGAGCCACCTGCGCCAGCGGACGCTGTCCGGCCGGGTCAATAATTTCAAAGGTGCTGTTATCCTGCGCCTGGCAATATTCGCCGTTAATAAATAAACGGGTTTCAGGCGAGACATTTTTCGCTTTTTCCTGCCAGTAATTCAGATGCTGAAAGTCCATGATGACTCCTTTTAATTCAATAAGATAATCGGTCTTTCTCTGCTGCTAACGGCAAAATCGGGCTGCAAAACGCCCCAGGAAATTAATCCTGTAAAAAAGGCGGCGTTTAAAAAGGCCTGAGAACCTCAGGCCAAATTTAATCCAGGAAAATCAGAACGTGGTGGGGGTATGGGCACTGATGATGCGGCAGATGCCTGCCGAGGTGTTGCTGAAGCTGTGCGGTATGCCGGTGTTAATGGCATAACTTTGCCCTGCAACGAGGTGATAGTCCTGGCCGTTGATGGTCAGTATGACTTCACCTTCCAGTATCGTGCCGATTTCCTCCCCCTGGTGTTTAATCCTCTCCCCGGTGGTTGTACCGGGTTGGTAAGTCTCGAAGATCATCGCCAGTGTTCGGTTCGGATTTCCGTTATGAACCAACTTCATTGAAACCCCCTGACTGCCGATCTCAATCAGGTCGTCCTGATTGATAACCACCTGCGGCTCATCAGGTTTTTCCGGTTCCGCGAAGAACTCGGAGAGCGACAGCCCATAAACTTTCAGCAGCTTTTGCAGCGTACTGATGGCAGGACTGACTTTGTCCTGTTCTATGGTGCTGATGGCGCTATGCGTTAATCCAGACAGTTCGGCGGCACGACGTTGAGAGAGACCCAACTGCTGGCGGATCGCTGACAAACGTTTACCCGGCGCCAGGCCGTCATCGCTCATATTGGCATTTCCTTAACTGTAGGGGTCAGAGTCGCTGTTTTTCAGCGAGGTGGTTCTGACAAGCGGTGATAAAACCTTCAAGCAACAAACGCGACAGGGCGTATTCGCTACTGTTCCATTCTGGGTGCCACTGCACGCCAAGCGCGAACGGGTGATCGTGCACGCTGGCGGCTTCCACCAGGCCATCCTGCGAGCGGGCTTCCACGCGCAGCAACGGGCCGAGCGATTTAGCGCCTTGTCCGTGTAATGAGTTCACCCAAAACGTGTTGCAACCCGGTATTAATGTTGAAAGCAATCCTCCCTGTTGAACCTGGACTTCATGTGATGGTGCGTACTGCTGCTCCACCGGGAGTTCCGGATCTTCACGATGTTCCAGGAACTGAGGCTGATCGCACAGGCGACGATACAGAGTCCCGCCGGTGGCGACAACAAGTTCCTGCAAACCCCGGCAGATGGCGAAAATGGGGATGCGCCTTTCAAGCCCGGCGGTAATCAGCGCCATGCTCAATTCATCACGCCCGGGATCGGCGTCAGGCTCATCGCCGTTTTCACCATAGAGGTGCGGCTGCACATTGCTGGGGCTGCCTGGCAGGAAGATCCCATCCAGTCTTGGCAACAGCGCATTCAGCAGTTCCGGCTCTGCCAGCGCATGTGGCAAGGCAATCGGCAAACCGCCGGCATGTAAAACGGCATTCAGGTACTTTTCTTGCAATGTTTGGGTCTGATGACCCTTAAGCCTGTTCCTGCACATCACGACACCGATAACTGGCTTGTCAAATATATTGCCCATGATCAACCTCACATTCTGGACTAAATTATTGCCAAACTCTTCCATATGGCTCATTTCCGTTCAATATTTTCTCAATCTAGCAGTGCGATAACCTCTTTGCAAACTCAATTTAACATTTGACAAACATTTTGGTTAGCGCCATTGTCGATAAGTGGACATTATATTTAACGGTCAAAAAAGCGACCGGCATCCAAAGCAACGGCGGTGAATCATGGAAACCAATATCGTAGAAGTTGAGAATTTTGTTCAGCATTCCGAAGAGAGACGAAGTAGCGCGTTTGCACGCGAAGTTAAAACCTTTCTCGAACGTTATCCCAATACCCAATATGTTGATGTCCTGCTGACCGACCTGAACGGTTGCTTCCGTGGCAAACGTATTCCGGTGTCCAGCCTGCGTAAGATTGAAAAAGGCTGCTACTTCCCGGCGTCGGTGTTTGCGATGGACATTCTCGGTAACGTTGTCGAAGAGGCGGGGCTCGGGCAGGAGTTGGGCGAACCGGACCGCAGCTGTGTTCCGGTGCTGGGCACCTTAACCCCGTCGGCAGCTGACCCGGAGTTTATCGGGCAGATGATGCTGACTATGCTGGATGAAGATGGCGCTCCCTTTGACGTTGAGCCACGGAACGTGCTGAACCGACTCTGGCAGCAACTGCGCCAGCGCGGCCTGTTCCCTGTGGTAGCGGTAGAGCTGGAGTTCTATTTACTTGACCGTCAGCGCGATAATGAAGGTTACCTGCAGCCACCGTGCGCGCCGGGCACCGATGACCGTAACACCCAGAGCCAGGTTTACTCCGTTGATAACCTCAACCACTTCGCAGATGTCCTGACTGACATTGACGATCTGGCACGTCTGCAGTTGATTCCGGCCGATGGCGCGGTGGCGGAAGCGTCGCCGGGTCAGTTCGAAATTAACCTCCACCATACCGATAACGTGCTCGATGCCTGCGACGATGCGCTGGCGTTAAAACGTCTGGTGCGCACCGTGGCGGAGAAACACAAAATGCACGCCACCTTTATGGCCAAGCCGTATGAGGAACATGCGGGCAGCGGGATGCACATTCATATCAGTATGCTGAATAGCAAAGGCGAGAACGTGCTGGCCGATGCCGATGGCGAAGATTCGAGCATCCTCAAGCGTTCACTGGCAGGAATGATAGATCTGATGCCAGCATCTATGGCACTGTTAGCGCCGAACGTTAACTCCTACCGTCGTTTCCAGCCAGGTATGTATGTGCCGACCCAAGCATCATGGGGGCACAACAACCGTACCGTTGCGCTGCGCATCCCGTGTGGCGATCGTGACAATCACCGTGTTGAGTACCGCGTTGCGGGTGCCGATGCCAACCCCTATCTGGTGATGGCGTCGATCCTCGCGGGCATTTTGCATGGCCTGGATAACGACCTGCCGTTACAGGAAGAAGTGGAAGGCAACGGTCTGGAACAGGAGGGATTGCCGTTCCCTATCCGCCAGAGCGATGCGCTGTGGGAGTTCGCGCAAAACGACAGTCTGCGTGAATTGATGGGAGAACGTTTCAGCCATGTATTCCACGCCTGTAAGAATGACGAGTTGATTCAGTTTGAGCGTCTGATCACAGAAACTGAAATTGAGTGGATGCTGAAAAACGCCTGACCGGTCTGTTTTTTGTCGGCCCGGTAAGCGTAAGCACCACCGGGCAACCGGGCAAAAAAGAAAGAATAAGCAGCATCATACGGTCTGAGCGGAGTCAGGCCGGACGTTTTGCAGGGCAACCTGCCATTTCCCGGAGTCGCGTAATGGAGCGCTGGCGGCAACGGGTCTTCAGTTAAACGACAGATTGTATGACGAGGAAATGAGATGATGCAGATGTTCAAATACCCGCACGGCGAAGGTGAATGCCGTTGCCGCAGTGACTACGACGGACCGGCGAACAGTCATAACCCGACGTTAACTCCTTTGACTCCACGACGCACCCCCAGGCTACGCAGGTTTGCACTAACGACGACATCATCGCAAACCTGGACGCGCATGGGGGGGCTTCGTCATGGCGACTAATTCCTCTCTCGAACTCCAGTCGCAGACGGGTAAACCGCAGCTGCGCAAATCGTTAAAACTCTGGCAGGTCGTGATGATGGGCCTGGCCTATCTCACGCCAATGACGGTGTTTGACACCTTCGGGATTGTGTCCGGGATCAGTAGCGGCCACGTTCCTGCATCCTATCTGTTGGCGCTGGCAGGCGTGTTGTTCACCGCCATCAGCTACGGCAAACTGGTGCGCCAGTTCCCTCAGGCGGGGTCCGCCTACACCTATGCGCAAAAAGCGATCAACCCGCACGTCGGGTTTATGGTCGGCTGGTCATCGTTGCTGGATTATCTGTTCTTGCCGATGATTAACGTCCTGCTGGCGAAAATCTATCTGTCCGCGCTGTTCCCTGGCGTCGCGCCATGGATTTGGGTCGTCGGCTTTGTGGCGATCCTTACCGCCGCCAACCTTAAAAGCGTGAATCTGGTCGCCAACTTCAACACCTTGTTCGTACTGGTGCAGATTTGCATCATAGTGGTGTTCATTATCCTGGTGGTAGAAGGCTTACATAAAGGCGAGGGCGTCGGCACAGTCTGGTCACTCCAGCCGTTTATCAGCCAAAACGCGCATCTGGTGCCGATCATCACCGGGGCGACGATAGTCTGCTTCTCGTTCCTCGGCTTTGACGCCGTGACCACCCTGTCGGAAGAAACCCCGGATGCGGCGAAGACCATCCCGAAAGCGATTTTCCTGACGGCGGTGTACGGCGGGGTCATCTTTATCCTGGCGTCGTTCTTTATGCAGCTGTTCTTCCCGGATACCAGCCGCTTTAAGAACCCGGACGCGGCGCTGCCGGAAATCGCGCTGTACGTCGGGGGCAAACTGTTCCAGTCGATTTTCCTCTGCACCACCTTTGTGAACACCCTGGCGTCTGGCCTGGCGTCACATGCCAGCGTCTCACGTCTGCTGTATGTGATGGGCCGTGACAACGTGTTCCCGGAGAAATATTTCGGCTACGTGCATCCGAAATGGCGCACCCCGGCGCTGAACGTGCTGATGGTGGGCGTTGTTGCGCTGTCGGCGCTGTTCTTTGACCTGGTGACCGCCACGGCATTGATTAACTTTGGCGCGCTGGTGGCGTTTACCTTCGTCAATCTGTCGGTGTTCAACCACTTCTGGCGTCGCGAAGGGCGGAATAAAACCTGGAAGGATAAAATCCATTATCTGATCCTGCCGCTGATTGGCGCGGCGACCGTCGCGGTACTGTGGGTCAATCTGGAAGCCACTTCGTTGACACTGGGTCTGGTGTGGGCTGCGGTCGGAGTGTTGTATCTGGCCTGGCTGACAGGGCGCTTTCGCAAGCCGCCGCCGCAGTTCGATGCCGCGAAAGCGGAACGGGCCTGGGAGTGATTTTTACTCAGCCTGGAGAAGAAATCGGCAAACGATTTAAAATGTGAAAAACAGCCTTTGACAAGGCGAGGGCGCATCGCTAATATGCGCCCCGTTCACACGATTCCTCTGTAGTTCAGTCGGTAGAACGGCGGACTGTTAATCCGTATGTCACTGGTTCGAGTCCAGTCAGAGGAGCCATATTTAAAAAGCCCGCTTAAGGAAACTTAAGCGGGCTTTTTGCTTTTTAGTTCAGCGGTACGGAAGAGCTGAAAGGTGCATAGAAGAGGATATCAGCTACTACAACAACGAGTGCATCAGCCTGAAGCTAATAGGGCCTGAGTCCGGTGGAATACCGAACCCTGGCGTTTGCTGCGTTGCTTAGTAGGCCCGGCAAGCGTGCGCCGCCGGGCGTGTCGAGGGGTTTTAACTCACCTGGACCCGAACCGGGGCGGTGGCGGCAAACAGCCACGGGCGGGCATCGCTGTCGACCAACGGCGAAAGCGTGTCGCGCACCTGCTGGTGGTAGTCGTCGAGCCACTGTTTGTCGCGGTCGGTGAGCATGTTGAGCTCAACCTGGCTCAAATCAATCGGGATCATGGTCAGTGAGGCAAAGCGGCAGAAGCCCGGCATCGCGTCAATAATCTCCACCTGATTTTCAATCCGGAACCCATACTCGCCTTCCAGATAATAGCCCGGCTCGATGGTCATGATGTTGCCCGCCGCCAGCGGCCACAGGTTGACCTTTTTCGCAATGCGATGCGGCGCTTCGTGAATAAGCAACTGATGCCCGACGCCATGCCCGGTGCCGTGATCGAAATCAATCCCCAACTCCCACAAATGACGGCGGGCGAACGCATCCAGTTGATGCCCAAAGCTGCCGGAAGGGAACTGCAGGGTGATCAGCGATAAAAAGCCTTTCAGCACCGCGGTGTAGTGCAATTTACGCTGCGGATCTAACGAACCAAACGCCAGGGTGCGCGTGGCATCGGTGGTGCCGGTGTGATACTGCCCACCAGAATCATTGAGGTAGAAACTGTCGGCGGTGATGGCGGCGTTGGTCGCCTCGCTGGAATGATAGTGGCACATCGCCGCATTGGCTGACGCGGCGGAAATAGTGCCAAAACTCTGCTCGATAAAGGTGTCCTGCTGCTCGCGGAAGGCGAGCTGTTTGGCCTGCGCTTCCAGCTCCGTGAGCGGATTTCCAGCCGCCAGACGGGCCGGAACTTCATGCGACAGCCAGGCCAGGAAATTCACCCACGCCGCGCCGTCTTTTTTGTGACAGTCGCGATAGCCTTCCAGCTCAACCTTATTCTTGGTCGCTTTAATGAGAGTGATAGGATCGGCGGCCCAGTTCACTTCCCCGCCGTGTTGCTCGACGGCAAAGCGCAGCGCGACCGGGGCGCTATCGGCATCCAGCAGAATACGCTTGCCGGTCGCTATCTCCTGACAGCGGGACACCAGGCTTTCCATCGGCGACAGCGTCAGGCTGCTCAGCAGTTCCTGCGATAAATTCGCCGTTTTTGCCGTATCGACAAACCACTGCGTCTCACCGGTGCGGCTGAGAAGGGCAAACGACAGCGGCACCGGGCTGGTGGCGATATCAGAACCACGCACATTCAGCAGCCAGGCGATGTTATCCGGCTGGGTGATCACCAGATAATCCACGCCACGGGCATCCAGCCCGGCGGCAATGCGGGCGCGTTTATCAGCGCTACTTTCACCAGCAATGGATAATGGCATCTCGCGGATCGCACCTTGCGGGGCGGCAGGTCTGTCGTGCCACACGGCGACGAACGGGTCGTCTTTCAGCGGGATCAGTTCGCAGTCGGTCGCGTTCAGCAATTCGAACTGGCTGTTGACCATCAGCATGGGATCAAAGCCAATCCGGCTGTTGGCGGGGAGGTGATTTTCCAGCGGATCGTTGTGCAGATGATGGATCTCCCATGCCTGCAAATCCACTTCGTTACGCACCTGCACCTGATAACGTCCATCGACGAAAATCAGGGCGTTATCGCGAAGCACAAGGGCGACCCCGGCGGTGCCGGTAAACCCTGTCAGCCAGGCTAATTTGTTGTCATGCGGCGCGGCGTATTCGCTCTGCCAGGCATCGGCCCGCGGCACAATCATGCCATCAAGCCCCTGCGCCAGCAGATGGCTGCGCAGGGCGGAAAGAGGTGATGCGGTTTGCATTGTGTTAATCCTGAAAGTTAACGGAACGGCGGTTCGTTGAAGGTGCGCAGTTTGCGCGAATGCAGCTTATCGCCTTCGGCTCGCAGCAGGTCAATGGCGCGAATACCAATCTGTAAATGCTCCGAAATCGCCCCTTCATAGAACCGGTTTGCCTGTCCCGGCAGCTTGATTTCACCGTGCAGCGGTTTATCGGAGACGCACAGCAGGGTGCCGTACGGCACGCGGAAACGGTAGCCCTGGGCGGCAATGGTGGCGCTTTCCATATCAATGGCAACCGCGCGGCTGAGGTTAAAACGTAGCGCAGACGCGGAATAGCGCAGCTCCCAGTTACGGTCATCGGTCGTGACCACGGTCCCGGTGCGCAGACGGTGTTTGACCTCTTCGCCCGGCATGCCGCTCACCTGCTTGGTGGCGTCGTACAGGGCGCGCTGCACTTCGGCGATGCTTGGGATCGGGATGTCCGGAGGGAGCACCGCATCCAGCACGTGATCGTCACGCAGGTAGGCATGCGCCAGCACGTAATCGCCGATGGTCTGGCTTTCGCGCAGGCCGCCACAGTGACCAATCATCAGCCACACGTCCGGGCGCAGCACCGCCAGATGGTCACAGATATTTTTGGCATTCGCCGGGCCGACGCCGATGTTGATCAGCGTAATACCCTGGCCGTCTTTGGTAATTAAATGCCAGGCAGGCATCTGGTGCTTTTTCCACGCCAGGTCCGACACGGCGGTTTCTGGCGCTTCGGTATCGGCGGTGATCCACACCCCACCTGCGCAGGAGAGGGCGATGTACGGGCTATCGGGATCGAGGATCTGGCTGCAACCCCAGCGCACGAACTCGTCGACATAGCGGGTGTAGTTGGTGAACAGCACGAACGGCTGGAAATGTTCGACCGGCGTGCCGGTGTAGTGGCGCAGGCGGGCGAGAGAGAAGTCCACCCGGCGCGCGTCAAAATGCGACAGCGGATACAGCTCGGTAGGATGGAATAAGCCGTCTGCGGTTTCATCCCCAATCTGTGCCAGATCGGTGGTCGGGAAATGGCGCGTCAGACCTGCGCTCATTGAGCGATCGAGGGTCAGCGTGGAGCCATCAATCACGTAAGGATAGGGAATTTCGTGCTGTGACAGTTCGACGGTAATGTGCGCGCCGTAATCCTGATACAGCGAGGTCAACTGCTCCAGCAGGTAATGGCTGAATAGCGTGGGCTGGGTGATGGTGGTGGTGTAGCAACCGGCATGGGTAAAACGGCCCCAGGCGCGGGTTTTCAGGGCGTTATGTGCTTCACCATCCCAGGAGACCGACAGCGACGGATAGACAAATAATCCTTTGGCACGCTGTTCGGCATCGGGCAAAACGTTGTCGTTGATGTAACGGCCTATCGCTTCACGCAGCGCAGTCACCGATTGATTGTAGAGCGCATCGAGTTGTTTCAGCGCTTGTTCCGGTGTCAGACCGGCACCCTTATTATTCATCATTCGCTCCTTCATTCAGCTCTGCGGTGTTACCCGATAGTATGTCACAGGAATGTGAAAAAAAAGCCAGCGATACGCCATCTGCCGGTGGTATCGGGTCACAGTAGGACCAAAATAAATGAGAAAGATGTCTTTTGATAAATTAATTTTATCGCCACGGAAAAATAGAAATAATAGGGTTGGAATCTGCTAATTAAGCTATTTTGATTTATAGAAAATAATGCTTACCCACCGCCATGCCTGCCTTTCGATGCTGTTTATAATCATTTTTACATTTTGTTTCATTTGTATTTGTTGCTATTTAATGTGATTGCTTTAGATTGGATTTCCATCTGTTTGTGGAGTTTTCGCTTTTTATTTTTAAGTGGTTAAGTATCTTGTGATCTATTGTCGATGTTATTCATCATAGATAACCGAGGCAGGATACTTCCATTGTGAGATGATAGCGCCTGCATTAATTGTTCGGTATCTCTTAACATTAAAAGTTGGGCGGTAGTCTGACTGAATTACGATTTTTATTATTCCACGCAGTGTTTTTTGTACGCTATTTTCCTGACTAAACAACCTATTCCCACAACAACGGGTAAGTCGATGGTGTGACTTGTCCCTCTATAAGATATGACCTTATGCGCCTGGGGTGATGGCGAAGGGCGGTAGCATACTCTTATTTCATTTCCTGTTCATATCGTAAAACCTTTTTCTTGATCGGTTTAATCTTTAGACGATGGGTTGATTTATTGAGGGAGGTGTTTTGTAATAATTGAGAATTTATTTTTTATTCGCTCGAAAATCGTGAGTTAAAACGTCGAGCGCTGAATAATTTCTCTTTCAACGTGATAAATAATCAATGATGAAATCCCAACTAAAATTGATACCAATACTGGTGTCCGCAATCCTGATGAGCGCTTGCACGGTTCTTCCCGGTAGTAATATGTCTACCTCCGGTAAAAATGTCATCAAGCAGCAAGATGCTGACTTTAATATTGACCAGATGGTAAATGTTTACCCGCTGACCCCGCAGCTCATTGAACAGTTACGTCCACGACCAGTGGTCGCTCAACCCAATACGGGACTGGATCAGGTTTTAAGTCACTATCGGTATCGCGTCGGTGCAGGTGATGTGCTCAGTATTACGGTCTGGGATCACCCGGAACTGACGACACCCGCCGGGCAATATCGCAGTTCCAGCGACACCGGTAACTGGGTTCAGCCTGATGGTTCTATCTTCTATCCGTACATCGGTAGCGTGCAGGTGGTGGGCAAAACACTGTCTGAAATTCGCACGGTGATCACCCATCGACTGTCAACCTACATCACCGATCCGCAGGTTGACGTGAATGTGGCGGCGTTTCGCTCGCAAAAAGCTTACATCTCCGGGCAGGTAAATAAGTCCGGCCAGCAGGCTATCACCAATGTACCGCTGACGGTGCTGGATGCTATCAACGCCGCGGGCGGTATGACTGAATTGGCGGACTGGCGCAACGTGGTGCTGACTCACAATGGCGCTAAACAGCGCATTTCCCTGCAGGCGCTGATGCAAAACGGCGATCTGAGCCAGAATCATCTGCTCTATCCGGGCGATATCCTGTTCGTACCGCGTAACGATGATCTGAAAGTCTTCGTGATGGGCGAGGTGAAGAAACAAAGTTTCCTCAAAATGGACCTCAGCGGCATGACGCTGACCGAAGCGCTGGGCCAGGCCGAGGGTATCGACATGACGTCGTCCGACGCCAAAGGTATCTTCGTTATTCGTCCGCTGAAAGACGACAAGAATGGCAAGATTGCCAATATCTACCAGCTCGATATGTCTGATGCCACTTCGCTGGTGATGGCGACCAACTTCACCCTGCAACCGTATGACGTGGTGTACGTCACCACTGCGCCGGTTACCCGCTGGAATCGTCTTATTACTCAACTGCTGCCGACCATCAGTGGCGTTCGCTACATGACAGAGGCAGCAAAAGATATCCATACCTGGTAATCCGTGATGTTCAACAAAATTCTGGTGGTCTGCGTCGGCAATATTTGTCGCTCCCCTACGGCAGAGCGGCTGCTGAAAAATTATCTTCCGTCACACACCGTGGAGTCAGCAGGGCTAGGAGCGTTGGTGGGTAAAGGGGCAGACGACAGCGCCGCAGGCGTGGCTGCCATTCACAACATTTCCCTGGACGGGCACTGCGCCCGTCAACTCTCCGCAAAGATGTGCCGCGAATACGATCTTATTTTGACGATGGAAAAACAGCATATTGCCCGGCTGTACGACATCGCACCGGAAATGCGCGGCAAGGTGATGCTTTTCGGTCACTGGGATAACGAACGTGAGATCCCCGATCCCTATCGCAAGAGTCGCGACGCTTTTGAAGCGGTTTACCACTTACTCGATCAGTCTGCCCGTCAGTGGGCGCAGACACTGGAAGTACAGCAGAGATAACAATGACATATAACGCAAAACAGTCGCCCCCACACGCATTGGGCAGTGATGAAATCGATATTGGCCGCCTGGTCGGTACCGTGGTTGAGGCAAAATGGTGGGTGCTCGGTATAACCGCAGTGTTCGCCCTTGCTGCGGTGGTGTACACCCTTTTTGCGACGCCTATCTACAGCGCCGATGCGCTGGTACAGATTGAACAGGAAAGCGGCAACCGCGCGCTGGTTCAGGATTTAAACCTGGCGCTGAACAGCAAACCGCCTGCATCAGATGCAGAAATACAGCTGATCCAGTCCCGTATGGTGCTGGGCAAAACGGTAAACGACCTGAATCTGAATATCGTAGTCACTAAAAATACCCTGCCGATTATCGGGGCTGGTTGGGAACGTCTGATGGGGCGCGCCAATGAGCAAGTGGCTGTGGCAACCTTCACGCTACCTGCCGCAATGCACGATCAAACCTTTACGCTTGAAGTGTTGGGTCCAGATAGTTATCTGTTTACCAGCGACGATGGGTTCAGCGCCCGTGGTGTCGTTGGGAAACTGCTGAGTAAAGCAGGCGTGAGCTTACTGGTGAGCGTTCTCGATGCCCAGAAAGGCAGTGAATTTACCGTCATCAAGTTTTCCACGACGGGGATGATTAACGCCCTGAAAAATAACCTGACGGTGACGGAAAACGGCAAAGACACCGGGGTGTTGAGTCTGACGTATATCGGGGAAGACAAAGACCAGATCCGCAATATCCTCAACGACATTACGCAAAATTACCTGGCACAAAACGTGGCCCGTAAATCGGAAGAGGCGTCCAGTAGCTTACGTTTCCTCTCCAGACAGCTACCAGAAGTGCGTAGCCACCTTGATGCGGCTGAAAATAAACTCAACGCCTATCGTCAGAAAAAAGACTCGGTGGATATGACGCTGGAAGCCAAGTCGGTGCTGGATTCGCTGGTCAACATTGATGCCCAGCTCAACCAACTGACCTTCAGCGAAGCTGAGGTGTCCAAACTCTACACCAAACGCCACCCGGCCTATCGCACGCTGTTGGAAAAGCGCAAAACGCTGGAAGAAGAGAAGGCCAGACTCAACAAACGTATTACTGCAATGCCGAAAATCCAGCAGGAAATTGTGCGCCTGACCCGCGATGTTGAGTCTGGTCAGCAGGTATACATGCAGTTGCTGAATAAACAGCAGGAGCTGAAAATTCAGGAAGCCAGCACCGTTGGCAACGTGCGTATTGTGGACCAGGCCGTCACCCAACCCGGTGCACTCAAACCGAAAAAAGCACTGATCATTCTTGGCGCTATCATTCTGGGTCTGATTCTTTCCATCCTCGGCGTGTTACTGCGCTCCCTGTTTCATAGAGGGATCGAAAGCCCGCAGGTGCTGGAAGACCACGGCATCAATGTGTATGCCAGTATTCCTCGATCGGAATGGCAGAATAAACATGATCTGGTCAAAACCGTTAAAGGCGTAAGACGCTACAAGCAGGGGCAACTGCTTGCTCTGGGGAATCCAACTGACCTTGCCATCGAAGCGGTGCGCAGCCTTCGAACCAGTCTGCACTTTGCCATGATGCAGGCGGATAACAACGTGTTAATGATAACGGGTGTCAGCCCATCTATCGGTAAAACCTTCGTTGGCGCTAACCTTGCGGTGGTGAGTGGTCAGGCAGATAAACGTGTGCTGCTGATCGACTGCGATATGCGTAAAAGCTATATCCACGAACTGTTCGGAAGCACAAATGACAACGGCCTCTCAGAGGTGCTGGCGGGCAAAGCAGAGATTGCCGATTGTGTCAGGCAGACGTCGATAGCGAATGTCGATCTCGTGCCCAGTGGTCCGATCCCGCCTAATCCATCGGAGCTATTAATGGGTGAACGCTTCGGTGAATTGGTGAAATGGGGAAGCCAGAATTATGACCTGGTGATTATCGATACTCCGCCAATTCTTTCAGTCACCGACGCAGCGATTGTGGGTCGTTATGCGAGCATTACGCTAATGGTGGCCCGTTATGCGGTCAACACCCTCCGGGAAGTGGAGACCAGCCTCAACTGCTTTGAACAGAATGGAATCCACGTCAAAGGCGTGATCCTCAACTACAGCTGCCGTCGGGCTGGGGGATATCAGGATTACGGCTATTACGAATACAAATCTGATAGCAACTAACCCTTTCTGTGGAAGCGAAGAGGGTCACTCCGTCATCTGGGAAGAACATGACAACACAACACGCTTTGATCTCTATTTATATGCCAACCTGGAACCGGCAGCAGCTGGCCATTCGCGCCATCAAATCGGTGCTGCGCCAGGATTATCCTCACTGGGAAATGATTATCGTCGACGACTGTTCCTCCTCCTTTGAACAGTTGCAGCAGTATGTCGACGGGCTGAATGACGCCCGCGTGCGTTATACGCGCAACGACTTCAACTCCGGGGCGTGCGCGGTACGCAATCAGGCGATTTTGCAGGCCAAAGGCCAGTTCATCACCGGCATCGACGATGACGATGAATGGACGCCGAACCGTCTGTCGGTATTCCTCGAGCACAAGCACCAGCTCACATCGCACGCGTTTCTGTATGCCAATGACTACGTCTGCGAAGGTGAAGTTTATTCCCAGCCCGCGAGCCTGCCGCTGTACCCGAAATCACCGTTCTCGCGCAAGCTGTTCTTCAAGCGCAACATCATTGGTAATCAGGTCTTTAGCTGGGCGTGGCGCTTTAGAGAGTGCCTGTTCGATACCGAGCTGAAGGCGGCACAGGATTACGACATTTTCCTGCGGATGGTCACCGAATATGGCGATCCGTGGAAGGTGGAAGAAGCGACGCAAATACTGCACATCAACCACGGTGAAATGCGGATCACCACCTCGCCGAAAAAATTCTCCGGCTATTTCCACTTCTACCGTAAGCACAAAGACAAATTCGACCGCGCGAGCAAAAAGTATCAGCTGTTCACGCTGTACCAGATCCGCAACAAGCGCATGACCTGGCGTACGATGCTGACGCTGTTGTCGGTGCGTAACGGTAAACGGCTGGTCGATGGCCTGCGTGAGTAAAGGTCATTAAATGAATATTCTGCAATTTAACGTCCGTCTCGCAGAAGGCGGGGCGGCAGGCGTGGCGCTGGATTTACACCAGCGCGCGCTGCAACAGGGCATGGCATCGCGTTTTGTCTACGGTTACGGCAAGGGCGGCAAGAAAAGCGTCAGCCATGACGACTACCCGAACGTCATCAAACACACCTCGCGTGTGACCTCAATGGCCAACCTGGCGCTGTTCCGTCTGTTCAATCGTGATGTGTTCGGCAATCTGAACAATCTCTACCGCACCGTGACCCGCACGGCCGGGCCGGTGGTGCTGCATTTTCACGTGCTGCACAGCTACTGGCTGAATCTGGAAGAGGTGGTGGATTTTTGCCACAAGCTGAAAGCGCACAAGGGCGACGTGAATTTCGTCTGGACGCTGCATGACCACTGGAGCGTAACCGGACGTTGTGCGTTTCTCGACGGTTGCGACGCGTGGAAAAGTGGCTGCGGCAAATGCCCGACGCTGACCAACTATCCGCCGGTTAAAATTGACCGCGCGAGCCAGTTAGTCAACGGTAAGCGCCAGCTGTTCCGCGAAATGATTGCCCTGAGCTGCCAGTTTATCTCGCCGAGCCAGCACGTAGCCGACGCCTTTAATCGTCTGTACGGGGAAGGGCACTGCCAGATTATTAACAACGGTATTGATGTGGCGACCGAAGCCATTCTGGCAGAACTGCAGCCGATGAGCGTCACCGGCAGCAAGCCGAAAATCGCGGTGGTGGCGCATGATTTACGCTACGACGGCAAAACCAACCAGCAGCTGGTGCGCGACATCATCGCCCTCGGCGATGCAGTGGAAGTTCACACCTTCGGCAAGTTCTCCCCGTTCGAGGGGAGCAACGTTATCAACCACGGCTTCCTGACCAACAAGCGCCAGCTGATGAGCGAACTCAATCAACTGGATGCGCTGCTGTTCAGCTCGCGGGTCGATAACTATCCGCTGATCCTGTGTGAAGCGCTGTCCATCGGCGTGCCAGTGATCGCCACCCCAAGCGAGGCGGCGCAGGAAGTGCTGGCGAAATCCGGCGGTCGCACCGTCAGCGCCGGGGAAGTGTTGCAGCTGGTACAGCTGCCGAAAGCGCAGATTGCGGAGGCCATTTTCGGCACCACGCTTGACGCGTTCCGCACCCGCAGCCGTCAGGCCTACAGCGGACAACAGATGCTGGAGGAATATGTCTCGTTCTATCAGAATCTGTAGCTATCTGCTGCTGCCGTTAATCTACCTGCTGGTTAACGTCAAAATCGCCCAGCTCGGCGAAAGCTTCCCAATCACCATTGTCACGTTTTTACCCGTGCTATTATTCCTGTTTATCGCGCATATTAATCTAAAGCAGTTTTTTATTGTGCTAGGGATTGGGGTGGGGTTAATTCTATATAACTATGTTTTCGGTCAAGTCTGGAATTCAGGGAAATATTTAACTTCCACACTTCTTTTCGTTTATACGATTCTTACTATTGCCCTGGTTAGTGCCGGAAGGTTCAAAAAAATTTCTGCTCATAATCACAGGAAAGTGCTTCGTGCCTTTTTACTGATGGTTATAATTGCTGTTGCTATTGCTGCGTTAGAAATGATTGAGATTATCTTAACCGGAAAAAGCACCTTAATAGAAAGAATATCCTCAATTCTTATTTACAGTAACAGTTATATTGTTAAGTTCATCCATTTTGGCGGCATGCGCACTACCTCACTGTACTATGAACCAGCGTTCTTCTCATTAGCGCTTCTCTCAATGTGGCTATGCATTAAACAATTTGCGGTCAGAACAAGAGTCGCAGACCTTCTGGTCTTAGGCGGAGTGAGCCTCTCAGGATCGTTTTCGGGCGTAATGGTGGTTATCGTATTTTTATTCGTTGACTGGATGTTAAAATATTGCACTAAAAAAAACGTCAGAAAGAAATTACCGTTGGCAATGATATCTCTGGTGATTTTTATTGTCGGAGTGGCGTTTGCTTTCCCATACCTATCGGAGCGTTTTGAAGATCTCGGTGTAGTGGGATCATCTTCATACTATCGAATTATCGGCCCGTTGATCATGGTACAACATGCGCTGACCGAGATTAATGGCATTGTACGTTTCGGGTCGCTATATGATTACGTGAGATCTTTCGGGATCCTGAATGGGGATAGTGTCGGTAAAACAGTTGATAATGGAATATATCTGTTAGTGATTTATTTTTCATGGTTCGGCATCGTTATAGCTGGCTGTTTTTTACTTAAATTGTGTGGGATATTTTTCTCTCAGTTTGGTAAGAATTATGGCTATTACACTCAGCTATATCTGTTTGTTCCATTGTCGCTGCTTTTTACTGGCTCAATTTTTAGTCCTGAATATATATTCCTGGTTGTTTGTCCTTTTATTTTACGCAAGGCAATTAATCATAGTGAATTTCAAGAGGCATTATAATGTTGTTAAGTGTAATAACGGTATCCTGGGAAAATAATCCAGGCTTGCAAAAAACATGGCAGTCGCTGTCTTATCTGGAAAAAATACAGGACCTGGCTTTTGAGTGGATTGTGGTGGATGGAGGTTCACAGGATGGTACCGTAGAATTTCTCGAGAGTTGTGAGGGGAAGTACAACTTACGCTATATCAGTGAAAGAGATGCCGGAGTGTACGATGCCATGAATAAAGGCGTCGAGATGGCATCAGGTCAGTATGTTTTATTCCTTAACTCAGGGGATTGTTTTCATTCTGAAATTGCAACGTTTATTCAGCAACTGGCTGTGCAGTCGACGCAGGAAAAAGAGATATACATTGGTGATGCAGTTCTGGATTTCGGTAATGGCGTAAAAAAAATGCGTTCAGCAAAGCCTGGTTGGTATATCTACCATAGTTTACCGGCGAGTCACCAATCAATATTTTATCCTCGGGCGGGGTTAGTCAATTATCCCTATGAGTTGCAATATAAGATCTCGGCAGATTATGCACTAACGGCCAGAATGTTTAAGTGTGGATATAATTTCAAACACTTGAACGGTGTGGTGTCTGAGTTTGCAATGGGAGGGATGTCGACCGTTAATAATAAGCAGCTATGTATTGATGTGAAAAATGCACAGTTAAATATCATGAAGCTGCCGAAGGTGATGGTATTCCTGTCTTATTGGTTGCGTGTGATAAATACCTCTCGTGCTAAGAAGTTATACAATCATTCACAGAGTGCTGTTACTTAATATACATTGTCGATGTCAGTTATTATCGCTCCGCGCGGCGAGTGATTAATCCAATTTTATAAATTGCATTACAGATGAATACTCTTTGCCGGAGGGCGAAGGCACATCTGAACTACAAATAAAAGCCAGGCTTAACAGAGGGAAATTCCATTATGACTAAAGTCGCACTCATCACCGGCGTTACCGGGCAGGATGGTTCTTATCTGGCAGAATTACTGCTGGAAAAAGGGTATGAAGTTCACGGTATTAAACGTCGTGCGTCTTCTTTCAACACCGAGCGTGTGGACCACATCTATCAGGATCCTCATGCTGCAAACCCGAAATTCCACCTGCACTACGGTGACCTGACCGACTCCTCCAACCTGACCCGTATTCTGCAGGAAGTGCAGCCGGATGAGGTGTACAACCTGGGCGCGATGAGCCACGTAGCCGTCTCCTTCGAATCCCCGGAATACACCGCCGACGTGGATGCGATGGGCACCCTGCGTCTGCTGGAAGCGATCCGTTTCCTCGGCCTCGAAAAGAAAACCCGTTTCTATCAGGCGTCTACCTCTGAGCTGTATGGCCTGGTGCAGGAAATCCCGCAGAAAGAAACCACCCCGTTCTACCCACGTTCTCCGTACGCGGTAGCCAAGCTGTACGCCTACTGGATAACCGTCAACTACCGTGAATCCTACGGCATGTTTGCCTGTAACGGCATTCTGTTTAACCACGAATCCCCGCGTCGCGGCGAAACCTTCGTGACCCGTAAAATCACCCGGGCGATCGCTAACATCGCTCAGGGTCTGGAGAAGTGCCTGTATCTGGGCAACATGGACTCCCTGCGTGACTGGGGCCATGCGAAAGACTACGTGAAAATGCAGTGGATGATGCTGCAGCAGGACAAACCAGAAGACTTCGTGATTGCGACCGGCGTGCAGTATTCCGTGCGTCAGTTCGTCGAAATGGCGGCTGCACAGCTGGGTATCAAACTGCGCTTTGAAGGCACCGGCGTGGAAGAGAAGGGGATCGTGGTGTCCGTGACCGGCCACGATGCGCCAGGCGTGAAGCCAGGTGATGTGATGATTGCCGTTGACCCGCGCTACT
>NZ_JBIGIN010000028.1:0-58177 GCF_043558715.1 Scandinavium sp. M-37
CCGTTGATGCTGCAGGGGATGCAACTGCAGGCACCCTGACGCCTCGTGACGAATACGCGGTGCAGAAATTCGCTGCGGGCGGCAGCGCCGATGGCCTGCTGGCTAAACTGGACGAAGCGCTGACTTCCGTCACCAACTTCCAGGCCGACCTCGGTGCGGTACAGAACCGTTTTGGTTCGATCATCGCCAACCTGAACACCACGGTTATCAACACCACCGAAGCGCGTTCCCGTATTCAGGATGCCGACTTCTCAGTGGAAGTCTCCGCCATGAGCCGCGCCAACATCCTGCAACAGGCCGGTATCTCCGTGCTGTCTCAGGCTAACCAGGTGCCACAGAACGTGCTGAGCCTGCTGCGTTAATCCAGGCTGCCTCTTCATTGGCAACGCTAATCTATTGCCCTCCGAACGGAGGGCTTTTTTGTCTCTGCTCGCTAACGAGGACTGCGCTGAATCAGCGCATTGGCCACAGTGTAGACTTCTTCAATCAACACGTTATGACTTTGACCCGCAGAGGGGGAACCGCTTTGCGTCTGCATCACCGCATCGGTGACCAGGGCCCGCAGCTCTTTCGACGATCGGGCGCTGCGCTGCGCCAGATTGCGCGCCTCAACGGCAAATACGCCTTCTTCATCATGCAGCGAATAACTGTATGCCCGGCTGGAAAGCTGGACCAGCGTCCCGGCGCTGTCTGCAATTTCTAACGCCGCCTGATGCAGGGCATGCATCGCCTGCACTACGCTCACAACGCTTTCCACCAGCATTGCTACGCGGTTGGCGTTCTCCTCCGGGACGTGCAGCAGTAGCTCGTTTTTTTGCGCGATCGCCGTCGCGGCGCGGGCGATGATACTGGCCTGTTCGCCGATGTCATTCACCAACGGCGGCAAATGCGCATGCTGTTCACGCAGGGCGGTCGCCTCCTGTTTCAGCTGCGACGGCAGCTCCTCATTGAGTCGGGCCAGATGCTGATTCAGGCTGCGCACCAAGGTCAGCGTTGACACCAGCACCAGCGTCGCCAGCGGCCAGGGCTTGTGCAGCACCACCGTTGGACGTTCGCCCAGATGGCGGGTCGGGATATCAATAGCCAACAGCCAGTCGGTGTCGTGTAAAGGCTGGACAACCAGCGTGTGCTCCCCACTGGCGGTACGAAAACGGGTCTGACGCAGGCCCTCGCCGCGCTGCGCCAGCAGGGTTCGCAGGGGGACAGCCATCGGCAAATCGATATCGTTTTGCGACGGTAAACTGGTCGCCCCGGCCGCTTCGCCGACAATGCGCCCCTCGAGGTCAACGATCCATACCCGTCCCCCGAGCCTGTCCCCCAACTCCTTCACCAGGGCGTTAAAGAAGTTACGATCCTGCCCGCCCTGGGCATCAACGTCACCGCCGGGCAGCGATTTGTCCAGCGCATAACTTTTGAGGGTCACCACGTTTTCGGTCATGGAGCGCTGTTGAGCCTCCACCCGGTCGAGCTGTTCGCGCAGCTGATTAGCCAGCGAATCCACCTGATGACGGAGCCTGTCGCCCTCGGATTTAATGACATGTGGCATCACGTAGTACTGAATAACGGCCAGCAGAGTGATGCAGACAAAAACCAAGATAACTGTGAGTAACATTGAATAAACGCCTGTAAAAACAACGGCAGCACAACGCTGCCACTCCCCGGTTATTTTATTATGCGCAGGGCGATAAAGGCGGCAGTTAAACGGCCAATAACAGCGCACTTTTGCCAAAGATACTTAAGCAAAGGTTATACATTGCCAGACGCGGGAATACCTTTCAGGCGGTAGGGTTTTTAACAATGGCTTTTTTAGCGTTATTAAGCACATAAATAACCACAGTTATTAAAGAGGTATTTATTAAATTATATTAAAGCCGCAAGCAGCCGCCGTGAGAATGAAAATGAAACGCGTTGAGAAAACCTTCCCGAACCACAAAACGCCTCGCCTATGATGCGTTCAAAGCCAGACACCGCGCCGATCCCACGACAGCACGCTAAGTCAATGTCAGCTATAGTGATTACAACTCTCAGACCGGGATTATCCTGATGAAAAATAGAGGTACCGTCGGCAGATGTACATCCTCCAGGCCGGGTGTTAACTTTATTAACGACTCAATTTGCGGTGTCTGGATGAACAAAATGCGCTATCGCTGGCGTTAATAACCTTAATGATGTTGCAACAACTCATTCGCAGTGGTTGAAAAAAAACGGCGCAGGACATAAAAAGCTGGCACGCTTTTTCCATTGTTAACAAGGACCAATAACCAGCGTTAATAAAATCAATATCATCTGAACACTAAGAATATTTAATCAGAAGAATCAATAACTATGCTCAACAACATCGTAATTGGATCGTCAGTGACGCTGGATACGCAGACACGGACGCTCACCCGGACGCGGGATGGGGAAAGCGTCACCTTACCCGCATCAGCCTGCCTGTGTTTGAAGGCCCTGGTCGAGGCGCAGGGAGACGTGTTGTCTCAGGATCAGCTAATGGATATTGGTTGGCGCAGTGCCGGGGTGGAAGTCACCGATAACAGCGTGCGGGTGATGATCAATAAACTGCGGCGTGCCCTGAACACGCTGCAGCTTCAGGACAATATCACCCTGCTGGCGGTGACCCGCAGCGGCTATCGCCTGATTGTGCGCGACGACATCCCGGCGCCAGAGCCACAGCCGTCGATGGCGGCGCCCCCCATCGCTGCCGCCGCAGAACATGCCGCGGCACCAGTCCCGGCAGAGCCTCACGTCAGCCAGGCCGCCTACGTCGCCCCCGCACAGGTAAAGCCTTCCAGGGTGCGCCGCTATCTGCTGGCGGGCCTGAGCGGCATTGCAGCCGGGCTGGTGGTCGCCTTTCTTATGCATCTGCTCTTTATCGCCACCCCGACAAAGATGGACTTTGTCCGTTGGACGGGGCCAGACGTGCCTGCGGGAACCGAAGTGATGGTGCCCAAAGGCAAAGAGCATCAGCAAAAAATGATAGACGCGACCCTTCGTATCTATCAGCAACACGTACTGGATAAGCGGCCTGGGGAAACGCCCGCCCAGGTGCTGTATCTCACGCTCGCGGATGCCCGCACCAAAAACCATTTGGGGCTGATCGCCTGCGTACAACCGCTTCAGGATGCAAACAATGACTGTGAATCGTACTATTTTCGGATTTATTAAATGGCCATGGGTGCTGGTGTTTGTGTGTGGTTTTATTGTCGCATTTACCGCCTGCGTGCTGTACTCGATATATGCCAGCCCACTGAAATCCCAGTGTATTGCTCCAGTATCACTGTATGCGGTTAAGGACGATAACGATGTGGTATTAACCCGTGGGGTATACCGCTCCTTTCGGTCCGGGATCGATAAAGGACGCGTCACCTTCACCGGCAACATCCGCCATTTTGTGGACGATAAAATGGTGGGGCGGCCCATTCCGGTCCAGCGAGAAGTGATGTTTAACGCCAACTTTTCCGGTGATTTGTTGCTGATGACCATCACCGGGCATCACCGTCGACTGGGCGATCAGAGCAGCGATCGCGACGTGCAGGATTATATCTTCCCGCAGATCCACCCCGGTGAAACCGGGGTGACGTCGTTGTATCTGCTTGAAGGCAAAGCGGTCGCAACGGGCACAGAAATTACCCCGCGGGTTCTTTGCATCAATTAATCGCCCCGGCCCCTGATAATCCATCAGGGGCCACGCCTTACCCGTTAATCCGGACTCCCAGCGTGCCGACGCCAATCTCCAATGCCGTGCTTTCATACTGTGCCCCGACGTAAGGCTGGCGGCGAGGGGGGAGAGCGTCCTGACAATCGGAAAACGGGCAAGTCTTGACATTGAAGCACCTGCATCTTGATCGCTTTTTTATGATTAAGATGTAGACGCAGTTGATAATTTGAGCAATTTTCGCTGCGAAAAAAGTATCAGGAAAAGGACAGGATCAGTTCCGCCAGATTATCGAAAATCCGCGCCATCAGATGTTCGAAGAACGGGGCCAGGGTCTGGGCCATCAAAAACAGCGCCACCATCCCCACGCTGAGCGTCAGCGGGAAGCCGACCACGAAAATAGAGAGCTGCGGCGTGAGGCGGTTGAGCAAGCCAAGAATGAAGTTAATACACAGCAGCAAGGCAATAATCGGCAGCCCGAGCATCAGCCCCTGGCTGAAAATCAACCCGGCGTGGCTGACCAGATACATAAAGCCACCCGCGTGCAACGGTGCGGCGCTGACCGGCAACGAATGGAAAGTCTCGGCGACCAGCGCCAGCAGCCACAGATGGCCGTTAAACACCAGAAACAGCAGCGTCACCAGCAGATTGAGGAAGCGAGAAATCACCGGGCTGTTACCGACCCCGGGGTCAAAAAAGGTCGCAAAAGAGAGTCCCATCTGCATACCGATGAGCTCACCAGCGAGACGCACCGCGGCGAAGATAAACTGTAGCGTCAGCCCCATCGCCGCGCCGATCACCACCTGTTTGGCGAGCACCCACACGCCGGTCCATGAGTACAATCCCACTCCGGCATCCGGCACGCTGCTTCCGATCAGCAAGGCGGTCAGTAACGCCAGCCCGGCACGCAGCCGGGCGCTGACGCTGCGCTCGCTAAAAATCGGCGCAACCTGTAACAGCGCCGCGATACGCACCATGATGAAAAAGGTATGGCTGATGTGCGCGTAAAACTGCTCGAGGGGGATGCCGAACGCCATTAGCCGATCGCGAAGGGAATGTTGAGTAACAGCGTGCGGGTGTATTCGATGAAGATTTTCATCATCCACGGGCCGAGGATCACCGCCACCCCGACGATCATCAGGATCTTCGGAATAAAGGTCATGGTCATTTCGTTTATCTGAGTCGCGGCCTGCAAAATACTGATTATCAGGCCCGTCGCCAGCGCCACCAGCAGCAGCGGTCCGGCGACCATCAGCCCAACCTTGATCGCCTGCATGCCCATCATCATCACGCTTTCAGGGGTCATGGTGCGCTCCTAACTGTAAAAGCTTTGGGCCAGAGAGCCCATCAGCAGCTGCCAGCCATCAACCAGCACAAACAGCATCAGTTTGAACGGCAGGGCAATGGTGGTCGGGGGCACCATCACCATCCCCAGCGCCATCAGGATACTGGCGACCACCAGATCGATAATCAGGAACGGAATGAAAATGGTGAAACCAATCTGGAACGCGGTTTTCAGCTCGCTGGTGACAAATGCCGGAACCAGAATGCTCAAGGGTACGGCTTCCGGTCCGTCGATAGCCTCGGCTTTGGCAATCCGGGCAAACATCGCCAGATCGCTCTCGCGGGTTTGGTCGAGCATAAAGCCCCGCAGCGGCTTGACGCCTTCCGCCAGCGCGACTTCCATCGTGATTTTATCTTCCTGTAACGGCAGCCAGGCTTTGTCATAAATCTGGCTGAACACCGGGGACATCACGAAAAAGGTCAGAAACAGCGCCAGCCCGACCAGCACCTGATTCGGCGGCGCGGTCGGGGTGCCGAGCGCATTGCGCAGCAGGCCGAGCACGATAATGATGCGGGTGAATCCGGTCATCATCAGCAGCACGCCGGGGATAAAGGTGAAGCCGCTCAGCAGCACCAGGGTTTGCACCGGCAGTGACCAGCCCGCTTCGCCCATCGGTTTGGCTATCGTGATGTCGCTGTTCGCCGCCAGTGCGCCGAACGCGGACAGCAGCAGTCCGGCGCCCAGTAGAGAGCGCCCAAGTAGACGACGGGGGATCATGTGTCTGGGTCCTGACGATGTTGATCACGCAGCTTGTTCAGCAACGCGGAAAATGATTGAGGCGCAGGCGCGGCGGCGTTCACCGGGGTCACAGGCCGGGGCTGGGTGGTGAGGCAGGTAATCTGGCTGGCGGTCACGCCGAGCACCAGACGCTGCTCGCCCACGTCCACCAGCACCAGACGTTCACGCGCGCCAAGGGATTTGCTGGCGACCACGGTCATTACGCCGCTGCCGTCATTCAGGCGGCGTGCCAGGCCGCTGCGACGCACCACCCACGCCAGCGCCATCAGCAGCAAGACCACCAGCGCCAGCGCGCCCATTACCGTCATCAGCACGGAGTCGGACGCCAGGACGTCGGCCGGGCCGTTAACGGCATGGAGAGACGAAGAACGGTTCATTAGCGGCTCAGACGGTGCATGCGCTCGGACGGCGTAATGATATCGGTTATGCGAATGCCGAATTTATCCGACACCACCACCACTTCGCCCTGGGCAATTAAGTATCCGTTGATCAGGATATCCAGCGGCTCACCCGCCAGACCATCCAGCGACACCACCGACCCCTGGCTTAAGCGCAGCAGCTCTTTAATGGTCATCTTGGTGCGACCTAATTCCACGGTCATCTTGACCGGAATATCCAGAATCAGGTTCATCTCTTCAGAGAATTGGGGCACCGCCGTACCGCCGGTATTTCCCGCCGCGTGTTGTTCGCTCAGTGCGTCCCCCCAAAGATTATCGATGGACTGATCTTCCGGGCCCGACGAGGTATTCATGTCGCTCATGGGGGCATTACTCCTTGTGTAATGAGTGTATTGCAGGTTGAATCATCTGCTCGACCTTCAGAGCATATTGATTGTTTACAGAGCCATATTTCGCTGTGAATACCGGTACTCCACCGACACTCGCTGCAATAAACTCCTGTTTGTCTAATCCGATCACATCGCCTTTTTTCATCTGCATCACGTTGGAGAGACGGGTGTTCACATCGGCAAAGCGCGCCACCAGTTCCAGCTCGGTTTCCCGCATCTGGCTGGCCAGCATTCCGCGCCAGTGAGAGTCCTCGTGGCGGGAGTTGTCCATCGGTGGATTGCTTAACACCTCCCGCAACGGCTCAATCGAGCTGAAGGGAATACAGATATTGAACTCCCCGCGATGTGAGCCGATTTCCACCGAAAAAGGCGTGGTGACCACCACGTCATTGGGTGACGAGGTGATATTGGTAAACTTGACCTGAATTTCAGAACGGATGTATTCCGTTTTGATTTTGTAAATCGAGCTCCAGGCAAATTCATAGGCTTCCCGCGCCATGCTCAGCATGCGGTGGATAACCCGTTGCTCGGTCGGGGTAAATTCCCGTCCGTCGGCTTTGGTCGGAAAACGGCCATCGCCACCGAACAGGTTATCCACCGCCATAAAGACCAGCCCCGGTGAAAACGCCATCAGCGAGGTGCCGCGCAGCGGATTCAGGTGCAATAAATTCAGGTTGGTTGGCACCGGTAAATTGCGGGCAAACTCATGGTACGGCTGAATTTTAATATTGCCCGCGGTGATATCCGGGCTACGGCGCAGCAGGTTAAACAGCCCCATCCGAAACTGGCGGGCAAAGCGTTCGTTAATAATTTCCAGCGAATGAAGACGTTCGCGGATCACCCGGCGTTGGGTATGCGGATCGTAGGGTTTAATCCCCGCGTCCGGACTCCCGCCGTGGCGATCGTCGCTGCTCTCGTTGTCGGCGTTGAGCAGGCGATCGATTTCATCCTGTGATAAGAAGCTGTCAGCCATAATATTTACCGCAGAATAAATTCATTAATTAAGACATCAATGGGTTGAATCGCCTGATGCTGCGTCAGCGGTTTGCTCAGTTCATTCTTAATACTGGCAATAAATTGAGCCTTACCTTCATCGGTCGATAAACCTTCATAAGTTTGTTGGGTCAGCAGCAAAAAAAGACGGCTGCGGTATTCGGGTAAATATTTTTCAAGGGTGGCTAATGACTGGCGGTCGGCCAGACGCACCGAAATACCGAGGAACAACACGCGGTCAGATTCATTCGCCGTCGGCTTCAGGCTGACGGTAAAAGTGTTCATCGCCAGATAGAGTGGGTCAGGGCTGACGACCTGCGGCTTCCCTTGCAGGGCCGTATCCTGCCCGGTAGTCGCCGCTGGCTGAGCGTATTTCATTTCCCAGAACATATAGCCGGCAAGTCCGCAGGCGGTGATCGCAATCAGAAACATCAGGGTTGTCAGAAGCGAACGAGACCCTCCGCCAGAGGCGGACTTTTTATTTTTGTTACTCATGACAGTTAACTCTGTAATAAGGGAGCGCCGATCCTCAGCCCTCCCGATTTAATAGGCAGGTATTGTAGTCCATTTAATGAGCTGAATAATCAGGGGATAAAATTTCATTCCTGTCGCTAATTCAGTACATCAGGCAAAGGTATTAATCCCGTAGACATTCCCCGGCGCGGTGGTTAACAGCTGCGGCACACTTTGCGCTTCGGTTGCCTCCTCACTGCCCTCTGACTCCGCGCGGGCGTGTTCCCCCTGCGCATCCGCTCCGGCGTGAGGGTTTTCGGCCCCTACGCTGGCTTGCCCCAGCTGAATACCGGACTCCGCCATCGCCGTGCGCAGCTGTGGCATCGCCTGTTCCATCGCCTGACGCACCTGCGCATGTTCGCTAACGATATGCACCTGGGCCTGCTCCTGATGCAGACGCAGAGTGATATGCAGCGACCCCAGCTCCTCAGGGTGCAAACGAATTTCCGCATTGTGGATGCCGTTCCGGCTGAACATCACAATCTGCTGGCTGACCGAATGCTTCCACTCCGGGGCTTCCGGCGGGTAGCTCACCGTCGCCACCGGGACAGGTGCCGGGCTGATGGCCGGACGCGTCGCCGCAGGCAGGGTAATGGGGCTGACACCGATCGGCTGCGCGCTGTTTTCAGGAACGCCTGCCTCAACCGTGAGCACCGGCTGAACGCTGGCCTGCACCATTCCCGCGCTGCCGTTCACGCCGGCTAACGTTGCCTGCGGTTTGTCGGCTTTCACCGCTTTCCCGGCCACCGCCGCCACAACGTCAGCCATGCTTTGGCGTGCAGAAGGCTTGATGGCTTCCAAAGGCGCCACTTCGGCCCCCGTTGTCACCGCCGCATTACGCGCCACCAGCTGCTGTAGTTGCCATTGCGGACTCTCTTGCGCCCCCTCGGTCGTCAGCGCCGCCAGCATCTTTTCCGCCCGGGCTGTCTCTGTCAGACTCTCCCCGTCACGCTCCCCGGTGACAACGGGTATGTTCTCAGGCTTCTGCGCCAGCAGTTCTGCCACAATCGGCAGCCCCACCAGCCCCAGTTCCACTAACTTTTCATCCAGCTGAATACCAAAATCCTTGCCGGTCAACGCGCTGGTCAATTCGCCGCTCATGAGGGGCAGCCCCTCCGCGCCGCCTGTCAGCAGCCGGGTGATATCTATGTTCATAATCTCTCTCTTTTTTGTCCGGCACGCTGGGCGAACTCGTCCATCATTTTTTGCTCGGCTCGGCTTTCCACCTGCGCCTGGGCCGTCTCGCGGCGCACGATCAGGGTTTCAAAGGCGTTGAGGCGCTGCTTGTCGGAGATCCAGCTCGCTTTCGCCCGATCCACCGCTTTTTCGCAGGTGTTCACGTGGCCTGCATGCTGCTTCACCACCTGATTGAGCGACAAAATAAACGACTGGTGATTGACCAGATCCGCCACCGACATCCCGCGCCCGGTCATCCCACGGCGCAGCGACTGCTGGTACTCCTGCTCGTAATTCTGTAACTGCTGATGCTGGTTGACCGCCTCCTGCCACGTCTGCTGCATCGTGCCGAGCGTGCGGGTGGTTTCGGTCAGCTTCTCCTCCGCCATGTCGCGCAGCATCACCATCGGGTTTTTGACCTTCATTGGCTGGCCCTTATGGGTTGATCGTTGGGAACAGGCCCGTCAGACCGGCAATCGCGTCTTCGTAGCGGCTGCGCTCGTGAATAGCCTGAAGCAGGAACGCTTCCAGCGCCGGATAGTCTTGAATGGCCTGATCGAGCAGCGGATCGCTGCCCTTCACATAGGCCCCGACGCTGACCAGGTCACGGTTGCGCTGATACGTCGACAACAGCTGCTTGAAGCGCTGCACCTTGCGATACTGTTCGTGCGGGATAAGCTCGGTCATCGCGCGGCTGATCGAGGCTTCAATGTCGATCGCCGGATAGTGTCCTGCCTCCGCCAGACGGCGCGACAGCACGATATGACCGTCGAGGATCGCCCTGGCAGAGTCGGCGATCGGATCCTGCTGATCGTCGCCCTCGGTCAGCACGGTATAAAACGCAGTGATCGATCCGCCGCCCGGCATCCCGTTTCCGGCACGTTCCACCAACGCAGGCAGGCGGGCAAAGACCGACGGCGGATAGCCTTTGGTGGCGGGCGGTTCGCCGATGGCCAGCGCCACTTCACGCTGCGCCATCGCATAGCGGGTCAGGGAATCCATGATCAGCAGCACGTTCATCCCACGATCGCGAAAATCCTCGGCGATGCGCGTGGCATACACCGCGCCCTGCATTCGCAGGATCGGCGACACGTCCGCCGGGGCCGCCACCACTACCGCCCGCTCGCGGCCTTCCTCCCCGAGGATATTTTCAATGAAATCTTTCACTTCGCGGCCACGCTCGCCAATCAGCCCGACCACAATCACATCGGCGGTGGTGAAGCGGGCCATCATGCCGAGCAGCACGCTTTTGCCGACCCCGGACCCGGCGAACAGGCCCATACGCTGACCGCGTCCGACCGTCAGCAGGCCGTTGATGGCGCGAACCCCGACGTCGAGCACGGTTTTAATCGGGTCACGATGCAACGGGTTCAGCGTCGGGGTGAACAGCCCGGCGGCGGGTTTGCCCGGGGCCGGACGCCCGTCCAGCGGTCGGCCCTGCGCATCGAGCACCCGCCCGAGCAGATGCGGCCCGACCGGGAGCTGTTTGCCGTCATGGCTGTCGGCTTCCGGGGCGTACACCCGTGCGCCGGGCAGGATGCCATCCACGTGCTCGAGCGGCATCAGGAACAGGGTCTGACCGTTAAACCCGACCACTTCACTCTCGACGGCGGAAATCCCCTGGCTGGTCTGGCGTTCGACGATGCACAGCGCACCAATCGGCAGCTTCAGCCCGACCGCCTCCATCACCAGCCCAGTGGCGCGGGTCAGCTTGCCGTACTGACGAAAATCGGGCATCTCCGTGAAACGTTCTTCGACCCGATCAATCGCCGCCAGCCATGCTTTCAGACGCTGGCTCATTGCGACAGCTCCTCACGCGCCAGCTGGCATAACGTCTGCCAACGGGTTTCCAGAGAGGCATCAAACTCGACATCCGGCGAGACCAGGCGACAGCCGCCCGGCACCAGCTGCGGGTCGCTGTGCAGCTCCCAGCCCGCGGCGGTCAGGGTGTCGCCTAACGCAGCGGCGACCTGCGCCCGCTCGTCGGGATGGACGTGCAGCTGAATGCTGCCGTGCAGCAGCGCATCTTGTTTCATCAGGGTGCGGATTTGCTTCACCAGCGCGGCGTTGTCCACCATGCTGACCGAGCCGTACAGCTGCTGCACCGCCGCCAGCGCCAGCTGTACCAGCCGACCGGGGATCAGGCTGTCGAGATTCTCCAGCGTCAGCTGGAAGTTATTCACCCAGCCCTGGGCCTGACGCAGCAGGGCCTGTTGCTCCTGCCCCGCCTGGGCGATACCCTGCGCCAGCCCGGCTTCATGCCCTTCGCGCTGTCCGGCTTCATAGCCCTGCTGGCGGCCCTCTTCCTGCCCCCGGCTTAAGCCCTGGGCATAGCCCTGTTTTTCAGCCTGCTGCCGCAGGCGTGCCAGTTCGGCTTTGAGCTGTTCATCCGACTGGGCGGAATCAAGGCTCGGCAACGGGGCCTCCGGGGTATCGTTCAGCAGATTCTCCGGCTGCCAGCTGCGCCACTGCGGCTGGGCGTTATCATCAAACGTAGGCATCGTCGCTGCCTCCAATCAGGATCTCGCCCGCTTCGGCCAGGCGACGCACCACATTGAGGATCGTCTTCTGCTCGGCTTCCACCTGCGACAGGCGTACCGGGCCACGCGAGGCCAGATCTTCGGTCATCAGATCCGACTGACGACGCGACATATTGCGGAAGAACTTGTCGCGCAGCGGCTGATCGGCGCCTTTCAGGGCGATGATCAGCGTCTCGCTTTCCACTTCCTGCAACAGACGCTGGATCGACCGGTCTTCGACATCCACCAGGTTTTCGAACAGGAACATTTCGTCGATGATCTTCTGCGCCAGTTCGCCGTCGAAATCGCGTACCGCTTCGATGGCGGCCTCTTCCTGCTGCGATTTCATCAGGTTGAGGATCTCCGCCGCCGGACGCACCCCGCCCATTTTGCTGCGCTTGAGGTTCTGGCCGTGCAACAGGTTGTTGAGCACTTCGGTCAGCTCCTGCAACGCTGCGGGCTGCACGCCGCCAAAGGTGGCGATACGCAGCATGATGTCGTTCCGCTCGCGCTCGTCGAATTTACCGAGTACGTCCGCCGCCTGATTACGCTTGAGGTGTACCAGGATGGTGGCGATGATCTGCGGATGTTCTTCGCGGATCAGGTCAAACACCGACTGCGGCTCCATAAAGTTGAGCGTTTCGATGCCGTTGGTGCCCTGATGGGTATCGAGCAAATCCTCCAGCAGCGACGAGGCGCGCTCTTCGCCCAGCGCCTTGATCAGCACACTGCGCAGATAATCATTGGTATTGAGGCTCAGCGCCGCGTACTCGTTGGAGTCGGTTTTAAACTCCTGCAACACCGCCGCCATCTGGTCATGGGTGAATCCGGCCATGTTGACCATTGAGCTACTGATCTGTTTGACCTCGTGGGCGTTGAGGTGCTTGAACACCTCGGCGGCCAGCTCATCACCCAGCGTCAGCATGACGATGGCACTTTTTTCAGCGGCATTCATGATTTGAGATCCTTATTCATCCACTGGCGCATCACCAGCGCAATCACCCGAGGTTCCTGCTCAGCCAGCTCACGCAGCTGCTGCGTATTGAGCTCGGTGTCCACCCGCTGCTGGGCGCGTTCGCGGGCATCTTTTTCCGAGGCGCGTTTCTTCTCGGCCTGCTGTTCCTCGCGTGCCTCTTTTTCCATCTCCATGCGCCGGAGAGTCGTTTCCTGATGGCGTGCCCAGGCTGGCTGTACCAGCTTGCGCCACATCACCCAGGCGATAATCGCAATCACCAGATAGCGGGCAATCGACATCAGCAGGGAATAGAAACTTTCCTGTTGCCAGAACGGCGGCAGTGGCTCATCGACCACGCCGTTAAACGGCGAATTCATGATGTTGACGCTGTCGCCCCGCTGAGCGCTGAAGCCAATCGCCTCTTTCACCAGGGCGTTGACCCGCGCCAGCTCGGCCTCGTTCATCGGCCCGGTTTTGCCCTCCTCGCCCTGTGGCAGATGGTTGATCACCACCGCCACCGACAGGCGCTCGATCCGGCCCGCGTTGGATTTGGTGTGGGTCAGGGTGCGGTCGACCTCAAAGTTGGTGGTTTCGTCGCTGCGGTTGTTGTACGGCTGCGCGGTTTCCCGCCCGCCCACGGTGGTGGTGCGTTTGGTATCGGCTGTCGCAGCGCCAGTGGCGGCTGCTGGCGTATTCAGCGGCTGGGTTACCGGCGCGGTGGCCGGGGCCGGAGGCGTATTGCTCAGCGCGCCCGGCACACCGCCGGTGCTGCGGCCGTTACCCTGTTCGGCAAGGCTGGCCTGACGGCTGCGGATCGCCATTTTCTGCGGATCAGAATTAGGCTGATACTGCTCCAGGGTTTGCTCCTGCTGGGTGAAATCAACCTGCGCGGTGACCTGGGCGCGGATGTTGCTCTCGCCCACCAGCGGGGCCAGAATGCGCTGGATGCGCTGCTGATAATCGCTTTCCAGCTCGCTGGTATATTTCAGCTGTGAGGTTTGCAGCCCGCGCACCCCGCTCTGGGTCAGCAGGTTGCCGCGCTGATCGACGATAGTCACGTTCTCAGCGGGCAGCCCGGTGACGGCGCTGGAAATCAGATGGGTAATGGCCACCACCTGGCCTTCATCGAGGGTGCGGCCCTGAATCAGGTTGACGGTCACCGAGGCGGTCGGCAGCTTCTGCTCGCGGACAAACATCGACGGTTTCGGCACCGCCAGATGCACGCGGGCGCTCTGGATCGGCCCCAGATTTTCGATGGTGCGCGACAGTTCACCTTCCAGCGCACGCTGGTAGTTGACCTGTTCGCTGAACTGGCTGATACCAAATTTTTCCTGGTCCAGCAGTTCAAAGCCTACCGAGCCGCCCTTCGGCAGCCCCTGTTGGGCCAGCTTCATCCGCGCCTCATGCACCTGCGCTTCCGGCACCATAATCACACCACCCGGCGTATCGATGCGGTAAGGCACGTTCATCTGCGTTAGCTGGGCGACAATCGCCCCGCCGTCTTCGTCGGTGATATTGCTGAACAGAACCCGGTAACCCGGCTCCTTTGCCCAGAACATCAACGCAATGAAAACCGACATTGCCGCCGCCGCGCAAATGACCAGCACCAGCTTGGGGCTGGTGCGCAGCCATGACATGGCGGCTTTCATTCGCTCTGTCGGATTGTTCGTTAAACCATTTAATGTGGCACTCATGCCGTCATCCTGTAAGAAATAGCACGCAGGGAATACGCGTGTCGGCTGACGTATTACCGTGAGCCAATATCAACGTGTAGAAATTTGAGAGAATTTTTCAGGTGGGCATTATCGACCGGAAGCCGTTTTTTTTAAGGATAAATAAGCTCAAAGTTCTGTCCGCTTATCGGATTTTCTGCCGGATTTACTCACATGGTAAGCTGTCGGCGTTTAAAAGATGTGCAATAACATGCAGCGTTTTCTTTATTAATGCAGGAAGTGAATATGTCAGCAACATTAATGCGTGGGGTCCTCGATCAGATCCAAAGCCAGGCCCAGCAACTGTCCGGCGTATCGCGCCCTGCCCCGGCAGCCGCGGCAAAGACGCCGTCGTTTTCTGACGTTTTATTTAACAGCATTAACGAAATAAATAAAACCCAGCTGGACGCCAAAAATACCACGCAACAGTGGATGTCCGGCAGTAGCGATATTGGTCTGAACGACGTGATGTTGTCGATGCAGAAATCTTCTATTTCTTTCAGCTTTGGTATGCAGGCCCGCAATAAAATGCTGAGTGCTTATCAGGAAATAATGAATACCCCGGTATAAGGTGCAACGTTGTTCTATGAGTGAAATTAACGTCACCTCTGCGCGCTTATCGCGCCATAGCCTGGTATTAACCGACAGTGAATTACAGCGGATCGCGAAATTAATATATCGCCGGGCGGGCATTGTGGTTAACGCCCAAAAACGGGAGATGATTTTTAATCGCCTCTCACGCCGGGTACGCGAACTGGCGCTGAATACGTTCAGCGAATATGTGGGGATCCTTGAATCCCATCCGGACCACCCGGAGTGGCAGACGTTTATCAATGCGCTGACCACCAACCTGACCTCGTTTTTCCGCGAGTCGTATCACTTTCCCACGCTCGCCGCGCACGCGCGTCAGCGTGGGGCTGGCTACCGGGTGTGGTGTACGGCGGCCTCGACCGGGGAAGAGCCGTGCTCGATAGCGATTACCCTTGATGAATGTCTCGGGGCGGCGATTGGCGGGCCGCGCGTCTGGGCCACCGATATTGATACCGACGTGCTAAGCAAAGCCGAAGCCGGGGTGTATCGCCTGAGCGATTTGCAGTCGCTGACGCTGGCGCAAAAGCGCCACTATTTTCTGCGCGGATCCGGCGAGAACAGCGAGCGGGTGAAAGTGAAACGCGAACTGCTGGCAGGTATTCACTACCAGCCGCTCAATTTGCTCGACGCTACCTGGTCCGTGCCGGGGCCATTCGATGCGATTTTTTGCCGCAACGTGATGATTTATTTCGATGCGCCGACTCAGGTGCGCCTGCTGGAACGCTTTGCCCGTTTGCTCAAGCCGGGCGGCCTGCTGTTTGTCGGCCATTCGGAGCATTTCAGCCACTCGCACCTGCCGCTGCGCCTGCGCGGGCAGTCGGTGTATGAACTGACGGAGACGGCGCGTTGAAGCGGATACGCGTGCTGGCGGTGGATGACTCGGCGTTGATGCGCAACCTGCTGAGTGCGGTCATCAATCAGCAGCCCGATATGGAGATGGTGGGCACCGCGCCCGATCCGCTGATCGCCCGGGAGATGATTAAAAAGCTCAACCCGGACGTGCTGACGCTGGATATCGACATGCCGAAGATGGACGGTCTGGAGTTTCTTGCGCGTCTGATGCGCCTGCGCCCGATGCCGGTGGTGATGATCTCCTCAATGACCACCCGGGGCTCAAAGGCCACGCTGACCGCGCTGGAACACGCCGCAGTGGATTTTCTGCCGAAGCCGGATCAGCGCGTGGCGGGCGATCTGGAGCACTGGAGCGTGCTGGTAGCCGAGAAAATTCGGGCCGCCACCCACGCCCGTCTGCATCGCCTGCCAAGCGTGGAGCCGGTCAGAGCGCCGCTGCGCGCGGGGACCTTTAGCCAGCAGAACATTATCGCCATCGGCTCTTCAACCGGCGGCACCGAAGCGTTGCGCCGGGTGCTGATGCCGCTCCCGCTGAGCTGCCCGGGGATTGTGATTGCCCAGCATATGCCGTCGGGCTTCACCCGCTCGTTCGCCCAGCGCCTCGATTCGCTGTGCCAGATTCGGGTGCGCGAAGGCGAAGACGGGGAGCCGGTGCAGCCGGGCACCGCGCTGATCGCCCCCGGCGACAGACATATGCACATCGTGCGGCACGGCAAGGGCTACCTGGTCAGACTCAGCGACGCTCCGCCGGTCAATCGGCATCGCCCGTCGGTGGACGTGCTGTTTGACGCGGTGGCCCAACATGCGGGCCGCCACGCCAGCGCCGCCATTCTGACCGGCATGGGCGGCGACGGGGCGCGGGGACTTTTACGCTTACGCCACGCCGGGGCGTACACCCTGGCACAAAGCGAGGCCACCTGCGTGGTGTTTGGCATGCCGCGCGAAGCGATTGCGCTGGGCGCGGCGCACCAGGTGGTCGACCTGGACGATATCAGCCAGCGGTTGCTGGACAGTTTTAGCGATAGCAAACAACGAGATAAACCCGACTCACGACGTTCAGGAGATAAACCCCATGTCGGATAAAAATTTGCGTTTTCTGGTGGTGGACGACTTTGCCACCATGCGACGCATCGTACGTAATCTGCTTCAGGATCTGGGCTACAAGCACATCGAAGAAGCCGAAGACGGTCAGGATGCGCTGAACAAACTGCGCGCGGGCGAATTTGATTTCGTGGTCAGCGACTGGAACATGCCGAACATCGACGGCCTCGAGCTGCTGAAAACCATTCGCGTGGACCCGGTGATGGCCAAACTGCCGGTGCTGATGGTCACCGCCGAAGCCAAGCGCGAAAACATCATTGCCGCCGCTCAGGCCGGGGCCAATGGCTACATTGTGAAGCCGTTTACTGCCGCCACGCTGGAAGAGAAGCTCGGCAAAATCTTTGAAAAGCTGGGATAAGGGCGAGGACGATGCACAACAATCCGCAATCTGCTGAAAACACCAAAGATCTCTTTTTACGCATCGGGCAACTGACCCGCCTGCTGCGTAACAGCATGGCCAACCTCGGCCTTGAACAAGCGATCATGGAAGTGGCCGACGCCTTCCCCAACACCCGCGACCGCTTGAACTACGTGGTCGGCAAAACCTCGCAGGCCGCCGATCGCGCCCTGACCAGCGTCGAGGCCGCCCGTCCGTTACAGGACGGCCTGAGCGACAGCGCCAGCGAACTGAGCGGCCGGTGGGACGCATGGTTCGCCGAGCCTCAGCCGCTGGACGATGCCCGCGACCTGGTGAAAGCCACCCGCGCGTTTCTGCACCAGGTGCCGGACGTCACCCAGCAGACTAACCGCCAACTGACCGAAATCATGATGGCGCAGGACTTCCAGGATCTCACCGGGCAAGTGCTGCAAAGCCTGATGCTGGTGATTGAAACCGTCGAAAAAGAGCTAATCAGCGTGCTGGTGGAGAACATGCGTGAACGTGACGCCAGCGCGGAAGAAAGCGACGCCAACCTGAAAAATGGCCCGCAGATTAACACCACCGTGGACGGGATTGTGGCTTCTCAGGAGCAGGTAGATGACCTGCTGGAGTCCCTCGGCTTCTGATGAAGCCAGGCGTGCGCCATGTCCCAGGAAAGCGATAACGAAAAAACGGAAGACCCCACACCGCACCGAAAACAGAAGGCGCGAGAAGAGGGACAGGTTCCGCGCTCCCGTGAACTCACCACCCTGGCGATGCTGCTGGTCGGCTGGGGGCTGATCGTCGCGGGGGGCGACTATCTGAGCATCCGGTTGATGCACCTGCTGCATAACGGCCTGACGTTTGACCGGTTACTGGTGAGCGACCCCCAACAGATGCTGCATCACGCTTCGTCGCTTATCGGGATGGCGTTTCTGGCGATTCTACCGTTCGTCGGCGGCCTGTTTCTTACCGCCGTCAGCGCGCCGATGATGATTGGCGGCCTGAACCTGAGCGGCAAGGCCATCAAGTTCAACGGCAAAAAGCTCAACCCGTTGAGCGGCATCAAGCGCATGTTCTCCGCCCAGATGGTGTCGGAGATGGTGAAAGCGATTTTGAAAGTGCTGCTGGCCGGTATCGGCGGCACGCTGTTTTTACTGCTCAACAAAAACACCTTTATTGGCCTGATGTTTGAGCCGCTCGGTATGGCGCTGAGCGACATCAGCCAACTGCTGATTAACTGCATGCTGGTGATCATCCTGTCGCTGATCCCGATGGTGGCCTTCGATGTGATTTACCAGATCTGGAGCAACCTGAAGAAGCTGCGTATGAGCCGGCAGGAAGTGAAGGACGAGTTCAAAAATCAGGAAGGCGACCCGCAGCTCAAAGGCCGTATACGCCAGCTGCAACGCCAGATGGCACAGAGCCGGATGATGACCGACGTGCCGACCGCCGACGTGGTGGTCAACAACCCGACCCACTTCTCAGTGGCGCTGAAGTACCAGGAAGGCAGCATGGGTGCGCCGATGGTGGTGGCGAAAGGTACGGGCCTCGTCGCCCTGCGTATTCGTGAGCTTGCCGAAGAGAACCGCGTGCCGATGCTGGAAGCGCCTCCGCTGGCCCGGGCGCTGTATCGCCACTGTGAACCTGGCACCCCGGTGCCAACCGAACTGTACAACGCCGTGGCGGAAGTGCTGGCCTGGGTTTATGGCCTGCGCCGCTGGCGTAAAGGCTACGGCTTACGCCCGCTGGCCCCGAAAAATATTCCGGTGCCCGAAGGGCTGGATTTTGCACAAGAGAGTAGAGAGTGATGGCCAATATCGCCACCAAATTACGATTACCAAACATGAAGGAGACTCAGTGGCAGGTGCTGGCGGGTCCGGTGCTGATCATGACCATCCTCGCGATGATGATCCTGCCGCTGCCCACCTTCGTGCTGGACCTGCTGTTTACCTTTAACATCGTGCTGTCGATCATGATCCTGCTGGTGGCGATGTTCAGTCAGAACACCCTGGATTTCTCCGCCTTCCCGACGGTGCTGCTGTTCTCCACCCTGCTGCGGCTGGCGCTTAACGTCGCCTCGACCCGGGTTATCCTGATGAACGGCCACACCGGCGCGGGTGCGGCGGGACAGGTGGTTGAAGCCTTCGGCCACTTCCTGGTCGGCGGCAACTTCGCCATCGGCATCATCGTGTTCATTATCCTGATAATCATCAACTTCATGGTGATCACCAAGGGGGCCGGGCGTATCGCCGAAGTGGGGGCGCGATTTACCCTCGACGGGATGCCGGGCAAACAGATGGCGATCGACGCCGATCTCAACGCCGGGCTGATTGGCGAAGAGGAAGCCAAACGCCGCCGAAAAGAAGTCACCCAGGAAGCCGATTTTTACGGATCGATGGACGGGGCGAGTAAATTCGTGCGCGGCGATGCGATTGCCGGGCTGATGATCATGGCGATCAACATCATCGGCGGGCTGATCATCGGCGTGATGCAGCATGACATGTCGGCGAGCATGGCGGGCGAGACTTACACCCTGCTGACCATCGGCGACGGTCTGGTGGCGCAGATCCCAGGCCTGGTTATCTCCACCGCTGCGGGCGTGGTGGTGACCCGCGTGGTCAACGATCAGGACGTCGGCGAGCAGATGGTCGGCCAGCTGTTTTCCTCCCCGCGCGTGATTGCGCTGGCGGCAGGGGTGATTGGCCTGCTCGGCCTGATCCCAGGGATGCCGAACGTTGTATTCCTGTTGTTTACCGTCTCACTGCTGGCGTTGGCCTGGTGGCTGCGCGGTCGCGAGGCCGAACAAAAAGCGCCGGGGACGGCTCGCCCTGGCAGCGATGACCCGGCAATGGCGGAAGCCGAAGCGGCGCAGGTCAACGAAGCAACCTGGTCTGACGTGCAGATGGAAGACACCCTTGGGCTGGAAGTGGGCTATCGGCTGATCCCAATGGTTGACCACGAGCAGCAGGGCCAGCTCCTGACCCGCGTGCGCGGCATCCGCAAGAAGTTCGCCCAGCAGATGGGCTTCCTGCCCCCGGCGGTACATATTCGCGACAACCTTGATCTGCCGCCGACGCGCTACCGGATCCTGCTCAAGGGCGTGGAGATCGGCCACGGTGAGATCCAGCCCGATCGCTGGATGGCGATTAACCCAGGCTGCGCCGAAGGCGAAGTGCCGGGCACACCGTGCGCCGAGCCGACGTTCGGCCTGCCCGCGCTGTGGATTGATGAAGTGCATCGCGAGCTGGCGCAGACCCTGGGCTATACCGTGGTTGACCCCAGTTCGGTAGTGGCGACGCACCTGAACCATCTGATTGCCACCCACACCGACGAACTGTTTGGCCGCCACGAGGCGCAGCAGCTGCTGGATCAGCTCACCAAACACTCGCCGAAGCTGGTCGAAGATCTGATCCCGGCGGTCATTAGCCTGACCACGCTGCATAAGGTGCTGCAAAACCTGCTGTCCGAACGGGTGCCGATCCGCGATATGCGCACCATCATCGACACCCTGGCAGAGTTTGCCACCAGCCACAGCGATGCCGACGACCTCACCGCCCGGGTGCGTGCCCGTCTGGCGCGCGCCATCACCCAGCAGTGGTTCCCGGGGGAAGACGATATTCAGGTGATAGGCCTCGATTTGTCGCTGGAACAGCTGCTGGTACAGGCCACCCAGAGCGGGAGCGCCATCGAACCAGGCATTGCCGAGAACCTGATGAAGCAGACCGAACAGGCGCTGCTGCACCAGGAGGGCCTCGGTGCGCCGCCGGTGCTGCTGGTCAATCCTTCCCTGCGCCTGATGCTGTCGCGCTACCTGCGCCGTATCTTCCCGCAGATGGCGGTACTCTCCAGCCAGGAGATTAACACCCAGCGCAACGTGCGCATGACGTGGGTGATAGGCAGGAAAGCATGATCCGCGCAGGTATTCTCGCCCTGCTGTTCATCGCCCCGGTCGCACAGGCGGCGAACGGCTCCTGGACCAGCCAGAGCTTTGGCGGCACGTTGACCCGTGGGCAGCAGACCTTAAAAAGCCGCCCCATTCAGGCGGCCTCTGCCCTGCCAAAAGGGGCCGTTGCCACGCGACTCTCGTGGAAAATCACCCCGGATGGCCCGACGCCCGTGGGCTTTCGTATCCAGATTTGCAGTGGCCATCGCTGCGTGGCGCTGCCCGGCCTGCGCGGGGAAATCACCCTGCCTGCCGGATACCCGGCGGCGGGCCCGTACCGCTTTGAATATCTCTCCGTCGCACGCGGGCCGCTGTATCCCCCGCTGGGGGTGCTGAGTAATCAGATTACGGTGGAATACCGGGTAAATTGACGGCTCAGGACGCCACAAACATAATTTAAACAAATAACACACAACTCACACATAACCCACAAAAATAGCAACACATCAATAGCTTATACCGATCGCTGCCCTGCAATTGATCACCGAGCCCTATCAAGGAAACCTATTAATTATTCTCTATTGATCGACAATACCGTTATATGGTTATATTCAGCCCGTCGCTGAATACCCTGCACCCCATTATTCAGGCGATCAGACTGTTCCCGCCGCATTCCGAAACAGCGAATCGAAATATATCTAAAATATCTGGCAAACCTGTCAAACGGTGGTTATCCCGATGGTGAAGACATGGCTACACAACAATTTTATTTATCAATTAAACACCAGTAAGGCGGTGCTGTTTAACAACAACATTATCCGCGCCATCGTCGCCAGTTCGTTAGCCATTGTTCCCTTCGTCATTATTCGCGCGCTGCTTCTGGTGAGTTCCGTTATTGCCGCCCATCTGGGATGGGTCGCTTTTGCCAGCTGGCTGGAACAGCTCCAGCAAACGCTGATGGATTTTATGCCGATCCTGATGAACGCCTTTATGGCGCTGCATTGGGCGATTCGTAATCACCGTTCGGTGGTGCATTTTTTGACGGTCAATTTCTGTAGCCTGCTGTTTATCAGCTGCGCCATCAGCCACGATCGGCTTTTTTTTATGGATATCTCGATTCCGGTCGCGCTGTTATCCGGCCTGGTGGTCAATACATTATTAGACCGGGTGATTGGTGCCGTGGATAAGCAGCCCCGCCTGCAAACGCGCAACAAGAAACACTTCGCCCTGTTTCTGTTTTCCGTGGTGATGATTTCCGTTTTCGCCTTTGTGGTGAATACCCTGATGCAGGAAATAGTGAACCCACTGGCACCGATTATCCGCCACACCCTGGAGCAGAGTTATCCGCAGAGCTTCGCTACCGGGTTGCTGTATATCGTTTTGCGCTGCATTCCGTGGCTGTTCGGCATCCACGGTTATTTCATCTTTAGCGATATCGACAGCCATTTCATTGCCCAGGCACAGGCCAATATTACCGCCTGGCACGCGGGCCAGGAATCGCTCAATATTTTGAGTCCGGAGTTTTACAACATCTGGTGCACCATGGGCGGCACCGGCAATACCCTCAGCCTGCTGCTGTGCATATTGTTCAGCAAAGATAATTCACATCGCCATATTCTTGGCCCGTCGCTGCCGCTGGCGATATTCAACATCAACGAACCGCTGATCTTCGGCCTGCCGATCGTCATGAACCCGCTGCTGATCATCCCTTTCGTGCTGGTGCCTGCGGTCTCCTACATCATCGCCTACACCGCCACCGCATGGCATCTGGTGCCCACCATTTCCGAGACGGTGAGCTGGAGTGTGCCGCCGATCATCAGCACCTGGATTGGCACCAACGGCTCTCTGGCGGCCATCGCGCTGAACCTGCTGATTATCGTGGTCGGGGCGATGATTTATGCGCCCTTTATTCAGCGCTGGACCCTCAGCAAAAAGAACGCCCCGGATCAGCATCTGTTCATGCAACCCACCAATCTGGAGCTGGTCCCCGATCACCGCGCGCTGACCGAAGAGAAAGCTTATCTGGAGGCGCTGGACCGCGTGTATGCCCTGCAATCCAGCGGCCATTTCGTCCTCTACTTCCAGCCGCAGGTGCGCCTGAGCGACCGACGAATCATCGGTATGGAGGCGCTTATTCGCCATCAGGGCAACGACGGCACCCTCACCCCGCCCTACTTTTTAGACGATTACAACCGCCTGAACGCGATGGCCGATATCGACTTCTGGGTGATGGAACAGGCCGTAGGCTACCTGCGTGAACACCTGAGCGACTACCGCGACATGACGCTATCGGTAAACGTTTCCCCGCAGACGCTGCATGACCCGCGGCTGTTCAACGTTATCTCGCGCATTTTGAGTGAACCGCTGCCCGCAGGCTGGACGCTGGAGATGGAGATTACCGAGTCTCAGGCGCTAACCAACCCGGAACAGGTGTCGTTTATTCTCGGCCAGCTCAAGCAGCACGGGATAAAAATTGCGCTGGATGACTTTGGGGCGGGTTATTCGACGCTTAACTACCTGACGCGCTACCCGCTGGACAAAATTAAGCTCGACCGCTCGCTGGTACAGGGCTTGTCCAAAAAAGGCGGTCTGCAGTTCTTAAATCAGGTCACCAAACTCTGTCGGCTGACCGAATGCCACGTGGTGATTGAAGGGGTAGAGACCGAAGATGAGCTGCGCCAGATCCTGATCGAAGGGATTGAGACCGAACACGAGATGACGCTGGTGCGCTCGGTGGGCATCGATCTGGCGCAGGGCTTCTTATTCTGGCGACCGCTGCCGATTGACGAGATGTGTCGGGTGCTGGAGAAAAATCAATGCGGCATCGATTGAAGGGTTGGAAGTGAAGGTGTGAGTTGGGGTTCGACGTCTCAGTGAAGAACGCCGATCCCCTTCTAAGTGAATAGCGCTATTAATTGAACTGGCGCTTTTCCAGGCTGTTATAAATCGTTGTAATTTCGTCTTTTAAGCTTTCGCCACGATATACCATCGACGTATCGTATCGCTGATATTTCTCTTCTCGTGTGGCACTAAACCAGTTAAACGAACCTACGCACAGTAGCCCCTCGTCCCCAATCACGATTTTACTGTGTACGCGGTTGACCAGCTTGGTAGTGACACCCATTTCGTTTAGCTTATCCAGCGCAGCTTGAAGACGCTGTTGCTTTTCTTTGCGCTTTTCGTAGTCGGTGTGCTCGGTATTAAAATTTCTGTCCGTCACCACGGTGATACCAATACCGCGTGAGCGCGCATGAATCATCGACGTTAAGAAACCCGTTTGTTCCAGTTTTTGCCAGGTTAGCCAAGGGGATACAATGGTAATACTCTTCCCTATAGTGCCAAATGTTTGGTTCAGAAATGCATCGTGTTGCTCAACGCCGTGCAGAGTAGAGATTTGAGTTTGCGATGCATTTAAATCCACGCGCTCCCGAAACTCAAACTGCAATGCATTACTGGTGGAAGCAAACAGGTATTTGGCCAACAATCCTCGCGGCGAAGAACTCGGCTGGATCTCAAATAGATCCATATCACCGAAGACAAGAAAGCTATCTTTCGCGCGGGAGACGGCAACATTAAGCATGCTGCTATCGCTGTCGATAAACCCGCCGTCTTCATGTTTAGAATAGACTGGGGAGAAAAGCACGATCGCCCTTTCAGCACCTTGTAAGGAGTGCACGGTACCCACAGTCAGTGATTTTTCATCGCCACTACAATTAATATTCAACTTACGTAATGACGCCTTTATAGCGTTAACTTGTGCAGAAAATGGCGTAACAACGCCTACCATTTCGTGCAGGGGTTTGCAGTAATGACGCTCAATGTCCTCTTTGTGAGTCGCCAGCCATGCTGCGATTGTCTCTGCCTCAAACTCGTTATAGCGGCTTCCGCCGTTTGCCTGCATCCCTTTTCCATCAATGTGCAGATAGCCCATTGCTGGAAATATGGTCTCCTTTTCCGCACCTCGTTTGGGCTGTAACTTACCGTGATAGCAGAGAGCGTTGCAGTAGCCAATAATGTTATCGAAGCAGCGACGGTGCTCATAGAGGTACATTCCGCGAGCAAAGTCAGGGTCATACTGGTAGCGTGAGCTAAACTGAGCAACCTTCATCACACTGCCAGATGCAGCACTTTTTCCAGAATCGCACACCACTGCATATGCGTCCGTGAGTTCTTCTTGCGTACCACCGGGGAGAATATTCTCCTCCACCATATTGCCGATATCAATGCCAGGTTGGCTGTTCCAGATTGGCGCAATCTGTTCTGTATCGCCAATCACTAACGCTTTTTTTGCCAGCGCAAAGGAGGATGCAGCAACCTCTGGAAGCACCTGACCCGCTTCGTCGACGATCAGCAAATCGGTAAAATTATATAAATAGTTATCATCATATTTCTTAGCCCCACCGATAAACTCACTGGTTTTCATATGGTAAGGCAACATGTAACAGGTCATGACTACACAGGGGGTAAGTTTCATTCTACGCTGCCAGCGGGCCTTAACACTTTTAGCCCCACGGCGGATTTTTTCTTTTTGAAGATTATCAATCGCTGACATATCCATCAGCCATCGTCCTTCCCAATAATGAGTAGCCAGCAGGAACGCAGGGAAACGGATTTGCGTATCAGCAAGTTCGTCGGCTCCTGCCAGACTCAGTTCCTTGTCATTTGTATATCCCAGCGTTCGACTCAGGTCCTGCCAGGATTTAACAGCCTCGCTTTCCCGTCGTGAAACATCCTGAGCAAAATCGATTTGCTGTTGATATTCAGCCTGCTCTATTTGTGCCTGAGCAATCAGACCATCAATATAAGTATCGACATTTTCTGGGACGTTGCCGTGAAACTCGGCCATTCTGGTACCAAACGTCGACTCCAGGAAAAGGTTAATCTGATATTGGCGCTTAGTACGAATAGCTGGGAGCCATGAGAAAAATGCATACACCATCGACTCACCAGCACGATACTGTTGCCACTGCTTTTTTCCCTCAGTTAACTGCGCGATTTCATTCGTGCTGGCGAGCAGTAACCCATTTTTGTCCTGAATATACTGGTCGATTTCTTCGCTGATAGCACGGCGCTCCTCGCGGATGCTATTAAGTCTTTTCCATGCGGATTCGATTTGTTTAAGGAGAGTATCGTGATCTGTTAAACACTCATGCAGAAGATCTACGACGCGCTCGGGAGAACCGCAATCTTCCGATGGGAACGCCGCCTTTGCCTTCTCAAGATAGTAAGCCTGCGCAAGTTCAATATATTCACGAGATTCAATTCGATTATAAAAATCTTCCGTCTGATATTTATCAACTGCAGCCGCCTTCCGACTCGACGAAGGGAAGTAAGCGCCATAGCTTTTCAGATCAGGTAACCAGCGCCCTGACATTACTCCAGTGCCGGTAGCAAAATCTTTACCGAAGGCTTCAATAATGTTGGTCACAGCCTGATTGTTGGTCGATGTAGCAATCACAACTGGTGGTTCGGTTTTGTTGAGAGCAGCCCTTGCCCATTCAGTGGCTATGATAGACAGAACCAGTGTAGTTTTTCCGGTTCCCGGCGGGCCATTAACTGCGAGGATATCGCCCGACTGCTGAGTGAGATAATGGCTTAGGGCATCACGCTGAGACATAGCCAAAGGGAACGTGTCGCCAGAATACCCCAGACGTTCGCTGAATTTTGTATTAGCACTTAGGATAGGTTCTACGAGAGGCATTTCCGTTGAAGCAAAGCGCGACAGTAACGGAACGTCTTTTTGGCACACCTGCAAATGATCGTACAGGGGGAGAATATGGATACTGGCTCCGCCAGACTGTTTTGCTTTAACAATATAGCCATATTCAGCCGGTATATATTGCTCGTGAGTTGTACTCCACAGCCCGGCAACATTGTTTAAAAGATCGTCGGCCTGATTTAGGTACTTTTCCCACTGGTGAAGATATTTTTCATAACGCTCTGCACGCTGTTCATCTGTCTCGTTAAGGCGTTCTTGTGCGTCATCATCACCAAAAGTAGATGAGTTATGCGTGGTTTTGTATTGGTCATACTGCGCCATCTCACCAATTGAGAAGGTACCTTTGGGAAGCGGCTCAAGCAGATCACGTGGAATGGTGGCGGGTGCGGTAGGAAAGAGGAAACCTTCGCGGTTAAGAAGTGCTGGGGTAATCAATGGTGTGACGATACCTGGCGCGCCAGCGGTTAGCTCTTTGCCATGCTTTATTAAAAGGATCCATACTTTAGGCCGTAAAAGTACCTCAACGGTCTTAACCGCATCATCTTCATCTTTAAAAAACGCGCGTACGATCTCTTCATCTAGCCTTCCTGTGGTGATATTCATCCACTGGGTGAATAAATCCTCATCCTTCCGCGAAAATGCCCCTTTCCCAGATTCAGCATCAGCTAACGAATTACGCCAGTATGATGCGAATCTCTGAGTATTCCTGTCCATTTCCCATCCCATGACTTAAGTAAAACTATTGATTTCGTTAATATAAACGCAACACATGGTTAATCATTGTCCACGTTGCGAGCACGATCGCAATAATTTGTTAACGATCGGAAGGAAATAGAGTTGGACCCCCATTCGGGATATTGGCATCGCCTGGGGGCAGGGCTATATGTTTGCCAAGCCTGAGTCGACTGAGGGGATGAAGGCGACGGTGATATGAACTTTACTATTCAGTCAAAAAACACCATCCCGGCATAGGGTTTCTCGCGACAGGCCGCCACACGCTGGGCTAAATCCCCGACGTGGAGTTCCAGCCGATGGCCGTCAGGATCGAGAAAATAGAACGACTCCCCTTCGCTTTTATTGTCCTTCCACATCACCGCGCCTTGCGCTTCAAGACGTGCCACGAACCCTGTAAATTCCGAGACGGCAATGCTGAAGGCATAGTGGGTGTAATCGCGCTTATCCGACACCTGCGTATCGACCGACAGGCACAGCCACAGCGCTCCGCAGCTAAAATACGCCCCGCTATTCCAACGGGCATGCAGCCGCAGCCCCAACTGCTGCTGATAAAAATCAATGCTGCGGGCAAGGTCGGTGACCGCAAGCGTGAGATGGTTCAGGCCGGTGAGCATCGCGTGGTATCCATAATGAAGTTAGCGGACAGGCAGAGTAGCATTCCTCCCCATCGCGATCACATCCTGAACAGCGGGCGATATCGGCCCGGCGTCAGTGGATGCATAATCGAGAGATTGCATTCAAGGAGATAACCATGAAGATTGCGCACGTAGCCCTGTGGACCCGCGACCTGGAGGCACAGGCCGCCTTCTGGCAGCGATATTTTGGCGGGAAAGCCAACGAGAAGTATCTCAGCAAAAACCGACCGGGTTTTGCCTCGCATTTTATTACCCTTGCCGATGGCCCAACGATTGAGTTGATGACCCTCCCTAACCTGCCAGACGCCCCCGAGAACCGCGAGTTCTGCGGCTGGGCGCATATCGCCATCAACGTCGGCGACCGTCAGACCGTGGATGCGTTGGCGGATAAGGCCCGCGCAGAAGGGATTTTGAAAAGCGGCCCGCGGATGACCGGGGATGGCTACTACGAAGCGGTGATCGTCGACCCGGACGGGAATGGGGTGGAACTGGTGGGATAAGTGGTGTGTAGGGATCACACTTTGGCCCTCCGGCTATTCACATACAAAAACCAGGTGTTATCCTTCGCCGCGTAAATACCTATCAACTCAACCTGAGGCTTTGATGCTGGAGAATGTAATCATCCGATAATCAGCTCCCGACCTTTTCAGGCCGGACTGATTATCAATGCGCCGAAATCGAATGCGAACACCGCTGTGTGTTGGCACGTTTTGCACATGATGATTAAACAGGTTTTCCAGTATGAATTTATCCCGTCAGGAACAACGTACCTTACACGTTCTCGCCAAAGGCGGCCGTATTGCGCACGTTCGCGATGCGTCAGGCCGTGTCACATCCGTTGAATGCTACAGCCGCGAAGGGCTGTTGCTCACCGATTGCACCCTCGCCGTCTTCAAAAAACTCAAAACCAAGAAGCTGATTAAGTCGGTCAACGGTCAGCCCTACCGCATTAATACCACTGGGCTGAACAACGTTCGCGCCCAGCTTGATAATCGCTAAGGAGCGCTTTATGGATATCAGCACCCTTATTACTGCTTCCGGTTACCTGCAGCTGTCTGTGGATGAAAGCAAAATCCCCTGGGACGAACCGGCCTTTAGCCAGCGCATGCTGGAGAACCATCTGTCGCAGGATCATGACTGGGCCAGCCGCAGGCTAACGGTGATTGAACAACAGGTCGCGTGGATTGCCAGCCAGCTACCGGCTGGCGCACGCATTCTGGATCTCGGCTGCGGGCCCGGATTTTATACACGTTTGTTGTCCGAACGTGGATTTCGCTGCACGGGCGTGGACTTCTCACCAGCCTCCATTGAATGGGCACGCCAGCAGGCACAACGCGCGGGCCAGAACATTGATTACATCCAGCAGGATATCCGCACCTACTGCCCGCAAGCACCGTTCGATTTCATCATGATGACCTTCGGAGAGCTGAATGTATTCAGTGCCGCAGACGCTCAGGCCCTATTCAGCCGCTGCGCGCGATGGCTGGTGCCGGGCGGCAGGCTGCTCGCTGAAGTTCATACTTTTGATGAAATTAAGCGTCAGGGCATGGCCCCGGCGAGCTGGCAGCGTTGTCCGCACGGGCTGTTCCTTGCGGTGCCTCATCTGTTGTTAACCGAAAATGCCTGGGATGAAGAGGCCCAGACCAGCTCAACGCAGTTCTGGGCGATAGATGAAAGCGGGCGTACTACCCGCTTTGGTAGCCAGATGACGGCCTGGCGGGATGACGACTATGTCTCCCTGCTCGGTAACGCGGGCTTTAACGTCCTGCAGCGCCCGGACAGCCACGAATGGCCGGTAAGCGAGACGTTTGAGGGCAAACTTTTTGCACTGCTGGCGGAGAAAGCGCCCCACTCTGAAGACCCGATTGACCAAAGGATTTAAGCAATGGCTGTAATATCTTTCACCCCAAAATGATTGGCCGTCGTCATTACGAACACCATGAAAAATAGCTCTGTTGCCGTCAGATTAGAATGGCCTGCATAAAAGTATGTCCCGTTTAGTTCCTCGACCGTATCCACGTTCAGTCCCTTGTCGATCCTTTGTGGAACGCAATCATAACGGCGCATGAAAGGACAATATGAGATCTAACGCTCTGAATTAAAAGAACGGGGATTTTATTTTCGGTTAATAAAATCCCCGCTAGACATAATTACTGGAACTTATTTATTCATCCCACGAATTAATTTGCGACGATCTATTAACTTTCCGGTCTCATCGTAATAACGGCTGGACCTTATAAATCTGGTTTAAGAGATGCCAATAAATTTCGCTTCAACTCAGGGTCTATCCGCTCCCAGTTGAATAGCAACAATGCCAGATCGTCATCATCGGTGTAGAAATAGGCCGTCGGCACTTCAAGCGCTTTGGCTAATTGATGCACTACTTCGATACTGGCCTGATGAACGCCCTGCTCATATCGATTGATTCTTGTGCTTGCGACAAACTCGTCTATCCCGGCAAGCATGCCGAGCTTCTTCTGCGAGAGACCTTTCGCCAGCCTGGCATGTTTCAGACGCTGGCAAAAAATCTGTTGGTAGGTAGTGGATTCGTTCATAGCTACGATAGTCGTAGCTTTATACGTTTCCCGATACTACGAGAAACGTAACTCATAATGCTGGATTTCAAATAAGTTTTTGTTAATTCGACTTTACTTAAAAGGTTCAGCCTGAAGAGATGTCAATAATGTGTTCTTCAACTCAGGCTCTATCCGCTCCCAGTTGAACAGCAACAATGCCAAGTCGTCATCATCGGTATAGAAATACGCCGTCGGCACTTCAAGCGCTTTCGCGAGTTGATGCACTACTTCGATACTGGCCTGATGAACGCCTTGCTCATATCGATTGATTCTGGTGCTTGCGACAAACTCGTCTATCCCGGCAAGCATGCCGAGCTTCTTCTGCGAGAGACCTTTCGCCAGCCTGGCATGTTTCAGACGCAGGCAAAAAATCTGTTGGTAGGTAGTGGATTCGTTCATAGCTACGATAGTCGTAGCTTTATACGTTTCCCGATACTACGAGAAACGTAACTGATGTGCCGCGGTTTCCAATAAGTTCTTGTTACATAGGTCTTTCATTGAAAAATGACGAACGATCGCAAAACTACGAAATTCGTAGTTTTTGTAATGGATATAAAACTACGAATCTCGTAGCATTTCATTGTTAGCACATCACATTACTTTTCGTCGCATGGAGGGAATCATGAACAAACAAGACTGGCACCAGGCGGATATCATCGCCTCGTTACGCAAGAAAGGAACATCACTGGCAGCCGTGTCTCGCGCTTGCGGGCTTAGCTCATCAACGCTGGCAAACGCACTGACACGAGAGTGGCCCAAAGGGGAGTATTTGATAGCCGAAGCGATAGGAGTACACCCGTCGGTGATTTGGCCTAGCCGGTATTTTCGGGATGGGGTGTTGGTGGAAAGACGGGAGTTGATAAGAAAGGGAGCTGGGAAGTAATTTCAGGAAAAGAGAAACAGGAAATGATGTTGGCCTAAGCGTTAAAAGCGAACACACGTATGAAGTATTGAACTTGCCCCATCGATAGGCGGGGCTGGTCAGCACAAATCTGTTTTTATTTATTCTTCCCACGGATTAATTCACGACGATCTATTAATTTTCCGTTCTCATCGTAATAACGGCTGGGCCAGATGCAACACGGCTCAACACCTAACGCATCGGCAATCAAACACTCACCTTTCGGCCATGGTCGGTTAAGCGCGTTCGCCAACGTGGAAGAGCTTAAACCACTTTGACGAGATAGCGCCGCCAGCGACGAGTTGCGCTTACGCAATTGCGCAATGATATCAGCCGGATGCATATCAGTTCTTTTCTGCATATCACTCCTTAAAGGCTAGCCGCAGTATACATTTTAACCATAAATACTAAGCATAACTTAGTGCATTTTCAACTATCAGCTACCAGAATCATGATTCTGTTTCCAGACTTTTCAGGATCATCATGTTGCCGCATCGGTTAAAAGAAGCACGTTTAAGAGCAGGTCTTTCACAGCAAAAGTTAGGCATTCTTGCGGGTATCGACGAAGCCACTGCCAGCGCACGGATGAACCAATACGAAAGAGGCATCCACACACCAGATTTTGCTTTGGCGTGCAAACTCGCTGAAGTGCTGAATGTTCCATCCTGTTACTTTTATACGGTTGAGGATGATTTGGCAGAGGTGGTGATGGGGTGGTTTAGGATAGCGTAAATTTGACATCATATTAACGAGGCCGGTTAATTAAGTGAAATGACACATAGAAATCATATTATAATACGGTGCGAAGGCCGGACTCAAATATCAATTCAACACAATGAAATTAAACGAAAAATTAATAAGGACTGTCTCATGTGCCCCCTTTTGTGCCCCCATCATTTTTTGTGACCATATCTACCTCAACTTGTTGGTTTTATAGAAAAAATCCAAAAAATCTCTTACTTGGTTTGGATCCGTTACTCGGATCCGAACCGGAACAGAAAAAAACTTTTTTTCAGGAAAACTGTTCACACTGTTCACTCTGTATTTTTTATCTTAATTTTCATTATGATACAGCGTGAATGGTTGGTGAATAGTGAACACTTTACTGTTCACCATAACTACAGCAAAGCCAAAATTCGGCATACTGGTATGTACTAGTAATTTACTTCGGACACAGGAGTATTGTTCATTTCAAGATGTAGAGTTTGGGGAACTTTAGATTGGAAGGTTATCCTATCTCCGATCACTATAGAGTGTTTTTACTATACAGATTACGCATGCTTCTTTCATTTAATTAGCAATTGAATGATAATTATTGTAATTATTTAATTGCTAGCTATTCCAGCCACCATTTTCACTTTACAATGATATATTCATCCACTCCCACGGAATATTTGTATGGAATACCATTAGTAGCTGAAAGCTCATTCGCTGAGGGGCTTATACCGTTAAGAGCGAGAAAATGGATCAGGAAAGTGCCAGCGCTGCTTAAGCTATGCACAAATGTAAGCTCATAACTTTCGCCAGCACCGATATTAACGAATTGAAGTGGCATTCTGTTAAGGGTACCCGTATAACGTCCTGAAAGGAGATTAATTGGTTCCTGAAAGGCTGGTTTACCCTCGGTGAATTTAATAGGGATCAAAGTCAAGGAATCATCGTCCAGCGTAACTCTACTTTCTTTGGTACCAAGATTTGATAGGGTGACCTTGATCTGTAGTAATTTTTGGCCATTTTCGATAGGCTGAACAATCGAATCGACCTTTACCTGAATATGCGGTGTTTGAGTAGTCTTCTGCTTTAATTCTTTTAGCGTATATTCTGTAACTTCTTTTTCTTTTTTCACATAAATAGTTGAATAATAACCCCAAAGCCCGACGACAACAGCTGCAATTATCGTTGTGATTTGTGTAATAATTTGAATCCAGAGATGGAAACATCGAACCCTCCTCGACGAACTATCCTTCACGATAAACTCCTTGCTTGATTTAACACAGTAAACAATCATGACACTCACTGTAATCTATAAACATATTATAAAATATGCAATTATATTACCTATCTCAAAACATGAATGGAGTTAACATTTAACACAGCTTTAGTTTTGTGATGCCCAGAATGTCCAAAGAAGATATCTCCATCAACCTTCACGTACTTCCCGAGAATATCAAGGCGATTTTCATAAATTGCATCCGTGAGATTCAATTGGAACATACATGAATTTCCATTCTCATATAGCGCACCATTTTCCATGCTCCGCCCTACCAAACTAATCGGTGAATTCACATACAAAACCCAATAAAACTGAGGCCTGTCACCATTATTTATTGATTCATAATTCGGGGGGCCGGGAAACACCTCCTCTCTTACTTTTCCGAATAAGGTGGTAAATTGCCCTTCTAGGAGTTCATTTGGAACGTTAGAATTTTCTAAAAACAATGAATTTTTCGACCTAAATACTTTTCTCCGGATATTTTGAGAAAAAAGGACACCCATAACAGCAATAATTATTGAAACTATAACGCCTATTCCTTGCCATGAATCACTCGATAAAAATGCAACCACAGTTATTGCCTCTCTTAAACTAAATTATAGGGATTGCGGGTACAATCATCATTGTCTTTTAGCCCAAAGCTTTCAAGCAATCAAAACAATCGCATACCCTTGCTTCGCTCTAGCACATCATTGCAGTTATCAGCTCATCAATATGACTGTTATCTATTCCCAAAACGATCACCCTAATCGAATTGGACTATACGTGAAAGGTAATGATGAATAGAAAGAAAAACTTTTCCACGAAAAATATTCACACAGTTCACTTTTGCCGTTTTTTAGAAAAAAATGACCGGCATAGCCGGTCTGAGATAGGTTATTTCGCTGCGGGCTCATCGCATTTCGGCAGCCAGTCGGCATTACTTTCCTCCCTGAGTGCCAGATTGGTCTGCATCCCCTGATTGGTTCGCCGCTTGTCATAGTTCAGCCCGTACTCTTTGAGCATGGACGACAGTCCTTTCCCGAACATGGTCAGGCTGAGAGTGTTCTTATAGCCGTGCGCCTCCATGTAAATCAGATAGGCGTGATACAGGTAGAGCCGGGGCTGGCGCGGGATAATGTTGGCGTTCCCCATAAACATCCCGTCAGGCTCCGGTAGCGCCTCAAGGTAGCCGCAAAAATCAAAGGTCGGGTCAGCATCCCGTTTAATGCTGAGTGCCTCGTCGGAGTTCTGCTGAGACTGTAGCAACGTCCTCGCGCTCATCGGGTCGCTGAACTTCTGCATGAGCTGGCGCACAATGACGGCCAGCTCACGGGCAATCTTGTCTTTCAGCTTCGGGTCGCGCTCTTCAGGGGCGATTTGTTCCGGGAAGTGCAGAATCACCCGGCGACGGGAGACACCGCCGCTGCGGTCAGTGAAGCGCATCGGGTTATTGTTCACGGCCAGAATGACCGCCGGAATGTGCGTCGAATACGCATCCTTGTATTTCGGGTCAACCGACACGGCATCGCCGCCGGTGATGGCCTTAAGCCCTGCGCCGTCGCCGCTCCATTTCTCCTGGTCAGGCAGTCGAATCAGCGAGAAACCTATCAGGGCGGCGCGTTCACGTGGTGATTCCAGCGTTTCGATGGTCGCTGAGGTGGCGTTATCCTCCCCGGCGAGCATGGTCGCGATTTCGGCCAGAATACTCTTCCCGCTGCCGCCGGGGCCGGTCACTTCCAGAAAGAGTTGCCAGTCGTAGCGGTTCGCCAGCACCATAAACAGTGCGGCGAGAATAATATCGCGCTTCTCTGCCCGAAAACCGGCGGCACGGTCGAGCCAGCGCCAGAAATTCGGCGCATGCGATTCCAGCATTTCGCCCTCCACCGGCGGGGTAAAATCGACGTCGCACAGGGTACGCAGCCAGTGTGATTTGCTGTGCGGGCTGAATAAGCCGGTGCCGGTATCGAGCACGCCGTTGCGAAAGCCAATCAGCCGCCGCGCCGGGAAGTTCTGCTGCGGAATAATAAGTTTCAGGGTGTCGACTACCGAGCCGATTTTCCCGGACGAGAATGGGGCGCGCAGACGCTGAAACAGCCCGGCCACGTCACGGGCAAAATCAGACGGCGGGATAATTTTCCAGATACCCGCCCCATAGCGGGAAAGGAGCTGGCCGTTCGCATCGACGGCCAGCGCTTCGCCGTAATGCTCATGCACCCGCATCGCTTTCTCGCTGGTACTCATGGCAGTAAATTCTGCCTCACTCATAGTCTCAAACGGGCTGACGGCCGGGGCCTTAATTGCGTTGTATATCGCCCGGCGGGTGCAGTCTTCGCCATGCAGCATAAACGCATCGTTCCAGTCGCCGAACACCGGCGGCAGGGCCACTACGCCCTCACAGGCTTCTGCGGCCGCAGCGGCTTTGGTCTGGCCGTCGCCGTTGAGGTCACGGTCGGCCGCCAGCACAATCTGACAGGCCGGGTACTTTCGCCGGGCCAGGCTTGCCAGAGAAAGGAGGTTCACGGACGACAGCGCCACCATGACGGTTTCACCAGTGAGCTGATGCACGGTCAGAGCCGTGGCGTAGCCCTCCGCAATCCACAGGCGTTTTCCGGCCTGTTTCTGTCCTTCGATGATGTGACTTGCCCCTTTCACCTGCCCGCCCTTCAGCGTTCGTTTGAGACCGTCAGCATTGATGAGCTGGAGATTTACCAGTGCGCCGGCCCCGTCGTGCAGCGGCACCACCACATCACCGGCACGGTAGGTCACGCCGCCGGTTTTATGCGTGGCCGTCAGCGTCAGGCATTCGCGACCAGGGAAGCCCTTGCGGGTCAGATAGGCGTTGCCGGTGGCCGGACGAGCTTTCTCCATGAGTGACGTAGCAAGTTTTGCGGCCGCTGTGCGACCAGCCTCAGTTTCAGCGTCTGTTGCGGCCATTACTTCAGGAGTGACCGGCGGCAGATTGCCGGTGACGGCATTTACCTTCCCGGCCGCCTCTGACGGGTTCACACCGAAGACCTTCTCAACCAGTTTCAGGCCATCTCCCGCGCCGCACTGGTTACAGAACCACGTGCCGCGCCCCTCTTTGTCATCGAAGCGAAAACGGTCAGTGCCGCCGCACACCGGGCAGGCCTGATGCCGGTTTTTAATGACCTTCACCCCCAGCGCCGGGAGAATGCGCAGCCAGTGGCCGCTCGCCTGTTTGACGGTTTCCGTAACGTTCAGTTTCATGGCGTTTTCTCCCTCAGTGCAGTGCCGGTGTGTTGATGTGGCGGGCGCATAACTCATCCATCACGACCAGCCCGAGAAAGGACAGTGACGGCACAGCTTTCAGTGGCCCGGCTTCCATCAAATCTTCAAGCAGCGCACAAGCAATCTGACGGCCTTTTTCCTCACCGTGCTGGCGCAGATAGAAGCCCTCGAGTTCGTCAGTCATGGCGCTTTCCAGCGTGTCGAGGGTGAGGCGCGGATAGCGGTGCTGATGTTCGCATACGGTCAGCCAGGCACAGGCGACGGCCCGGCGGTAGAGGGCGACACGTAAAGCCGGGGTTAATGGCTGCTTCATACGTTTGCCTCCCCGGTGAGCCAGCGCTGATTACAGCGTTCGACCACACTGTCGAGCTGAGCAGTCATGAGGTAAATCACAGAGGAAAGCTGTGACTGCTGCGCCGGATCCCGACGCACGGAAGTACAGTCCTGTACCTGCGACATTTCACTGACGAACTGGCCGACGTTGCGCAGGTGCTCGAGACATTCGAGATCTTTGATTGTGAGAGAAGGCTGATTCATACATGCACCTCCGCTACCGGCAGACGACCAGCAAACGAGAGAACATATTCGCGAATAAGGGCACGGCGTGCAGAGCACTCATCACCGGCAATAGTACGGATCATACAGATACGGGGTTTACGGTCTGCGCGACGGACGGCGGCAAACACAAAGACAAACTGCGGGTGAGACGGGGTGAGGATTGTAGCCATGATGGCAGCCTCCAATAAGTAGCGGTAAATGCCACCACTGGAGTTCCTACACTCATGGGTGGTGGCCCGAACGGGGGTAGGAATACCGGCCTTATTGGAAACCGGCCAGCCCGAAGGCTGCCCCGCCCGGACCACCATTATCTGACAGGGGCTAAGGTATAAGCACCACAGCCCGAAAAATGGGTGTGCCTGAGCAACGACGTAAAAAAAGACGCAAGGCGCGTCTGTTGTCGCCAATAAGTAACTCGGGTTCCTACGCCCGGCTGCCGATTTTGCGACAGCGGGAAAACTGTACCAGGAAACAAACAACAGATGCAAGCCAGAAAAAGGGGATTTTTGCGGCGCAGCCTTCTTCATGCGTCATAGCCTCTGTTACGGGCGGCGATGCGATCGGCCATCCACGCGGCAATTTCGGAGTGAAGCCACGCAACATTTTTGCCGCCGAGGGATACCTGCTGCGGAAAGGCATTCCGGCTGATGAGGTCATAGATGGTGGAGCGGGAGATACCACACAAATGCATCACTTCAGGCAGGCGTAGAAAACGCTCCTGAACGGCATCTGAGACCGGCATCATTGGTGCGGCGGGGGCAGAAGACGGGGAAGAAAAAGCAGTGTGCATCGGGCTACCTCATAAAATCTATACAGTGCCGGACGTGTCCTTCCGGCTTCGGGTAGCTATCTATTTTGTGAATATTTTGGCTCGGGGCAACAAATTATTTTTAACTACCACACCCCATAACTGATTGATTTTCAAGCTATAGCAATGATTTTGTATACGTTTGCATTTCATTGCACTTCACTGCACGATCCCTTAATTGTTTTGGCGATAAAAAAAAATATATCAACCTGAATAAAGCCTAAATCAGGAACGCATTGGGGAAGATGTAGAGTGAACAGTAGTGAACACTCAGTGAACACTTCCCTCTCAACTGTTCACTCTCTAACTTGCTGTATTACCTTCTTTTTTATTCTTAGTGAACAGTAGTGAGTAGTTATAAGTAGAAAAACAAACAGAAACAGGGTCTTCCAGAGACCTTTCTCTGGCCAGCCGGGTTTAACCGCCCTTGCTTGTGCCAGAAGTGCCACAACTGCATTGGATCGAGTTGTTGTCTGGGGCGGGGCAGAATGGTGTCAGGTTGAAAACACAGAGAGCCCGACGATGAAAAAAGACATGTTTACCGCCGTAATGAAAACCATCGGCAGCACGCAGTATGAGAAAACCCGCACTCTCATTGACGGTACCCTGAAGGCCATGAATGAGACAGCCTCCCGTAACGCCGCTGCCAGTCTGAACAAGGCGCTGGCGTCATTCATTCAGGCAAAAACGGCCCACACTGACAATATGCTCAAGCTGAACGATATCAGCGCGTCTATCATCCGCAGCGAGAAAGAGCGTCAGAACGCGCTGGAAGAAAGTGCTGAGGCTGTGCAGAACTGGCGCACCCGTTTCCGTGAGCTGCGCGGGGTAATGACCCCTGAGATGAAGGCCGAGCACAGCCAGCGAACGGCCAGCCGCGAACTGGCAGAGGAATTTACCGGGCTGATTGCCGACCTTGAAGATGATAAAGCCCGCGTGATGCTGGCCGCATGTACCTCCGGAAAAGACTATGTCTGCGCCCATCTCAGTGCATTCTCCGTCTGTGCACAGAATGAATGGGCAGAGGCGATGAAGAATATCAGCCCGGCACTGGTGCGGGCTTTCACCCTTCGACTGCGTGAGCTCGAACTGAAGGGGGGAGAACATCCCCACAAAAAACTGTATGAGGAACTGGGGGCACAGGTACTGACGCAGAGCCATTTTTACACTTTCAATATGGAGCGGGAGCCGGTTATTTCCCAGCTCGGCCTCCACCGCCCGGCACTTACTGGTGTGGATATGGATCTCTACAAAAGCCCCGTGCGCCGGATGGCAAAAAGCGCAGAACTGGCAGCAAAAAGTAAAACGCAGGAGGTGAAGCCATGATGCGCTGCCCGTTCTGTCGAAAACCCTCGCATGTACGCACCAGCCGCTATCTGGCAGACAACGTCAAACAGTGCTACTACCAATGCATCGATGTGTTCTGCTCTGCCACGTTTCGCACCATTGAATCCATCGATGACGTGATACACCAGCCAACAAAAAAACAAGAGCCGGAGCCGGCTCCTGTGGCACCGCAGGCTCGCCCCTTGCTCGACCGCGCCCGCTCATCGATGCGCCACTGATTCAGGAGACGAAAAGATGACCCGCATTCCACTGGAGCAGGCCGTTGAGGCCTGCCAGCAAAACAAAGTGGCCTGGCTGACCTGTAAGGCGGCGCTGTCGCAGGCTGAAATGGTGTACAGAGAGTATGAACTGACCGGCCATGTGACCGGGGAGGATACACCAGAAACCCTGCGTGACCGCGTTGACCTGAAAAAATGGGAAGTGAATCAGGCCGCCGGGCATTACATCCTGGCGCATGAAGCGGTACAGCGTATCAGTATCCGTCGCCAGCTCCGCGCCTTTATGTCAGAACACGGCTCAGCAATGGCCGCAGCCCTCGCCCCGGAGCTGATGCACCTCAACGGACAGCCGGAGAGGGTCAGGGAGCGAGCGCTCGACCGTGCGGCCGCCAGCATCCGAGAGGCGCTTTCGGTGCATCTGACGACACAGCCCGGCATCAGTTACGCAGAAGACGACCGGGATATTCTGACCGCCATTGGATTCCGGCCGGACAGAGCGTCCCGGACAGACTGTCAGGCAAAATATTCACCCGAACAGTGCCAGATTTTCCTGCGAAGACAAGCGAAGCAGACCCGCAAAAAATCCGCGTAAAAATCCCCAAAAAAAACTGCTATTTCGCAAAAAATGACCATGCACGCCTGGGCTGCATGGTTTTGCATGCAAAATCCTGAATTTTACTCGCCCTTCCGCGCCAGCTCTGGCGCGGCCTCAGCCAGATTATGCACCTGCATTAAAACCCACCCCAAAAGCGGGCAGGCGTGGCGGGGAGAGCATTGCGCGCTGGAGTAATAATTAATTATTTATTATCTCGATCTGTGTTTGCCGTTGGGCCGCGCGAATTCGCGAGAATGCAGGATAGGAATGGTGTTATTTGAGTGGGTTAGCAGGCCTCTAAGGAGTTCAGGTCAAGTGGAAGGAATGCTGCCCGGAGATGATGGAAATCAGTCATTTTGGTGTTATAAACCTACTTCAGATTTAATACATACATATGTAGACAAATATCAATCCAGAAGTATATTCTTATAATCAATCCAAACTGAGCATCCAAAAAAAATACAGGGAGTTATAAATGCAATTTTACTTCCATGAAGTTGGTATAAAAGGAGCAGAGAGTGCGTTCCCCAAAACAGTTTATAAAAAAATAAAGACGGAGAATATTGCTAGTTTCACTAACAATCCAGAACACATCCAGAAAGTCTTAAATAATGAATTCAGTGATGGATTTTGCAACGTATGGGGTGTACCCAAAGGAGCTGCAAGCATAATAAAAAAAATTCAAATTGGTGATATTGTCTTGCTTGTCAGGACAAGAGCTAAGGACGGAGACATACCTATATTATGCAAAATAAAGTTTATATTAAATGAACCATCGCCTGAGTTGTCAAAATCATTATGGGGTGACGAGCGCTTTCCCTTAATATTTTTGTTTGATTCTGAAGTAATTAGCTACACATGGAAAGAGTTAGTGAATGATTTAGGATATAGTCATAAATTCCGCCCAAACGGTAGCATTTATAGAGTTATGGAAGAAAGGCTAATTATCCATAATGGTGCGAATGGGTATTTGCGAAAAATAAGAAAATCAATCTCTAGCAATAATTTAAAAAGTGAAGTTTTATTTTCAGAAGGGCTACAACAAAGAAAGGAGATTTCTTTTTTCTCTAGAAATTCACGGCTTGTATCGATAGCAAAAGAATTACATGGATATCGATGCCATGTTTGTGACTTTGATTTTGAAGAGTATTACGGCGATATAGGAAAAGAATTTATAGAATGTCACCATTTGAATCCACTATCTGAAAGCAATTCAGAGGAAATGATTCAAACACATCTAAAAGATGTAATTACCGTTTGCTCAAATTGTCATAAAATGATCCATAAAAGAACCCCGCCCTTTAGCATTGAGGAAATAAAATGCAAAATTAAAAAAACAACCCCGTAAGGGGTTATTTTACATTTGAGGCAGATACTTTATTAGGTCTCGCATCGATTATAACCAATTCCTTACTTTCCTTAACCCCTAGTTCTTTAAACACTTTAATTAGCTTAGATAGTTCTGTATCATTAAAATACAAAATCACCTTTATAGATTTTTTAGTTTCATTTGCTGACTCGTAGACTTTTACCTGATTTGCTAGATTCTGCTTTAGCTTAGAGTTACTGGCTAATTTAAACTCGACCAATGTTTTATCTTTGGAGCCTCGTGATATCTTGTAATCCACTGGTCCTCTACCATTATCAACTTCGCTGTTTACATCCGAAATACTAGCAAACCATGTCAATCGAAACATTAACTGTAAATCAGCTTCTCGTTTAACAGGTACACCATTCAAGTAGAAAACTTTATATCCGTTGTTATTTTCGATAACTTGTTTAAGGTAACTAACCCGTTTATAAGTTTCTTCGAATGTGTCATCCTTTGCATGAAAGAAGTCTTCATTCCTTTCAAAAATCATATTAACTAAAAGCTGTACAGCTTCAACATATCTACGCTCAGTTTCACTAACTTTTGCATCGCTCTCGCGATTAGCCCCATTTGGGTTCTGTTCTTTATAACGGATATAATAATCTATAAAGCTAGGATAGTTCTTTATAGTTAAATCCGCAGCTAGCTCCCTTTCTTTTTTCTTTGCCTCATCAGGCAAACATCTATTAAAGTAATCTGATAACTGACCACGTAATTGATCATTAGAGATACTATCACATATATCTCTAAAGTCCTCTATCATTTCATTCCTGTTAATCCAAGTTTCATCTTTTGTAAGTATATCCCTTGGTGTTAAAAGAACATAATCGCCATCATAAGTTGGCAGTGTGAATTTCTTTGATGACCAACTTCGAGTTTCATAATTAAATTCAACCTTAGCCACCATGTGCTCTGCGAGATATTTCTTTTCTATATTATCTTTAGCAAAATCTTCAGTATACTTTAATAAAAAAGATTTAATTAAGTTGGTGGTAAAATCACTTACGCTGTCCTTTCCAATGCCTTCCTTAATTAAGCACAACTTCTCAAGATGACTACCTTCCGTTATTTCTTCCTTGCCAAAATTTTGAAGTACACTAGAGAATGAATTGTTTAATGATTTTGCGAAATCAATACCAAGGCCACTACCACCATTACCAACAATACTATAACCTAACCAGTTTTGCTTTACCTCTGGGAATAAAAACCAACTTTTAATCAAGCCACTATTCAATTCACCGTGTTGAGATCGGTCTCGTAAAAAAGAAACATATTTTATTATACTTTGATGCAATTCTTTATAGCTTTCATTGTTAAATAATAAAAATGGATCTATAAACAATGGAAGATCATTAATTAACGAAATATTGAAAGCACCATAGTTTTTTATTTTTTCTGGTGCAACATTAAAAAAATCCGAGAAATATATTCTTAATTTAGGCATGGTAGTTTCCTTAAAATAATTCTATCCAGTAAAAATCCCATAACTACATTACGCTTCATTCCGCTAACATTTCAAGTCGGGTGTGAGGGTAACTCTGAGAAACGTGATAATGATTACATAACATCTCACATAGTTTAGTCTGAAAACTAGTTCGACTTAGCATAATCATAAGGTGCAACATATATTTTTTTATTTGCATCTAAGTAATCAGCCCACCACTGCACCATCAATCTCCGCTCATCTAAATGCTCAGAAGTGTGGATATAAGCCGCTCGTACACTATTACGTTCTGAGTGGCTTAACTGGCGCTCTATCGCGTCATCACTCCATAACCCTGACTCACCTAAAGCACCACGCGCCATCGTTCTAAAGCCATGCCCACATACTTCGGTTTTTGTGTCATAACCCATCGCACGCAATGCGCTATTTACCGTGTTTTCACTCATAACCTTAGTTGCGTCATGATCGCCCGGAAAAAGCAGTTCTTTATCACCACTAATCTGCTTTAACTGGCCTAACAAATTCATCGCCTGACGACTAAGTGGAACGATATGCTCCTCTTTCATCTTCATGCCACGATACGAATAACGCACCCCCTTAATTTCTTCTCGTTTTGCAGGTATACGCCAAAGAAATTTATCGAAGTCGAACTCATCCCAACGCGCGAAACGTAATTCACTGGAACGCACAAAAGTTAGTAAGGAAAGCTCGACCGCGATCCGTGTCATTACACGGCCACGATATGCAGCAAGGCGTGCAAGAAACTCAGGGAAGCTGCTGGAGGGTAAAGCGGGGTAATGTCGCGCTTTGGTTGTCGATAGCGCACCGGCCATATCACTGGCTGGATTTGAGTCGATGTAATCGTTCTGTACGGCATAACGCATAATAGCCGTGACACGCTGCTGAAGACGCTGCGCAACATCATGCTTACCGCTGGCATCAACTTTTTTAATCGGGGCTAACAGGTGACTGGTTTTGAGCTGGCGAATGTCGGACGAACCGATATGAGGGAAAATATAAAGCTCAAGATAGCGAAGAACGCGCGATCGATGGTCTTCGCTCCAGCGCTTGTTACTGTCATGCCATTCACGAGCGATAGTTTCGAAAGTGTATGCCCCCGAATTCTCGGCCTGAGCCTCTTTCTGTTCGGCTTTTGGGTCTATGCCCTGTACTAAGAGCTTTTTAGCTTCGTCGCGCTTTGCTCTTGCCTGAGCAAGCGTCACAGTAGGCCAAACACCAAAAGCGAGGCGATCCTCTTTTTTGTCAGAGGGGCGTCTGTATTTCATACGCCAGTATTTGGAACCCTTAGCCGAAACCTCGAGATACAAACCGCCGCCATCGGCCATTTTGTAGGTTTTGTCTTTTGGCTTTGCGGTCTCGACCTGTCTGGCGTTGAGCTTCATTTGGGGGCACATTTCTAATCGAAGTTAAGATGCCCCCAATTATGCCCCCAATGACATCCGGATTTCAACGGACAACCTCGGACGACTCAGGACGTAAAAATCGCTGCAAGCATTGATTTTTAAGGGATAATTGGACTTTCTCGGATGGTCTTGGAAGAACTAATGGTGCCGAAGGCCGGACTCGAACCGGCACGTATTTCTACGGTTGATTTTGAATCAACTGCGTCTACCGATTTCGCCACTCCGGCACGGAAGGGATATGCTGATAGCGGGTGCGATTATACCTGTCATCCGGCACCTTGCAAGCGCCGTCTCGAGTCAGACTCGTTAAGTGTTGAAAATTTCAGCAGGCCAGAATCCTCCCCACACTCACCCCTTTCCCGCCGCCTTCTGTTAAGCACCGCCGCTTGCCATGCTCTACACTTCCAGTTCAACATCAAATTGAGGGAAGTGCGATGTCCATCATAAAAAGCTACGCCGCGAAACAGGCGGGTGCCGATCTGGAAGTTTGGGAATACGACGCGGGTGAACTGCAGCCGGAAGACGTCGAGGTGCAGGTCGATTACTGCGGCATTTGCCATTCAGACCTGTCGATGATCGACAACGAATGGGGCATGTCGAGCTATCCGCTGGTTGCTGGCCATGAAGTGATTGGTCGGGTGGCGGCGCTGGGCGCGGCGGCTCAGAACAAAGGCCTGAAAGTGGGCCAGCGTGTGGGCGTGGGCTGGACGGCGCGCAGCTGCGGACATTGCGATGCCTGCATCAGCGGCAACCAAATCAACTGCCTGGAAGGCTCGCTGCCAACCATCATCAACCGCGGCGGCTTTGCCGATAAGCTGCGCGCCGACTGGCAATGGGTCATTCCCCTTCCGGAAAGCATCGATATCGAATCCGCAGGCCCGCTGCTGTGCGGCGGCATTACCGTTTTCAAACCGCTGCTGCTCAATAACGTCACCGCCACCAGCCGCGTGGGCGTGATTGGTATCGGCGGCCTGGGGCATATCGCCATTAAACTGCTGCACGCCATGGGTGCGGAAGTGACGGCGTTCAGCTCTAATCCGGCGAAAGAGGAAGAAGTGCTGGCGATGGGTGCCGACCGGGTGGTTAACAGCCGTGATCCGGAAGCCCTGAAACAGCTGGCCGGGCAGTTCGACCTGATCATCAACACCGTGAGCGTGGATCTGGACTGGCAGCCGTACTTCGAAGCGCTGGCCTACGGCGGCAACTTCCATACCGTCGGCGCGGTGATGAAGCCGTTGCAGGTGCCTGCCTTTACCCTGATTGGCGGCGACCGCAGCATCTCCGGTTCTGCCACCGGTAACCCGGCGGAACTGCGCAAGCTGATGAAGTTTGCCGGACGCACCAAAGTGGCCCCGACCACCGAGCTGTTCCCGATGTCGCAAATCAACGAAGCCCTGAAGCACGTTCGCGAGGGCAAAGCCCGTTATCGCGTGGTGCTGAAAGCGGATTTTTAAGTCTCGCGCGTTGAGTAACGAGTGCCCGGCGGCGGCCACGCCTTGCCGGGCCTACGGGATTATCCAGTAATCATTGCCGCAAACACTTCTGCTATTGCCACCGCCCCCGGGTCGGTGACGCCGTCCAGGTTCTGCTGGTTCACATATGATGAGCGTCCCGCGCCCGCTTTCTGCATCCGGGCGGTGCTTTCGGCTCCCGTTTTCGCCGCGCTGACGGCAGCTTGCATGCCCTGGTCGCGCAAAGCTTCCAGCGCCGGTTGCAGAGCGTCGATTAACGTCCGATCGCCCAGATCGGCCCCGCCATACTGTTTCATCTGCATCAGCCCGCTGAGCAACGCGTCGGGTAGCTTTTTGCCGTCGTGAATCGCCTGTCCGGCCGCGGTGAAGAAGATAGACATCAACACCCCGCTGGAGCCGCCCATCACCGTCGCTAATCGGTCGCCGATCAGCTGCAACAGCTGCGCGCTGTTATTCAGCGGCAGTTTGCCCGCATTCAGCAGTTGGGCAATATCCCGCGCGCCTTCGGCAAAGGTTGAGCCGGTATCGCCATCGCCTACTTTGGCATCCAGCGCGTTGAGGCGGTTCTCCAGGTCAATCAGCGTCCGGGTGGCTGCCGTGAGCACCGCTTTCACCTGCGGGTTGTCAGACGGCGTGGCTTCCACGCTGTCGTGAATTTTGCTGTAAGCCACGGTTTTCAGCGGGGCGAACGCCACCGGTTTTTGCCAGCCGAGGGTCTCGACCTCGGCCTGCAGCGCCTCCTCAAACGCCGGGGTAAGCTTCAGAACCGAGAGCGAGAAGCCTTTCATGTCCAGCGAACTGACCAGCGCCGCCGGGCCAATCAGCCAGCTGATCTGCCCTTGTAACGCCGAGTGCGCCAGCTCTTTGGTCAGCAGCGCCATCTCCAGCGCCGAGACGCCGCCGAGGTTGTTGATCAGTACCGCCACCTTCGCGTCGCCGATGTGCTTCTGCAACGGTGTTACCAGGGTGTCGATGATGGCTTTGCTGTTATGGCTGTCGACCACCGAGGCACCCGGTTCACCGTGGATCCCCAGGCCCAGCTCGACGTGTCCGGGTTTGATGCGCCCTTCTGCATCGTCGCTGCCCGGCAGGTTACAGGTCTCCATCGCCACGCCGAGGCTGTAGACGTTATCGCACGCCTGTTGGGCGATGTGCCGCACTTCGTTGAGGGATTTCCCCTGTTCGGCGGCGTGGCCTGCGATTTTATGCACCAGCGCGGTGCCCGCGATGCCGCGCGGCTGTTTGTTGTCCGGCAGGGCGATGTCGTCGGCGACGATCACCATCTCGACTTTCAGGCCATGACGTTTGGCTTTCTCCGCCGCCAGGCCGAAGTTCAGGCGGTCGCCGGTGTAGTTTTTCACAATCAGCAGGCAGCCGCGATCGCCGGTCACCGCCACGATGGCGTTGAGCACCGCATCCACGCTCGGCGAGGCGAACAGGTCGCCGCACACCGCCGCGGTGAGCATCCCTTTGCCGACAAACCCGGCATGCGCCGGTTCGTGGCCGGAGCCGCCGCCGGAAATCACCGCCACGCGGCTTTTATCCCAGTCGCCACGGGCAATGATGCGGATTGCCGGATCGATATCTAACCGCACCAGGTTGCCGTGCGGGGCCGATAAGACGATGCCTTCGATGGCATCATTGACCAGCTGCTTGCGGTCATTGAAGAAGAATCTGGACATTACCTTTCACTCTTTTGAAACGTTCATTGCAAACGGATAGGAAAAGCATAGTCGGCGCTGTGGTTTACGCCGCAAAGAGCGGAATGACCTCATCATATTTTCATTGGCTTTAACCTATACTCTGCCTTGAATCTACGGAGGAAACACCATGAGCTCACCTTTGCTGATAGCCCAGACCACGGAACAACAGCTGTATTTACTGCCCGGCATGGCCAACCGCCACGGGCTGATCACCGGCGCGACGGGGACCGGGAAAACCGTCACCCTGCAAAAAATGGCCGAGTCATTTTCCGCGATCGGCGTGCCGGTGTTTATGGCCGATGTGAAAGGCGATTTAACCGGCGTGGCGCAGGAGGGACAGGCCTCGGACAAACTGCTCGAGCGGCTGAAAAAAATCGGCGTGACCGACTGGCAGCCGCACGGTAATCCGGTGGTGGTGTGGGATATTTTCGGCGAGAAGGGGCATCCGGTTCGCGCCACGGTCTCTGACCTTGGGCCTCTGCTGCTGGCGCGCCTGCTCAATCTGAATGAAATCCAGACCGGCGTGCTGAACATTATCTTCCGCATTGCTGACGATCAGGGTCTGCTCCTGCTCGACTTTAAAGATCTGCGTGCCATTACCCAGTACATCGGGGATAACGCCAAATCGTTCCAGAATCAGTACGGTAATATCAGCGGAGCCTCGGTGGGCGCTATCCAGCGCGGGCTGCTGACGCTCGAACAACAGGGCGCGGAGCACTTCTTCGGCGAGCCGATGCTCGACATCAAAGACTGGATGCGTACCGACAGCAACGGGAAAGGGATTATCAACATCCTGAGCGCCGAAAAGCTCTATCAGATGCCGAAACTGTACGCCGCCAGCCTGCTGTGGATGCTCTCTGAGCTATACGAACAGCTACCGGAAGCGGGTGACCTCGAGAAACCCAAACTGGTGTTCTTCTTTGATGAAGCACATCTGCTGTTCAGCGATGCGCCGCAGGTGCTGCTGGATAAAATCGAGCAGGTTATCCGCCTGATCCGCTCCAAAGCGGTGGGGGTTTATTTTGTCTCGCAGAACCCGTCTGACATTCCCGATAACGTGCTCGGCCAGCTTGGCAACCGCGTGCAGCACGCCCTGCGTGCCTTTACGCCGAAGGATCAGAAAGCGGTGAAAACCGCGGCGCAGACCATGCGCGCCAACCCGGCGTTCGATACCGAAAAGGCGATTCAGGAACTGGGCACCGGCGAGGCGCTGGTGTCGTTCCTCGATGAAAAAGGCAGCCCGTCGGTGGTGCAGCGTGCGATGGTGATTGCCCCGAGCTCGCGCATGGGGCCCGTGACCGACGATGAGCGCAATGGGCTCATTAATAACTCGCCGCTGTACGGCAAGTATGAAGATGAGGTCGACCGGGAATCGGCGTTCGAGAAGCTGCAACAGGGTGTGCAGGCCACGACCGAAGAACAGAACGCGCCTCCGGCTAAAGGGACGGCGGTAAATGTCGACGACGGTATTCTCGGCGGGCTGAAGGATATTCTGTTTGGCACCACCGGGCCACGCGGCGGTAAGCGCGATGGCGTAGTGCAGACGATGGCGAAGAGCGCCACCCGGCAGATTACCAATCAAATAGTGCGCGGGATGCTGGGGAGTTTGCTCGGAGGGAGAAAGCGGTAATTTTAAAAGCACCCTCACCCTACCCTCTCCCTCAGGGAGAGGGGAAGAGCGAAAAAGGTCGTAGGCCCGGCAAGCTATTTGCGCCGCCGGGCGCTCGAGAGGATTACGCTTTACGCGTCATCAGCCACAGGCTAATCAGGAAGAAGCTGGCACTTGGCAGCAGCGCCCCGACAATCGGCGGGATGCCGTACACCAGGGTCAGCGGGCCAAAGATCTGGTCGAGGACGTAGAACACGAAACCGAAGCTTATCCCCGTTACCACCCGCACCCCCATCGCCACGCTCCGCAGCGGACCGAAGATAAATGACAGCGCCATCAGCATCATCACCGCCACCGACATCGGCTGGAAGATTTTACTCCACATGTTCAGCTGGTAGCGCCCGGCGTCCTGGCCGCTGGACTTGAGATACTTCACGTAGTTGTGCAGGCCGCTAATCGACAGCGCATCCGGGTCCAGTGCCACCACGCCCAGTTTGTCCGGAGTGAGGTTGGTTTTCCAGGTGCCGCTGACGGTCTGTGAACCGGTGACCTGCTTCGGATCGGTCAGGTTAGATTCATCCACCTGCGACAGGCGCCAGGCTTTGGCGTCTTTATCAAACTTCGCCGAGGCGGCGTAGCGCACCGACTGCAAACGACGCTTGTCGTTAAAGCTGTAGATGCTGATGCCACCGAGCTCATCGTCGCCTTTAATGCGTTCGATGTAGATGTAGTTATTGCCATCTTTTGCCCACATGCCTTGCTGGGTAGACAGCAGCGAACCGCCGTACATCGCCTGCGCACGCAGGTTACGCGCCATCTGTTCGCCCTGCGGGGCAACCCATTCGCCGATAGCCATCGTCAGCAGCACCAGCGGAATCGCGGTTTTCATCACCGCCATCGCCACCTGCATACGGGTGAAACCGGACGCCTGCATGACCACCAGTTCGCTACGCTGCGCCAGCATCCCTAAACCCAACAGCGCGCCAAGCAGCGCCGCCATCGGGAAGAAGATTTGCACGTCTTTTGGGATGCTGAGCAGGGTATACATGCCTGCGCCCAGCGCGTCGTAGCTGCCCTGCCCGGCTTTTTTCAGCTGGTCGACAAACTTGATGATGCCTGAGAGCGACACCAGCATGAACAGGGTCATCATGATGGTGGTGAAAATGGTTTTACCGATGTAGCGGTCAAGTACGCCAAATAGCTGCATTATACCGCTCCTTTCCCGCTAATCCGTTCCCGAAGGCGGCGCATCGGTATCGTATCCCAGAGGTTTAGCCCCACCGCCAACGCAAAGTAGAGCACGTTGATCGCCCACATCCACAGGCTCGGGTCAATTTTGCCCTTGCCGCCGTTGGATTTGAGCGAGGTCTGCACCAGGAAGAACACCAGATACAGCAGCATTGCAGGCAGCATCGACAGCACGCGCCCCTGACGGGGGTTGACCACGCTCAGCGGAACCACCATCAGCGCCATGATAAACACCGTCGCGACCAGGGTCAGACGCCAGTGCAGCTCTGCGCGCGCCTTCGGCGTGTCGGCATTCCACAGCGCGGTCATGCTCATCTGTTCGGTATCGTTCGGATCGAGGGCCACGGTCTGATGACCGATAATCGCCTGGTAATCTTTAAAATCGGTGATGCGGAAATCACGCAGCATCGCGGTGCCTTCAAAGCGGGTCCCCTGATTGAGGTTCACCACCTGGGCGCCATCTTTGCGCTGGGAGAGGTGCCCGGAGTCGGCGACGACCACGGACGGGCGCGCGTTGCCGTTAGGGCGGATTTGCGCCATGAACACATCATGGAATTGGCTACCGTTCACCCCTTCGATAAACAGCACCGAGCTGCCATCGCTGGCCTGCTGGAACTGGCCCTGGGCTAGCGCCGCCATGCCCGGGTTGGCTTTGGCTTCGGCTAAGACTTCGTCCTGATGACGGGAGGACCACGGCCCGGCCCACATCACGTTGACCGCCGCCACAATGGCGGTGAAAAGCGCAAGGATCATTGCGGCTTTCACCAGCACGGCTTTACTCAGGCCGCACGCGTGCATCACCGTAATTTCACTTTCGGTGTAGAGTTTGCCCAACGTCATCAACAGGCCGAGGAACAGACTGAGGGGCAGAATAAGTTGCGCCATTTCTGGCACCCCGAGTCCCAGCAGGGACAGCACGAGGTTCGTGGGGATTTCACCGTCCACCGCAGCGCCGAGGATCCTGACCAGTTTCTGACAGAAAAAAATCAGAAGCAGGATGAAGAGGATCGCCAGCTGGCTTTTCAGCGTCTCCCGCACCAGATATCTTATGATTATCACTATAAATACGCCCGTTAAAACCTGTCTTATTGCAGGAAAATTGCTTGTTTCATGGCTTAAACGTCATTTATTCTCTTGAGTCGTCGAAAACATCGCTAAGATTAGAAGACTCAGCGGCTTTACGTTTCAGACCCGGTTCTGACGAGCCAACATCGCGATATCGTTAAGATTAACACGAAGTCACCGCAACAGCGGACATGAGTTACGAAAGCTTGCAATTCTATCCGTAGCCACCGCCGTTGTCTTTAAGATTCAGGAGCGTAGTGCATGGAGTTCAGTGTAAAAAGCGGTAGCCCGGAGAAACAACGGAGTGCCTGTATCGTTGTTGGCGTCTTTGAACCACGCCGTCTCTCCCCGATCGCCGAACAACTCGATAAGATAAGCGACGGCTATATCAGCGCCCTGCTGCGCCGTGGCGAGCTGGAAGGCAAACCTGGCCAAACTCTGCTGCTACACCACGTGCCGAACGTGCTCTCCGAGCGCATTCTGCTGATTGGCTGCGGTAAAGAACGCGAGCTTGATGAGCGTCAGTATAAGCAAGTTATCCAGAAAACGATTAATACGCTGAATGATACCGGCTCAATGGAAGCGGTATGCTTCCTCACCGAGCTGCACGTCAAAGGCCGCAATAATTACTGGAAAGTTCGCCAGGCGGTTGAGACCGCCAAAGAGACGCTGTACAGCTTCGACCAGTTGAAAACCAATAAAAGCGAGCCGCGTCGCCCGCTGCGTAAAATGGTGTTCAACGTGCCCACGCGTCGTGAACTGACCAGCGGCGAGCGCGCTATCCAGCACGGTCTGGCGATTGCGGCGGGCATTAAAGCCGCGAAAGATCTCGGCAATATGCCGCCGAACATCTGTAACGCAGGCTATCTCGCCTCGCAGGCGCGCCAGCTGGCGGATTCCTACAGCAAGAACGTCGTTACCCGCGTGATCGGCGAACAGCAGATGCGCGAGCTGGGGATGCATTCCTATCTGGCGGTCGGCAACGGCTCGCAGAACGAATCCCTGATGTCGGTCATTGAGTACAAAGGCAATCCGTCCGAAGATGCCCGTCCGATTGTGCTGGTCGGTAAAGGCCTGACCTTCGACTCCGGCGGGATCTCCATCAAGCCTGCCGAAGGCATGGACGAGATGAAGTACGACATGTGCGGGGCAGCCGCGGTGTACGGCGTGATGCGCATGGTGGCTGAACTTCAGCTGCCGCTGAACGTGGTCGGCATTCTGGCAGGCTGTGAAAACATGCCTGGCGGGCGCGCCTATCGTCCGGGCGACGTGCTGACCACCATGTCGGGCCAGACCGTCGAAGTGCTGAACACCGATGCCGAAGGGCGTCTGGTGCTGTGTGACGTGCTGACCTACGTGGAACGCTTCGAGCCGGAAGCGGTTATCGATGTGGCGACCCTGACCGGGGCGTGTGTGATTGCCCTCGGCCATCACATCACCGGCCTGATGTCGAACCACAACCCGCTGGCGCATGAGCTGATCGGCGCGTCCGAACAGGCCGGTGACCGCGCGTGGCGTCTGCCGCTCGGCGACGAGTATCAGGAACAGCTGGAAACCAACTTTGCGGATATGGCGAACATCGGTGGCCGTCCTGGCGGGGCCATTACCGCGGGCTGCTTCCTGTCACGCTTTGCCCGCAAGTACAACTGGGCACACCTCGACATCGCCGGGACCGCATGGCGATCCGGTAAAGCCAAAGGCGCAACCGGTCGTCCGGTCGCCCTGCTGTCTCAGTTCCTGCTGAACCGCGCCGGTTTTAGCGGCGAAGAGTAAGAAAGTTGTTGCCCGGCGGCGCATTGCTTGCCGGGCCTACCGGATTGGTTTAAATCCACGATAAGAAGCCCCATATTATGAAGAATGCGACGTTCTACCTGCTCGACAACGACAACACCGCCGACGGCTTAAGCGCCGTGGAACAGCTGGTGTGTGAACTGGCGGCGGACAGGTGGCGGGCGGGCAAGCGCATTCTGATTGCCTGTGAAGATGAGAAGCAGGCCATTCGCCTTGATGAGGCGCTATGGTCGCGGCCACCGGAAAGCTTTGTGCCGCATAATCTGTCGGGTGAAGGCCCACGCGGCGGTGCGCCGGTGGAAATTGCCTGGCCGCAAAAGCGTAACAGCAGCCCGCGGGATATCCTGATAAGCCTGCGCGTCGGCTTTGCAGATTTTGCCACCGCTTTCACAGAAGTGATAGACTTCGTTCCTCACGAAGACTCTTTGAAACAACTGGCGCGCGATCGCTATAAAGCGTACCGCATGGCTGGTTTTAACCTGAATACGGCAACCTGGAAATAATGGAAAAGACATATAACCCACAAGATATCGAACAGCCGCTTTACGAGCACTGGGAAAAGCAGGGCTATTTCAAACCGAATGGTGATGAAAGCCAGGAAAGCTTCTGCATCATGATCCCGCCGCCGAACGTCACCGGCAGTTTGCATATGGGTCATGCCTTCCAGCAAACCATCATGGATACGATGATCCGCTACCAGCGTATGCAGGGTAAAAATACCCTGTGGCAGGCCGGGACGGACCACGCGGGTATCGCTACCCAAATGGTGGTTGAGCGTAAAATTGCCGCTGAAGAAGGTAAAACCCGTCACGACTACGGTCGCGAAGCCTTTATCGACAAAATCTGGCAGTGGAAAGCCGAATCCGGCGGCACGATTACCCGCCAGATGCGCCGTCTCGGTAACTCCGTAGACTGGGAGCGCGAGCGTTTCACTATGGATGAAGGTCTTTCCAATGCCGTGAAAGAAGTCTTCGTCCGCCTGTATCAGGAAGATTTGATCTATCGTGGTAAGCGTCTGGTCAACTGGGACCCGAAACTGCGTACCGCGATTTCTGACCTGGAAGTGGAAAACCGCGAGTCTAAAGGCTCGATGTGGCACATCCGCTATCCGCTGGCTGACGGCGCGAAAACCGCCGATGGCAAAGATTACTTAGTGGTAGCGACCACCCGTCCGGAAACCCTGCTGGGCGATACCGGCGTGGCCGTCAACCCGGAAGATCCGCGTTATAAAGATTTGATCGGCAAATTCGTGGTGCTGCCGCTGGTGAACCGCCGTATTCCTGTCGTGGGCGACGAACACGCCGACATGGAAAAAGGCACCGGCTGCGTGAAAATCACCCCGGCGCATGACTTTAACGACTACGAAGTCGGGAAACGTCACGCCCTGCCGATGATCAACATCCTGACCTTCGACGGCGATATCCGCGAAAGTGCGCAGGTGTTCGACACCAAAGGCGAAGAGTCTGACGTTTACTCCGCAGACATCCCGGCTGAATTCCAGAAGCTGGAGCGTTTCGCCGCGCGTAAAGCGGTGGTGGCAGCCATTGATGCCCTCGGCCTGCTCGAAGAAATCAAACCTCACGACCTGACCGTGCCGTACGGCGACCGTGGCGGCGTGGTTATCGAACCGATGCTGACCGACCAGTGGTACGTACGTGCCGACGTGCTGGCGAAACCGGCGGTTGAAGCGGTTGAGAACGGCGACATCCAGTTCGTGCCGAAGCAGTACGAAAACATGTATTTCTCCTGGATGCGTGATATTCAGGACTGGTGTATTTCCCGTCAGCTGTGGTGGGGTCACCGCATCCCGGCGTGGTACGACAACGAAGGCAATGTGTTCGTTGGCCGCACCGAAGAGGAAGTGCGTCAGGAAAATAATCTCGGCGCTGACGTGGCGCTGCGCCAGGACGAAGACGTACTCGACACCTGGTTCTCCTCCGCGCTGTGGACCTTCTCCACGCTGGGCTGGCCGGAAAACACCGACGCGCTGCGTCAGTTCCATCCGACCAGCGTGATGGTCTCCGGCTTCGACATCATCTTCTTCTGGATTGCCCGCATGATCATGATGACCATGCACTTCATCAAAGATGAAGACGGCAAGCCGCAGATCCCGTTCAAGACCATCTACATGACCGGTCTGATTCGTGATGACGAAGGCCAGAAGATGTCCAAATCCAAGGGCAACGTCATTGACCCACTGGATATGGTCGACGGGATTTCGCTGGCAGACCTGCTGGAGAAACGTACCGGCAACATGATGCAGCCGCAGCTGGCTGAGAAAATTGCCAAACGCACCGAGAAGCAATTCCCGGACGGTATCGAGCCGCACGGCACCGACGCCCTGCGCTTCACCCTGGCGGCGCTGGCATCGACCGGCCGCGACATCAACTGGGATATGAAGCGTCTGGAAGGTTACCGTAACTTCTGTAACAAGCTGTGGAACGCCAGCCGCTTTGTGCTGATGAACACCGAAGACCAGGACTGTGGCTTCAACGGTGGCGAAATGACGCTGTCGCTGGCCGATCGCTGGATCCTCGCCGAGTTCAACCAGACCATCAAAGCGTACCGTGACGCGCTGGATAACTTCCGCTTCGATATCGCGGCAGGCATCCTGTACGAGTTCACCTGGAACCAGTTCTGTGACTGGTATCTGGAGCTGACCAAACCGGTAATGACCGGCGGAACAGAAGCGGAACTGCGCGGCACTCGCCACACGCTGGTGACGGTGCTGGAAGGTCTGCTGCGTCTGGCGCATCCGATCATTCCATTCATTACCGAAACCATCTGGCAGCGCGTGAAGGTTATCGCCGGTATTTCCGCCGACACCATCATGCTGCAGCCGTTCCCGGCGTTCGATGCCGCTCAGGTGGATGAAGCCGCGCTGGCCGATACCGAATGGCTGAAGCAGGCGATCATCGCGGTGCGTAACATTCGCGCTGAAATGAACATCTCCCCGGGCAAACCGCTGGAACTGCTGCTGCGTGGTTGCAGCAAAGACGCGGAGCGTCGTGTGAACGACAATCGTGGCTTCCTGCAAACTCTGGCGCGTCTGGACAGCATCACCGTGCTGGCAGCCGATGATAAAGGTCCAGTCTCTGTGACCAAAATCATCGACGGCGCAGAGCTGCTGATCCCGATGGCTGGCCTCATCAACAAAGAAGATGAGCTGGCGCGTCTGGCGAAAGAAGTGGCGAAAATCGAAGGTGAAATTAGCCGCATCGAAAGCAAGCTCTCCAACGAAGGTTTCGTGGCGCGCGCCCCGGAAGCGGTTATCGCTAAAGAACGTGAGAAGCTGGACGGCTACGCAGAAGCGAAAGCCAAGATCATCGAGCAACAAGCGGTGATTGCTGCGCTGTAATCGTCATCATGCGATGAAAATGAAAAGCCGGAGAAATCTCCGGCTTTTTTTATGTCTGCCGTTTATCTGAACCTAAATAAATGGAGTTGCCACCATCATCCCACGCGAAATTATCGCAAAGAAACCGGTATCGTTAAGCTCGTCGGTATCACTCAACTCAAGATCATCCAGTTCCCCCACGACGCAAGTATTGCTGGCCAGATAGCGCATGTAACGCATTTTTGCCCACGGATACGCCAGCCCAAAGGTACAGATTGTCGCCAGGATTAAGACCAGTATTTGCATCAGCAACCCAACGAACGTCAGGGTTGAGCGGAAAGTCAGTGAATCGCCAAGACGCAGTCCGTTAATAAACTGATTGCGCAGCGCCGCCTTGGAAAATATTGACATCAGAACGATGGCCATAAAATAAAGGATATAGCTAACAATAATCTGCGGCAGATATTCCTGCGCCACCGCATCACTTATCGCCGGATCCATTCCCCCCTTTGCGATTTCTGCGGACAACGTAATATAAAACGGCGCCATCAATTTTCCGATTACAATCGTAAACGGAACCAATATAAGCATAGCGGAGATACAAATAACTATGCAGCGTTTAAGCGAAATAGCGATGCGGAAAGGGTGAATACCAAAACAGGCATTGCTGCCCAGGAGTTGCATCCATTTACCATACATAATCCCATTGGTGATACCAACAGATAGCAGCCCCAGCACCGCTAAGACGGCGAGCTGAAGTAATCCACCATTCGTGCTTTCAGGTATTCCCATCATGCGGTTGACGGCATAAAGGACAAAAATTACCGCAATGCCCAGCAGCAGCGGTAACCCCAGCATCGTCCACATGACGTTACCTATGCCACATTTAAACCCAAAGCGCACATTATTCAGCCGGGTCATCATTGCCTGATAACGCAATCCTTTTGCCATCATAAGCGGCATCAACACCCATAGCAGGAGGACAGGAAGAAAACCGAACAGCAGATTGATACTCTCACAGACTACCGTCAGGACAATAAAGATAAGGCCGACTAACAGCCAGCTCACCAGAAAAGCGCCTCCGGTGGTGTAAGTATCCCGCTTAACCGAACCATTCACTTTTGGAGATCTTCCGACATACTGATTATGTCACCTGAGGAGATCGCTATGCGTAAGATCCGATTCACCGAACACCAGATCATCGCCGTTCTGAAG
>NZ_JBIGIN010000029.1:0-57434 GCF_043558715.1 Scandinavium sp. M-37
GCTTGCCGTTGTTCCGTGTCAGTGGAGGCGCATTATAGGGAGTTATTCTGAGACGGCAAGTCTAAATTCAAAAAAACTTTCCGACCGCTCACCATTCATACAAAACATCAATAAAAGGCAAATATTCGCCTGGTTTTTAAACAAAAACGAGCCCCTGAGGGCCCGTTTTTGCTTTTTTGTGACTTACTGCACTGCCACGATGCGGTCATCTTTGACCATCAGACGGATCGTTTTCCCAGGAATCAGCTCACCAGAAAGGATTTGCTGCGCCAGCGGGTTTTCAATCTGCTGCTGGATAGCACGTTTCAGAGGACGCGCCCCGTACACTGGGTCGTAGCCGTTTTCGCTTAACAGCTTCAGCGCATCATCTTCTATATGCACGTCATAGCCGCGCTCTTCGAGACGCTGGTACAAACGCTGAAGCTGGATCTTCGCAATCGAGGCGATATGTTGCTCACCCAACGGATGGAAGACCACGACTTCATCTATACGGTTGATGAACTCTGGACGGAAGCTGTGGCTGACAACGCCCATCACCAAATCCTTCATGTGTCCATAGTCCAGTTCGCCGAAACGTTCCTGAATCAAATCAGAACCGAGGTTGGAGGTCATGATAACCACCGTATTGCGGAAATCGACCGTTCTCCCCTGCCCGTCCGTCAGACGACCATCATCCAGCACCTGCAATAAGATGTTGAACACATCCGGGTGTGCCTTCTCAACTTCATCAAGCAGAATCACCGAATACGGACGACGGCGAACGGCTTCGGTCAGATAACCGCCCTCTTCATAACCGACGTATCCCGGAGGCGCACCGACCAGACGAGAGACCGAGTGTTTTTCCATAAACTCGGACATATCGATACGCACCATCGCATCGTCGCTGTCGAACATAAAGTTAGCCAACGCCTTACAGAGTTCGGTTTTCCCGACACCGGTCGGCCCGAGGAACAGGAACGAACCAATCGGACGATTGGGATCCGACAATCCAGCACGGCTTCGACGAATCGCATTCGATACAGCTTCTACCGCTTCATTCTGTCCAATCACTCGGCTGTGCAACTGTTGCTCCATCCGCAGCAGTTTGTCACGCTCGCCTTCCAACATTCTGGCGACAGGAATACCGGTCCAGCGTGCCAGCACGTCAGCAATTTCGACGTCAGTTACGCGGTTACGCAGCAGACGCATGGTTTTGCCTTCAGACTGGGTCGCCACAGTGAGCTGTTTTTCCAGTTCAGGAATTTTGCCGTATTGCAGCTCAGACATCCGCGCCAAATCACCCACGCGGCGTGCCTGCTCGATAGCAATTTTCGCTTGCTCAAGCTCTGCTTTAATAGTTTGCGTTCCGGACAGCGAGGCTTTCTCTGCTTTCCACTCTTCTTCCAGCTCAGAATACTGACGTTCTTTGTCGTCCAGTTCTTCATTAAGCATATCCAGACGTTTAAGGCTGGCTTCGTCCGACTCTTTTTTCAGCGCCTGCTGTTCAAGCTTGAGCTGAATGATACGCCGCTCGAGTCGGTCCAGTTCTTCCGGCTTCGAGTCTATCTGCATACGAATGCTGGATGCCGCCTCATCTATCAGGTCAATGGCTTTATCCGGCAGTTGTCGGTCAGCAATATAACGATGTGATAACGTCGCCGCAGCAACAATCGCCGGATCGGTTATCTGCACATGGTGGTGCAATTCATAACGCTCTTTCAGGCCACGTAATATCGCAATGGTATCTTCGACTGATGGCTCAGCGACAAATACTTTCTGGAATCGACGTTCCAGCGCGGCGTCTTTCTCGATGTACTGACGGTATTCATCAAGCGTTGTCGCCCCGACGCAGTGCAGTTCACCGCGGGCCAGCGCTGGCTTAAGCATGTTCCCGGCGTCCATCGCGCCGTCCGCTTTCCCCGCCCCGACCATAGTGTGCAGCTCATCGATAAACAGAATGACGTTGCCTTCCTGTTTCGCCAAATCGTTGAGCACGCCTTTCAGACGTTCTTCAAATTCCCCACGATATTTGGCCCCTGCCACCAGCGCGCCCATATCCAGCGCCAGCACCCGACGGCCTTTCAGCCCTTCAGGCACTTCACCATTCACAATTCGCTGTGCCAGCCCTTCGACTATCGCCGTTTTCCCGACGCCAGGTTCACCGATCAGCACCGGGTTATTTTTGGTGCGACGCTGCAATACCTGAATGGTACGGCGAATCTCTTCGTCACGACCGATCACCGGGTCAAGTTTGCCCTGCTCGGCGCGTTCGGTCAGATCGAGCGTATATTTTTTCAAAGCCTGACGTTGGTCTTCGGCTCCCTGATCGTTCACGCTGTCACCTCCGCGCATTTGTTCAATCGCCTGAGTCACATTGGCGGTTGTTGCTCCGGCAGTTTTCAGCAGGTCGGTCAGCGTGCCGCGTGATTCAAGCGCCGCCAGAACAAACAGTTCTGACGAGATAAAGTTGTCATTTCGTTTTTGCGCCAGCTTGTCGCAAAGATTCAGCACGCGCACCAGATCCTGAGACGGCTGAACGTCACCACCGGTGCCTTCCACCTGCGGTAAACGGCTCAATGCCTGATCGATGGCTGTGCGTAACTGCCCGGCATTCACGCCAGCAGAGGTTAATAAAGGACGTACCGATCCCCCTTCCTGATTCAGAAGTGCACTCATTAAATGAAGAGGTTCGATGAATTGGTTGTCGTGCCCGAGTGCAAGAGACTGGGCATCGGCGAGAGCAAGCTGGAATTTATTGGTAAGACGATCCAGACGCATAACTCCTCCCATAACAGGTCAATTTTGCTACTGGAGATTAAATGAGGTCATCCCTCAATTATTCAAGGTTAGAGACCTGAACTATGTGAAAAATATGTCAGCCTTCTGGATCGTCTTGATTCTTTAGGTTATATCAGCCAAATGAAACTTGCCATACGACCGGTGGTCCGATCGCGTCGATAAGAGAAAAAATCATCCTTTTCGCTTAGCGTACAGCGTTCACCGCCGAACACCTGATTAACGCCGACATTTGCCAGACGCTGACGGGCTAACTGATAGATATCAGCGAAGTATTTTTCGCCAACCGGACGGAAAGCACTATCAGCTTGTGTATCTTTGGCCATGAAAGCCTCACGGACTTCCGGACCAACTTCAAATGCCTGAGGACCAATCGCCGGACCAAGCCAGGCCAAAATGTTTTCTGGTTTATCCTGGAAATGAGCGACGGTTTGTTCCAGAACGCCATCACACAGCCCGCGCCAACCAGCATGTGCAGCAGCGACTTCGGTTCCCGCTTTATTGCAAAACAGCACCGGCAAACAGTCGGCGGTCATTACGGCACACACCAGACCAGGCTGATTGCTGTAGGACGCATCTGCCTTTTTGGAGACATATTCGCCGCCGGTCAAGGTCAAAACCGCATTCCCGTGAACCTGCTCAAGCCAGACCGGACGCGAAGGAAACGCCGCCGCTTCATAGAAACGACGGCGGTTCTCTTCTACATGTTGCAGATTATCGCCACAGTGGGCGCCGAGATTGAGAGAATCCCAGGGCGATGCACTCACACCGCCCACACGCGTGGAACTGCACGCGCCGACACCCTCAGGCATCGGCCACTGGGGAACAATAATCTTGGTCATAGCCAGGCAACATCATCCTTGTGTTCTTCGAAATCGGCGCGCATCGCAGCAATAAGATCGACCATATCCTGAGGGATAGGCGCATGCCATTCCATCTGGATCCCGGTAATCGGGTGATACAGACGAAGCATAGTCGCATGCAGCGCCTGACGGTCGAATTTACGCAGTTCGGTGATGAACTCTTCCGATGCCCCTTTTGGCGGACGCGGACGGCCACCATAAAGCTGATCGCCCACCAGCGGATGGGTAATATGGGCCATGTGCACGCGGATTTGGTGCGTACGTCCGGTTTCCAGACGCAGGCGCAAACGCGTGTGCACACGGAAATGTTCCATAATGCGATAGTGCGTCACAGCCGGTTTCCCCATTGGGTGAACGGACATGTGGGTACGCTTGGTCGGATGGCGACTGATCGGTTCTTCCACCGTTCCGCCCGACGTCATGTGACCAATCGCCACGGCTTCATATTCACGGGTAATTTCACGCAGCTGCAGCGCTTCAACCAGACGCGTTTGCGCCGGAACAGTTTTAGCCACCACCATCAGACCGGTAGTGTCTTTATCCAGACGGTGAACAATCCCCGCACGTGGCACATCGACAATCGGTGGATAGTAATGCAGCAAAGCATTGAGGATAGTCCCGTCAGGATTCCCTGCGCCCGGATGCACCACCAGGTCACGCGGTTTGTTGATAACGATAATGTCGTCATCCTCATACACGATGGTCAGCGGGATATCCTGTGGCTCGAAGCGTGCTTCTTCTTCGATTTCAGCGTTGATGGCGACACGTTCTCCCCCCAACACTTTCTCTTTTGGCTTGTCACAAATGACGCCATTGACCTGCACTCGCTGGTCAAGGATCCATTCTTTTATACGCGAACGCGAATAATCCGGGAACATTTCGGCCAAAGCCTGATCTAAGCGTTGACCGAGTTGTTTTTCGGATACCGTTGCGGTGAGTTGTACTTGTTGTGCCATAAACAGCTTCTTCGTTTAACGTTGGGTTTTACGGCTTCGCCGTATAATATAGTGTGCTATTGTAGCTGGTCTTAATCGGGAGCAGGAACGATAATCTCCCGCATAAACATTCTGAGGAAAGTCAAAACGTCATGACGCGCATGAAATACCTGGTGGCCCTTGCCACACTGAGCCTGGCTTTGGCGGGTTGCTCCGGTTCAAAGGAAGAGGTGCCTGATAACCCGCCAAATGAAATCTACGCGACTGCTCAACAAAAGTTGCAGGACGGTAACTGGAAACAGGCGATAACGCAACTGGAAGCGCTCGATAACCGCTATCCGTTTGGCCCGTATTCTCAGCAGGTTCAGCTTGATTTGATTTATGCGTACTACAAAAACGCCGATCTGCCACTGGCTCAGGCTGCTATCGACCGCTTCATGCGTCTCAACCCGACTCACCCAAACATTGACTATGTCATCTATATGCGTGGCCTGACCAACATGGCTCTGGATGACAGTGCGCTGCAAGGCTTCTTTGGCGTTGACCGTTCTGACCGCGATCCGCAACACGCCCGTGACGCATTCAATGACTTCTCCAAACTGGTTCGCGGCTACCCGCAAAGCCAGTACTCATCTGACGCCTACAAACGCATGGTGTTCCTGAAGGATCGCCTGGCGAAGTATGAGCTGTCAGTGGTGGATTACTACACCGATCGTGGGGCATGGGTAGCGGTCGTTAACCGTGTTGAAGGTATGCTCCGTGACTTCCCGGACACGCAGGCCACCCGCGATGCACTGCCGAAGATGGAAAAAGCCTACCGCGAAATGCAGATGAACGCGCAGGCTGATAAAGTGGCGAAAATCATCGCCGCCAACGGCAGCAAGACCAGTAGCTAAGCGTTCCTGATAACGAAAACGGCAGCCCCAAAAAGGCTGCCGTTTTTTTTGGCATTCGTTACAGCGCTGAAGCGGTTTAGCGCCCAGTCATCCCATCAACTATGGCCCTCTTTTTCGCATTCCTCAAGTATTAAATCCCCTGTTCCTGTCCTGCCTCACAAAATACGTTGACTGACAAAAAGTGACAAAATAACGTGATTTACATCACACATTTTGACATTGAGAACGGTATGCTGGAATCACCAAGACGGGAAAGACAAGAGGTAAAATTTATGACAATGAACATTACCAGTAAACAAATGGAAATTACTCCGGCTATCCGCCAGCACGTCGCAGACCGTCTCACCAAACTTGAAAAATGGCAAACTCATCTGATTAACCCACACATCATTCTGTCTAAGGAGCCGCAGGGTTTTGTAGCCGACGCCACCATGCACACACCTAACGGTCATCTGGTTGCCAGCGCGCGTCATGAAGATATGTACACTGCCATTAACGAATTGATCAACAAGCTGGAAAGGCAGCTCAATAAAGTGCAACACAAAGGGGAAGCACGTCGCGCCAACGCATCGGTGAAAGACGTCAACTTCGTTGAACAAGAGTAATCCTTATCAACTGTGTTAATCCAACGCGCCTTCGGGCGCGTTTTTTGTGCCCGAACGTTTTTGCGGTTGACAGCATGAAAACAGTACGGTTACTTTAACTGCGTACTTCCAAGGAAATCCTGATGAAAACTGTCCTGTTCTTCTTCGCATTCTTTTTTACCTTCCCCTGATTGGGAGGCGTTTCGTCGTGTGATAAAGAATGCGAAGACGAACAATAAGGCCTCCCACACCGGGGGGCCTTTTTTATTGATAACAAGAAAGGCGACATTATGACTGCGGAAAACCCGTTACTTGCTCTGCGCGACAAAATAAGCGCGCTGGATGAAAAGTTGCTCTCGCTGCTGGCCGAGCGTCGTGGGCTGGCAGTAGAAGTGGGCAAAGCGAAACTGCTGTCGCATCGCCCTGTCCGCGATATCGACCGCGAACGCGACCTGCTGGAACGCCTGATTGCCTTGGGTAAAAGCCACCATCTTGATGCGCACTACATCACTCGCCTGTTTCAGCTGATTATTGAAGATTCCGTTTTGACCCAGCAGGCGTTGCTCCAGCAGCATCTGAACAAAATCAATCCGCATTCCGCCCGGGTGGCATTTCTTGGTCCGAAAGGTTCTTACTCCCACCTCGCCGCACGTCAGTATGCCGCCCGCCATTTCGAGCAATTTATCGAAAGCGGATGCGCCAAATTCGCCGATATCTTTAATCAGGTCGAAACCGGACAAGCCGATTACGCGGTGGTGCCGATTGAAAATACCAGCTCCGGTGCCATCAACGACGTCTACGATCTGTTGCAGCACACCAGCCTGTCGATTGTCGGCGAGATGACGGTCCCTATCGATCACTGCGTGCTGGTTTCCGGCTCAACCAGCCTGGATAACATCGAAACCGTCTACAGCCATCCACAACCCTTCCAGCAGTGCAGCCAATTCCTGAACCGCTATCCGCACTGGAAAATCGAATACACCGAAAGTACCTCTGCGGCGATGGAAAAAGTGGCCGAAGCGAATTCGCCCCACGTTGCCGCTCTCGGCAGCGAAGCCGGAGGCGGGCTGTATGGGCTACAGGTTCTGGAGCGCAATCTGGCAAACCAGACACAGAACATCACCCGTTTCATCGTGCTGGCCCGGAAAGCGATTAACGTCTCCGATCAGGTTCCGGCGAAAACCACCCTGCTGATCGCCACCGGACAGCAGGCCGGTGCGCTGGTAGAAGCGCTGCTGGTACTGCGTAATCATAATTTGATCATGACTAAGCTGGAGTCACGCCCGATTTACGGTAATCCGTGGGAAGAGATGTTTTATCTGGACGTACAGGCCAATCTGGAATCGACCGCGATGCAAAAAGCCCTCAAGGAGCTGGGTGAAATCACCCGCTCCATGAAAGTGCTGGGCTGTTATCCAAGCGAAAACGTAGTGCCGGTTGACCCGGTTTAAGACTCAATAAAAGGCAACTTCTTCATCCCTGCCACCTCAACAGGCAGGGTGAAGATGGCGCCGGAGAGCGGCGATTGACGCGCCTCTTCGGCGCTCATATTTTCACGGGTGGTGGTAATAAACAGCGTTTTCATCTCAGGCCCACCAAAGCAGACCATCGTTGGGCGGCGTACCGGCAAATGATACTCCGCCAGCTGTTGGCCGTCAGGCGAGAAGCGCGCCACCCTGCCACCGTCAAACATCGCTATCCAGTAACACCCTTCTTCATCCATCGCTGCGCCGTCCGGAATACCTTCCCCTGCGCTAAACGTGCGGAAGACCTGCCGTTTGCCCGGCTCACCCTGCTCACCCAACGGCGTCCGGTAGATAACGCCGTTCGGGGTATCAGAGGTGTACATCCATTTTTTATCCGCGCTAAAGGCCAGCCCGTTGGCCCCATGAATATCACACTGGATAACTTTCGGTTTGAGCTGATTATCGACCCGCATCAGCAGCGCGCCGTTGTAATCACCCGGCCCCCAAAATGTTCCGGCATAGAAACGCCCGTCTCTGTCGGTACCGCCGTCGTTAAAACGCGCCAGCTGCGGATTGCTTGGATTGTCGCAGATTTTTCGCACCAGCAGTCCATGACGATCGCTCAACCAAATGGCACTGCGCAGCGCAACGATAAAGCCGCCCTTATCCCGGAGCGCAAAACAGCCTACCTCTTCGGGAAACTGCAGGACCTGATGCTCGCCGCTGGCGAGACAGTAGCGGTGAATTTCACACTCGAGGATATCGGCCCAATAGAGAGCCTGTTCGGCCTCGCTCCAGGTTGGGCATTCCGGTAAATGACCGGTGTAATCGAACAAAACTTCGGGTTGTGCCATTTTCGTTTCCCTATAAAAAAAGCCAGCGGGTTTCCCCTCTGGCTTTTGAGTATAAGCACTATTTTTATTGTCGACTGTCGTTAGCCTGGCGTAACAGCGTCCGGCTTTCGCTCTGGAAGCGCTGGGCGTAATCGCCAAACCAGTGTTCGACCTTGCGGAAACTGTCGATAAAAGCTTGTTTATTGCCCTGATCCAGCAGCTCAATCGCCTCACCAAACCGTTTATAGTAGCGTTTGATCAGGGCAATGTTGCTCTGAGAAGACATGATGATGTCAGCGTAAAGCTGTGGATCCTGCGCAAACAATCGCCCTACCATTGCCAGCTCAAGGCGATAAATCGGTGATGACAGCGCCAGCAGTTGTTCCAGTTGGACATTCTCTTCTGCCAGATGCAGGCCGTAAGCAAAGGTCGCAAAGTGGCGGAGAGCCTGAATGAACGCCATGTTCTGGTCGTGTTCAACCGCGCTGATGCGATGCAAACGCGCCCCCCAGACTTGAATCTGTTCCAGGAACCACTGATAGGCTTCCGGCTGGCGGCCGTCACAGTAAACCACCACCTGCTTCGCCAGACTGCCGCTGTCGGGACCGAACATCGGATGCAGGCCGAGAACCGGGCCATTGTGCGCCGCAAGCATAGCCTGCAACGGCACTGCTTTGACCGACGCCAGGTCGACCAGAATACAATCCGCAGGCAGCGCGGGTAGCTTCTCAATAATCTGCGCCGTCGCATGAATTGGGACACTGACGATAACCATCCCCGCATCGGCGACCATCTCTTGTGCACGGGCCCAATCGTCTTTCTCGAGGATCCGCACCTGATAACCTGACAACGTCAGCATTTTTTCAAACAGTCGGCCCATCTGCCCGCCACCACCGACGATAACCACCGGCCGCAGCTGCGGACAGAGCGTTTTAAAGCCTTTGTCATTTTCGCTGGAGTAGGACTCGCGCATCACCCGACGCAGTACGTCTTCGATAAGATCGGGCGGAACGCCAAGCGCAGCAGCCTCCTGGCGACGAGACGCCAGCATTGACGCCTCACGTTCAGGGACGTAAATCGGCAGGCCGTACTTGCTTTTGACTTCGCCGACTTCAGCCACCAATTCCAGGCGGCGCGCCAGCAATTCCAGCAGCGCCTTATCTACTTCATCTATTTGATCGCGTAGCGCGGTCAGTTCAGCAACCATAAATTCCTCTTACGCCAGACGAGCCGCCAGATGGCCACGCAAATCTTTATCCAGCTCACGCAGCAACGCGTCCGTCGTTTCCCAACTGATGCAGGCATCCGTCACCGACACGCCGTACTTCATATCGCAACGTGGCTGCTCGGAAGACTGATTGCCTTCATGAATATTACTTTCGATCATCAGACCAATAATGGAGCGGTTACCATCTTTGATCTGTGCCACAACAGATTCTGCCACAGCGGGCTGACGGCGGTAGTCTTTGTTAGAGTTACCGTGACTGCAATCAACCATCAGCGACGGCTTCAGCCCCGCCTGCTCCATCTCTTTTTCGCATTGTGCTACATCTGCCGGACTGTAGTTTGGCGCTTTACCGCCGCGCAGGATCACATGCCCATCCGGGTTACCCTGGGTTTGCAGCAGGCAAACCTGACCCGCCTGGTTGATGCCGACAAAACGGTGCGGCATCGCGGCAGCACGCATGGCATTGATCGCGGTTGCCAGGCTACCATCGGTGCCATTTTTAAAACCAACCGGCATCGACAGTCCGGACGCCATCTCGCGGTGCGTCTGCGATTCGGTGGTACGCGCGCCGATAGCGGACCAGCTGAACAAATCGCCCAGGTATTGCGGGCTGTTCGGATCCAGCGCTTCGGTCGCCAGCGGCAGGCCCATGCTTACCAGTTCGACCAGCAGACGGCGCGCAATTTTCAGCCCGCCTTCAACGTCAAACGAGCCATCCATGTGAGGATCGTTGATCAATCCTTTCCAGCCCACGGTTGTACGTGGTTTTTCAAAGTAGACGCGCATTACCAGGTAGAGGCTATCGCTGACCTCTGCGGCAAGTGTTTTGAAACGGTGAGCGTATTCAATCGCCGCTTCCGGATCGTGGATCGAGCAAGGCCCGCACACCACCAGCAGACGCGGATCGCGCCCGGCAATAATATCGGAAATGGTCTGACGAGACTGGGCAATCTGTTCTTCCTGTTCAACGGTCAGCGGGAATTCCGCTTTCAGCACTTCAGGGGTGATCAGAATATGTTCGTCGGCGATATGTACGTTGTTCAGCGCGTCTTTTTGCATGATGGCGTTCCTGTAATGCTCGTTTGCGATAAAGGGTTTCCTCAGTGAGGTTGAGCTAACAATACCATACGTGGTAAAGATTTCAATCCACAATCCGTAAATAATAATTTACACAAGCCATTTTTAGCGCATTTATTTCGCTTTTTCATGTAAACAAAATATTCCACTCGCGATTAATTCCACCTGCACTATGCTCAAAGCATTGATTCGGAGGAACCTATGAAACCCGTCCTGTGTGCGTTTTTAATTCTTGTGTTAAACGGATGCCAATTAAATCCCTACACCGATTCCCCACACTGGACCGGCACCGACTGGTACGGTGAAGGCCTGGACGACGGCCGCAGCGGGATCGTCGCCAGGAGTGACCAACGACTGGCGAGGGACCTTAACGCTCCTGAAGTCGATCATAACGCGTATATGAAAGGTTATAGGTTAGGGCTGGAAGATATCTGCACTACCCACCTGCTCTTTGGCTGGGGTGTTTCCGGCAAAATTTACCCCGAAGGGTGCGATACCCGTGAAAACGCAGTCGAACTTCGCCAGGCCTGGCAAAACGGTATGAATGAAGGCGCGAAATCAAACAGGCTGAATTAAACCCCGAGAGTCATCAGCACCATGATGAGCCTGAATGACGGCCTTTGTGAATAATGTTAGTCTTTATATAATCTACATGAATGTTTCATTTCTGGATGCGTGGCGAACTTTTGTGAGCAACCGGTGGCAATATATTGCGTGCCAAATGACGTTGGCACTGGTATTCCTGACGGCTGAAACGCCGGTATTTGCCGCGCCTGTCGGACAGGAAAGTGCTGTCCGCGATATTGTTTCTGGTATCGTCAGCTATACCCGCTGGCCCGCACTTAATGGCAAGCCAAGGCTATGTATTTTCTCAAGCTCTGCTTATGTTATGGCGCTGAGTCATGGGGAAAGTCATACCCGCCCCTTTTTACCCGTCACCGTAGAAAATGAACAACAGGCGCTGGCCGCTAAATGTGACGCTCTTTATTTCGGGAGTGAAACGCCGGAACACCAGCAGAAAATTATTAATAGTTTCCAGAACCGTCCCCTGCTCACGATTGCTGAGCAAAATTTAGAATGCAGTTTTGGCAGTGCATTTTGCCTGCAAATGAAATCACAGCGACTTACGTTTGCCGTCAATCTTGACGCGCTCTCGAGAAGTGGCGTCAGGGTCAATCCTGACGTATTAATGCTTGCCCGGAATAAAAAATATGAATAAGGGATCCTCAGCCGCGCAGCGCCCAACGTTTAAAAGAACCTTACGGCGAATCAACATGACCACCATCGTCATTACCATGATGCTGGTCTGGCTAATGCTGAGCGTCGTCTCGGTGGTGACGCTAAAACAGTACGGCCAAAAAAACCTCGAACTGACCGGGGCCACTCTGGGCCACAGTATCGAAGCGGCGTTGGTCTTCGGCGATGAAACAGCTGCCGCGGATACCCTCGCCACGCTGGGCAAACAGGGGCAATTCGCCGAAGCGGATGTTTTTGATAAGCGTCAGCAGCTGTTTGCGCGCTGGGCATATGAAAGCGATGCCGGCAGCGACCGCTTTAATCTGCTGGTCAGCCACTGGCTGTTTCCAAAACCCACCACCCAACCGGTGATCCATAATGGTGAGGTGATCGGGCAAATCCGGCTCAGCGCCCGCGACAGCCTGATTGGGCATTTTATCTGGACCTCACTGGGTGTGCTGACTACCTGCGTTTTACTTGCCACCGCGGCGGCGATGGTTATCTCGCGACATCTACATTCTGATGTGGTCGATGCCCTTCAGAAAATAACCGATGTGGCGCATGACGTGCGCACCAACCGGAACTTCGCGCGCCGCGTGCCGGAAGAACGCATTGAAGAATTCCACCGTTTCGCCCAGGACTTCAACAGCCTGCTGGATGAAATGGAGGCGTGGCAGCGTTCATTACAGGCGAAGAACGATCAGCTGCTACGCACCGCCATGCACGACCCGTTGACTGGCCTACCTAATCGGGCCTCGTTCCGTTCCCACATCAACGCACTGATGAACGATCCTGCGGCAAAAGCGGGCTCTGCGTTGCTGTATCTGGATGGCGATGATTTTAAAGTCATTAATGATACCTGGGGCCACGCTGCCGGGGATTATGTTCTGATCGAGACCGCGCTGCGGCTGGTCGAATTTGGCGGCAAACGGCATCACGCCTTCCGCCTGGGCGGGGATGAATTTGCGGTGTTGCTGTCAAATATCAGCGATGAGCTGCAGGTTCAACGTATCTGCATCGAGCTGGCGCAGCGATTCACCACTGCAATGGATATGCACAATGGTCACGCCGCACCGTTCACGCTGAGTATCGGCTACGCCATGACCAGCGAGCACGACAGCGTTGAAGGTTTGCTGGAACAAGCCGATAAGAACATGTATCTGATGAAGAATCAGCGAACCAGGACACTTTGTTAAATTATAAGGAATTCAGAATGCGTAAGCGTTTTTCCACTCCCGTGTTACTCGCAGCTCTCCTCCTGAGTGGCTGCCAGACGCCACAGGGAAAATTCTCTCAGGAACAAATTAGTGCCATGAAAACCTGGGGATTTACCGAAAACGCAGGCGACTGGTCATTAGGGATGTCGGATAAAATTCTGTTCGATACCAATAACTACCAGCTGAAAACCGACAGTCGGCAGCAAATCCAGACCATGGCCAGAAAACTCGCCGCCACCGGGCTGATGCACGCCCGCATGGACGGGCACACCGATAATTACGGCGAAGACCGTTACAACGAAGCATTATCACTCAAGCGCGCCGACCAGGTTGCCGACGCGTGGGCCGAAGGGGCGCATATTCCGCGTACCAACCTCACCACGCGCGGATTGGGTAAAATGTATCCGGTCGCCAGCAATAAAACCTCGCAGGGCCGCGCTGAAAACCGTCGCGTCACGGTGGTGATCAGCGCGCCCTGATTGATCACTCTGCTGAATGAACCGACGACACCGCGTTGGCCATCCGCCAGCGCAGGACGTCAATGAGGATAAACAGCAGCAGACTTCCGCCAAGTACTGGCATTGCGATCCCCAGCGTCACCGAGACCATAATCGTCCCGACACGCCCAACCGGCGACAAATCACACCAGCTCTGCGTCAACGTCGTCATCGGGTTATACACTGCCGGTGACGGACGTCGAATCCACCACAGCCGGTAACCGACGACGATCATCACGCACAGCGCGGTTCCGAAGGCAATCAGCACCAGCTGATTCAACACGCCAAACAGCAGACCCATATGGAAATCGACGCCCCAGCGCGTGAGCTTTGCCATCAGTGGAAAATCAACAAAACGAGTCCGATCCACAACCTGCATTGTATTGGCATCGACAGCCACCGCATCGACCTGGGTTGGCCAGCCGCGGTCGATCTCAGTCACCGTCCACGCCCTGTCACTGCTTTTCGGGGGGCGAATCTCCAGCCTACGGGCATCAATTCCCGACTGCTGAGCCAGATGCAATACGCTGTCAAACCGCGTTAAATCGAGTGGCATGGTCATCATCATTGCCATGCCATCATGATTATCGTGGTGCTCTGCGGTCGGGTCTTCATTCCTCGCCTGCCCGCTCAACTGGGTGTTGACCTGCGGCGTCAGCCAGCTAAACGCGGCCCGGAGTTTATCGACGTTGCCACCCGCCCACTGCGACCAGGTCAACCCGGTCACCGAAAACAGCAGCATTCCACCGAGCAGCAACCAGCCCAACGTGACGTGAACGCGACGTTTATTCTGTACAGAGTTGTTGAGCCGCCGTTTCGGACGGGTGAAAAACCATAGCGCAATCCCCCCGCAGGCCGCAATCCACATCCACGACGCGGCCAGCTCGCTGTAAAGCCGCCCGACGTTGCCCAATAGCAATGACCGGTGAGCGCAATCAATCCACTGGCGCAGGGGCAAAATACCGCTGGTGCCATACACCGTCATATCGCCTTTTACCGCCAGCGTGACCGGATCGATAAACAGCGCCCGGCTCTCGGATTCCCCCAGTTGAGGCGAACTGAACATCACCCGGGTCGTTTCGCCCGGCGTGAGTGATGGGCGCACGGCGTACAGCGGTAAATCCAGGCCGACCGCCTCTTCTGCGACGGCGATTTGCTCCGCCAGGGAGTGCGATTCGCCGACAACTTCAGCGCTCAGCGCCTGACGATAAATGATATTTTCGAGCTGTGGCGTGGCAACGTACAGCGTGCCGGTCAGCGCCGCGATAAAGATAAACGGCCCGACAAACAGGCCAATGGCGAAATGCAGGCGACGCAGCAGGTTAATCCATGCTGCGCGCGGGGTGCAGGTGGTCATACTTTTCCTTTTAAAAAGCAAACAGGGAGTGTGGCGCTCAAGCGCCCATTCAGATGTTGTTAGCAGGTAAAAGCAGACAGCGTGGGCGGCGCCCGGGTATCAGGATAAAGCCAGGGGAAAAAGTGCCACGCCTGCACCACCAGCCGTGGAAGGCGAAAATGCAGACGCATCAGTAGGGCGCAGACCAGCACGACCAGTGCCAGCAGCAATCCCGGCACATGGGCCAGTAATACGCAATAGCCACAGGCTTCGGCATGATCGACTGGCATCGACGCCGGGCTATGTCCGACATGATGCTCACCCATCATCGACAGGTCGTGATGCATCCCCGGCATAGCGCTCATTGGGTCTTTTTGTAGGGAAACGGAAATCAGCGGCGCAACGATAATCAACGCCATAGCAAACAGCGCGAACCATGCCGCGAGGCGGTTACTGCTGCTGCGATGAAATCTGTTGTCTGCCATCTGCCCTCCGAAGCGGGGACATTGTAAATGATTTGCAGCCGGAAGGTTAACAATCGAGGAGAAATCGGCAAGTCAGAAACATAAAAAAGGGCCAGCCTTGCGGCCAGCCCTTTTTAACTTGGATGTCGCTTAAGCGAATCTTAGTTAAGACGCTCTTTGATACGAGCAGACTTACCAGTACGCTCACGCAGGTAGTACAGTTTAGCTTTACGAACGGCACCACGGCGTTTAACAGCAATGCTGTCAACAACTGGAGAGTGAGTCTGGAAGACACGCTCAACGCCTTCGCCGTTGGAAATTTTGCGAACAGTGAATGCAGAGTGCAGACCGCGGTTACGGATAGCGATAACCACGCCCTCGAATGCCTGCAGACGTTTTTTGGAACCTTCAACAACCCATACTTTCACTTCCACGGTATCGCCCGGACGGAAGGAAGGTAAGTCCTGCTTCATCTGCTCTTGTTCAATTTGCTTGATAATGTTGCTCATAATTTAATCTCTTATCCTGGGTAAACTGATATTTGGGGGGCTTACGCCTCACCATCATGTTTATGCTGCTGTTGTGCGTGTTCCCGTTGGAACTCCGCCAGCAACCTTACTTGCTCTTCAGTCAGAGCCAGGTTTTCCAGAAGTTCAGGTCTTCTCAGCCAGGTCCGGCCCAGCGACTGCTTCAGACGCCAGCGACGTATCTCGGCATGGTTGCCTGACAGTAATACTGCCGGGACACTCATCCCTTCTAACACTTCAGGGCGGGTATAGTGTGGACAGTCCAGCAACCCATCAGCAAAGGAATCTTCCGTTGCGGATGCTTCATGGCCCAGAACCCCCGGAATGAACCGGGAGACGGAGTCAATCAGCGTCATTGCTGGTAACTCACCACCGCTGAGAACGTAATCGCCGATAGACCATTCTTCGTCAATCTCGGTTTGGATTACGCGCTCATCTATCCCTTCGTAGCGACCGCACACCAGAATCAACTTCTCACTGGTCGCCAGTTCGCTGACGCCTGCTTGATCAAGCTTGCGTCCCTGAGGTGAAAGATAAATCACCTTTGCGCCTTCACCTGCCGCGGCTTTTGCTGCATGAATGGCATCCCGTAAGGGTTGCACCATCATTAACATCCCCGGTCCGCCGCCGAAAGGACGTGAGTCCACGGTACGGTGCCGGTCATGGGCGAAGTCACGAGGACTCCAGCTCTGGATGTTCAGCAGGCCATTTTTTACTGCCCGGCCAGTTACCCCGTAGTCGGTAATCGCGCGAAACATCTCTGGAAACAGGCTAACTACACCAATAAACACAAGCCAATCCCCATAGTGCCGTCTTTTACCGGTAATCCGGAGGTTTTAAAAACCAGGATCCCAATCTACTTCAATGGTTTGAGTAGTGAGATCGACTTTCTTGATAACCTGCCCATCGAGGAACGGAACCAACCGCTCCTTGATACCAAATGCATCTTTCAGGTTTGCCTTAATGACGAGAACGTCATTGGACCCGGTTTCCATCATGTCGATGACTTTACCGAGGTCATAGCCTTCAGTGGTTACTACCTGGCAACCCATAAGGTCTTTCCAGTAATAGTCACCCTCTCCGAGCTGAGGCAACTGCGAGGAATCCACGAAAATTTCGCAATTTGTCATGAGATTCGCTGCATCCCGGTCTTCAACGCCTTTCAGCTTGATAACCAGGTCCTGATTGTGGTGACGCCAGCTTTCCAGCTCGACAACTTGCCACTGACCCGCCTTCTGGATATACCAGGGCTGATAGTCAAAAATGCTTTCGGTGTCTTCGGTGGAGGAAAACACTCTGAGCCAACCACGAATACCGTAGGAAGAGCCCAATTTGCCAACCACGATCGGTTCAGCAGGGACTTTCGCGGCGAGTTGCTTGCTCATCATGACCACCGTGACAGATTAAGCTGCTTTATTAGCGGCTTTGATCAGCGTTGCAACGCGATCGGAAACAGTAGCGCCCTGGCCAACCCAGTGAGCGATACGATCCAGATCCAGACGAGTTTCTTCTTCAGACGCAGATGCGATTGGGTTGAAGAAACCAACGCGCTCAATGAAGCGACCGTTGCGTGCATTACGGCTGTCAGTAACAACAACCTGGTAGAACGGACGCTTTTTTGCGCCGTGACGTGCTAAACGAATAGTTACCATAACATCCTCTTGTGTGAATAAAACACCGGGCCCCATCGAGGAACGGAGCCCGGTGTCATATTAAAAGCCCGAAAATTTTACTGATTTCTGGGCGAAAAGCAATCTCTAAAGCGATTTAGCGCCCTGGAAAACCAGGGGGCATCATGCCTTTCATCCCGCGCATCATCTTCGCCATCCCGCCCTTCTTCATTTTCTTCATCATGCGCTGCATGTCGTCGAACTGTTTCAGAAGACGGTTAACGTCCTGCACCTGCATCCCGCAACCCGCCGCGATACGGCGTTTACGTGAACCTTTGATGATTTCCGGATGGGCGCGCTCTTTGAAGGTCATCGAGTTGATGATCGCTTCCATACGCACCAGCACCTTGTCATCCATCTGCGCTTTCACGTTGTCAGGAATTTGGCCCATGCCCGGCAGTTTGCCCATCAGGCTCGCCATGCCGCCCATGTTTTTCATCTGACGCAGCTGCTCGAGGAAGTCGGTGAGGTCAAAACCGTCACCCTTCTTGAGTTTGTTTGCCAGTTTTTCCGCCTGAGCGCGGTCAACTTTGCTCTCGATATCTTCGATAAGCGACAGCACGTCGCCCATGCCGAGGATACGGGAGGCGATACGATCCGGGTGGAACGGCTCCAGCGCATCGGTTTTTTCGCCAACGCCGAGGAATTTCACCGGTTTGCCGGTGATGTGACGAATCGACAGCGCTGCACCACCGCGCGCATCACCATCGACCTTCGTCAGGATAACCCCGGTCAGCGGCAGCGCTTCGTTAAACGCTTTCGCGGTGTTCGCGGCATCCTGACCGGTCATGGCATCGACCACAAACAGGGTTTCGACCGGATTAATCGCGGCATGAACCTGTTTGATTTCGTCCATCATCGCTTCATCGACGTGCAGACGACCGGCGGTATCCACCAGCAGCACATCGTAGAATTTCAGCTTCGCTTCTTTCAGCGCCGCGTTAACGATATCGACCGGCTTCTGCGCAACGTCGGACGGGAAGAAATCCACGCCAACCTGCTCGGCCAGGGTTTCCAGCTGTTTAATCGCCGCCGGGCGATAAACGTCCGCAGAAACCACCAGCACTTTCTTTTTGTGCTTTTCGCGCAGGAACTTACCGAGTTTACCGACGCTGGTGGTTTTACCCGCCCCCTGCAAGCCTGCCATCAGCACCACCGCCGGTGGCTGAGCGGCCAGGTTAAGCACCTGGTTCTCTTCGCCCATCGCCGAAACCAGTTCCTGACGAACGATTTTGACGAACTCCTGGCCCGGCGTCAGGCTCTTGTTAACTTCATGGCCTACCGCGCTCTCTTTAACACGGTTGATGAAATCACGGACGACAGGCAGCGCGACGTCAGCTTCCAGCAGCGCCATGCGCACTTCGCGCAGCGTGTCTTTGATGTTGTCTTCAGTAAGGCGTCCGCGCCCGCTGATGTTGCGGAGCGAACGCGACAAACGATCGGTTAAATTATCAAACATTGTCTCTCGCCTGAGGTGGAAACGTTTGGTCGCCACAGCGACACATACACAGAATTTTGCCGCAGTATAACACGACACCGCACGAGTTGTGATGCAACGGTTGGAGCCTGAGTCACGTAACGTTATACTGCTTCTCTTTCATCACACGCCAATGTCGACATCTCTATGCCTGTTTTTGCCCTGCTCGCGCTTGTTGCCTACTCCATCAGCCTTGCGCTGATCATTCCTGGCCTGCTGCAAAAAAACAGCGGCTGGCGGCGTATGGCTATTTTGTCTGCGGTCATCGCCCTGATTTGCCATGCATTTGCGCTGGAAGCGCGGATCCTGCCCGGCGGTGATAGTGGACAAAATCTGAGCCTGTTAAACGTCGGTTCGCTGGTGAGCCTGATGATCTGTACGGTGATGACGATAGTCGCCTCGCGCAACCGCGGCTGGCTGTTGCTGCCGATTGTGTATGCCTTTGCATTGATCAATCTCGCCTTCGCCACCTTCATGCCCAATGAGTTCATAACCCATCTGGAAGCGACCCCGGGCATGATGGTGCACATCGGGCTGTCGCTGTTTGCTTACGCGACGCTGATTATCGCGGCACTGTATGCCCTACAGCTGGCGTGGATTGACTATCAGCTCAAGAATAAAAAGCTCGCCTTTAGCAGCGAAATGCCGCCGCTGATGAGCATCGAGCGTAAAATGTTTCACATCACCCAGGTGGGTGTTGTGTTGCTCACTCTGACCCTGTGCACCGGTCTGTTTTACCTGCACAACCTGTTCAGCGTTGAAAATATCGACAAAGCGGTTCTGTCTATTATCGCGTGGTTCGTCTATATCGTGTTGTTATGGGGTCATTATCATGAAGGCTGGCGCGGACGCCGCGTGGTCTGGTTTAACATGGCAGGCGCAGGACTTTTGACGCTGGCCTATTTTGGTAGCCGTGTCCTGCAACAGTTCGCGAGCTAAGACATAAAGGAATCTCCGTTTGGAACATATCTCAACCACAACGCTTATCATCACGCTTGTGGTCATGGTCATTATCTCGGCCTACTTCTCCGGCTCAGAAACCGGGATGATGACCCTCAACCGCTACCGGTTACGCCACATGGCCAAACAGGGCAACAGCGCCGCAAAACGTGTCGAAAAGCTGCTGCGTAAGCCTGACCGTCTGATTAGCCTGGTGTTAATCGGCAACAACCTTGTGAATATTCTCGCCTCTGCATTGGGCACTATCGTCGGGATGCGCCTGTATGGCGATGCGGGCGTGGCGATTGCCACCGGTATTCTGACTTTTGTGGTGCTGGTTTTTGCCGAAGTACTGCCAAAAACGATTGCCGCGCTGTACCCGGAAAAAGTGGCCTATCCGAGCAGCTTCCTGCTCGCACCATTGCAAATTTTAATGATGCCGCTGGTGTGGTTGCTGAACGCCATCACCCGCATTCTGATGCGCATGATGGGCATCAAAACGGATCACGTGATCAGCGGGGCGCTCAGCAAAGATGAGCTGCGCACCATCGTGAATGAATCGCGCTCGCAAATTTCCCGCCGCAATCAGGACATGCTGCTGTCGGTACTGGATCTGGAAAAGGTCAGCGTTAACGACATTATGGTGCCGCGCAATGAAATCGTCGGGATTGATATCAACGACGACTGGAAATCAATCGTCCGCCAGCTCACCCACTCCCCGCACGGGCGCATTGTGCTGTATCGCGACTCGCTGGATGACACCATCAGCATGCTGCGCGTGCGTGAAGCCTACCGCCTGATGACTGAGAAAAAAGAGTTCACCAAAGAAGTGCTACTGCGCGCAGCGGATGAAATCTATTACGTGCCGGAAGGAACGCCCCTCAGTACCCAGTTGGTGAAATTCCAGCGCAACAAGAAAAAAGCGGGCCTGGTGGTCGACGAGTACGGCGATATTCAAGGTCTGGTGACCGTGGAAGATATTCTTGAAGAGATTGTCGGTGATTTCACCACGTCAATGTCCCCTTCGCTGGCAGAAGAAGTGACCCCGCAAAACGACGGCTCGGTGATTATCGACGGCACCGCCAACGTGCGTGAATTGAATAAAGCCTTTAACTGGCATTTCCCGGAAGACGAGGCCCGCACCATTAACGGCGTGATTCTGGAAGCACTGGAAGAGATCCCGGCGATTGGCACGCGCGTGCGAATCAACCAGTACGATATCGATATTCTCGACGTTCAGGACAATATGATTAAGCAGGTGAAAGTGGTGCCGGTGAAATCACTGCGGGAGAGTGTCGGGGAATAATTAAGTACCTCTCCCCGAGCGGGGAGAGGTTAAGCGTTGGAATTACGCCTTCGCTTTCGCGACCGAAACCATCGCCGCGCGAATAGTACGACCGTTGAGGGTGTAACCCTTCTGCATGACCATCAGCACGTTACCCGCCGCCACATCGTCTGACTCGACCATCGCAATGGCCTGATGCACGTTCGGATCCATCGGCACGTTGGTGTCACCCACAACTTCTACGCCGTACTTGCGCACCACATCGAGCATCGATTTCAGGGTCAGTTCGATCCCTTCAACCATCGGCGCCAGATCCGGATTGGCTTTATCAGCCACTTCCAGCGCACGATCCAGGCTGTCGATAACCGGCAGAAGATCGTTCACAAACTTCTCGAGCGCAAATTTGTGCGCCTTCTCGACGTCCTGTTCGGTACGACGACGCAGGTTTTCCATCTCGGCTTTGATACGCAGCACGCCATCGCGCTCACGGGTCTGCGCTTCGACGAGTTGAGCTTCCAGATTCGCAATTTTCTCATCGCGCGGATCCACCTGCTCAGCCGAAGTCTCAGGCTCCACGGCCTCTACCTCATCGTGCTGGTCCTTGATAATTTCTTCCGGGGCTTGCCCCTCAGGCGTTTTCTGTTCTTTACTACTCATGAATTTCTCCGCGTTTTTTCGTATTCATCTCGCTGACTTCGCTTATTATGGGGATCGTGCTGCGGGATTCAAGGGAAGCAAGCACATTGTCATCATTCATTCGTCACAAGGACCTCCAGAAAATGAACAATCATTTCAAGTGTATCGGTATTGTCGGTCATCCCCGCCATCCTACCGCGCTGACCACACATGAAATGCTGTACCGCTGGTTGTGTACCAAAGGCTACGAAGTGATTGTTGAGCAACAGATTGCTCGCGAGCTGCAACTGAAGAATGTTGCCACCGGCACGCTGGCTGAAATCGGCCAACAGGCAGACCTGGCAGTGGTGGTCGGCGGCGATGGCAATATGCTCGGCGCCGCGCGTACCCTGGCGCGCTACGATATCAAGGTTATCGGCATCAACCGCGGTAATCTCGGCTTCCTGACCGACCTCGATCCGGACAACGCGCATCAGCAACTGGCTGACGTACTGGAAGGTCACTATATCACCGAAAAACGTTTCCTGCTTGAAGCCCAGGTATGCCAAAAAGAGTGCCAGAAGCGCATCAGCACGGCGATAAATGAAGTGGTGCTGCACCCGGGCAAAGTGGCACACATGATTGAATTTGAAGTCTATATCGACGAAGTGTTTGCTTTTTCTCAGCGCTCAGATGGTCTGATTATCTCCACGCCAACCGGTTCGACGGCCTACTCTCTCTCCGCTGGCGGACCTATTCTGACGCCTTCTCTGGATGCCATTACCCTGGTGCCCATGTTCCCACATACGCTGTCTGCCCGACCGCTGGTAATCAACAGTAGCAGTACCATTCGCCTGCGCTTTGCGCACCCGCGCACGGATCTGGAAATCAGCTGTGATAGCCAGATTGCGCTACCGATTCAGGAAGGTGAAGACGTGCTGATCCGCCGCTGCGACTACCATCTCAACCTTATCCACCCGAAAGACTACAACTATTTCAACACGTTGAGCTCAAAACTCGGCTGGTCAAAAAAATTGTTCTGAAATCGCCCTGAGCTCTTTACTGTATAAAAAACCAGTTTATACTGTATGAAAACACAGTTATGGTTTTTCATACAGGAAGACGACTATGCTGGCACAACTGACCATCAGCAATTTTGCAATCGTACGTGAGCTTGAAATCGATTTTCATAGCGGAATGACGGCCATCACCGGCGAAACCGGGGCCGGTAAATCTATTGCGATTGATGCCCTCGGGCTGTGTCTGGGTGGTCGTGCCGAAGGCGATATCGTGCGCGCCGGTGCCAGCCGGGCGGATCTCTGTGCCCGCTTTTCATTGAAAGATACCCCAGCCGCCCAACGCTGGCTGGAAGCCAATCAGCTGGAAGAAGGGCGTGAGTGTTTACTTCGTCGGGTGATCAGTAGCGACGGGCGTTCCCGGGGCTTTATTAACGGCACCGCCGTGCCGCTGTCGCAGCTGCGCGAGCTGGGCCAACTGCTGATTCAGATCCACGGTCAGCACGCGCACCAGCTGCTGGTTAAACCCGAACATCAAAAAACACTGCTCGATGGCTACACCGGTGAGTCGGTACTCACTCAGCGTATGGCGGAACACTATCGCCAATGGCATCAGAGCTGCCGCAGCCTGGCTCAGCATCAACAGCTCAGCCATGAACGCGCCGCGCGGGCCGAACTGCTGCAGTATCAGTTGAAAGAGCTGAATGAATTCCAGCCGCTGGCGGGTGAATTTGAGCAAATTGACGAAGAGTACAAGCGCCTCGCCAACAGTGGCCAGCTGATCAGCACCAGCCAGCAGGCGCTGAATCTGTTGGCAGATGGTGAAGACGCGAATCTGCAAAGCCAGCTGTACAGCGCCCGCCAACTGGTGGGTGAACTGACCAGCATGGACGCTAAACTTTCCAGCGTGCTCGAGATGCTTGAAGAAGCAGCCATTCAGCTGAGCGAAGCCAGCGATGAATTGCGTCACTATTGCGATCGTCTCGACCTCGATCCAAACCGCCTGTTTGAGCTGGAGCAACGCATCTCGCGCCAGATTGCGCTGGCACGTAAGCACAATGTCACCCCAGAAGAGCTGCCGGTGTTTTATCAGGCCCTGCTCGATGAACAGCAAGAGCTTGACTGCCAAGCCGACTCTGCGGAAACCCTGGCCCTGGCGGTGAGCAAACACCACCAGCAGGCGCTGGAAACCGCCCAGCAGTTGCACGCCCTGCGTGTCGCCAGCGCAACAGAATTAGCCGGGCTGATTACCGACAGCATGCACTCACTCTCAATGCCTCATGGCCAGTTCACGATTGATGTCAGCTTCGAAGAGAACCATCTGACGGCAGAGGGCGCGGATCGCATTGAGTTCCGGGTCACCACCAACCCGGGGCAGCCGCTGCAGCCGATTGCCAAAGTGGCCTCAGGCGGGGAGTTGTCCCGTATTGCGCTGTCGATTCAGGTGATCACGGCGCGTAAAATGGAAACCCCGGCGCTGATCTTCGATGAAGTCGACGTGGGTATCAGCGGCCCGACGGCGGCGGTGGTCGGTAAACTTTTGCGCCAGCTTGGCGAGTCCACTCAGGTGATGTGCGTCACCCACCTGCCGCAGGTGGCAGGCTGTGGGCATCATCATTTCTATGTCAGCAAAGAAACCGATGGGGCGATGACCGAAACGCACATGCAGCCGCTTGATAAGCGCGCCCGTTTGCAGGAACTGGCCCGTCTGCTCGGCGGCAGCGAAGTCACCCGTAATACGCTGGCAAATGCCAAAGAGTTGCTGGCGGCATAAACTTTTTCGGTAACTCAGGGTCATAGACAACAACAAAACGCCACAAGACCAGTTTCAATGTCCGGCAAGGTCTATTATCATCGGCATATGACAATTGAGCCGTGAACTGCTCAGGCCCGAAAAGGAATGAAATCACTATGCGCTGTAAAATGCTGACTGCTGCCGCAGCGGTTCTTCTGATGTTGACCGCAGGCTGTTCCACTCTGGAACGAGTGGTTTACCGTCCTGACATCAACCAGGGTAACTATCTGGCACCTAACGACGTCGCAAAAATTCGTGTCGGCATGACACAACAGCAGGTTGCCTATGCACTGGGCACCCCGATGATGTCCGATCCGTTCGGAACGAATACCTGGTTCTACGTGTTCCGTCAGGAACCGGGCCATGAGAAGGTGACTCAGCAGACGCTGACGCTGACCTTTAACAGCAGCGGTGTGCTGACTAACATCGACAACAAACCGGCGCTGACGAAGTAATTCAGCCCGCTACAGACGTAAAAAAAGCGCTCATTGAGCGCTTTTTTATTTTGCGGATTTCTCTGCCCGCTGGCGACGCAGCGCTTTCGGGTCAGCAATGAGCGGGCGGTAAATTTCTACCCTATCGCCGTCATGCACCCGATCCTGCAATTTGACTGCCCTGCTCCAGATGCCGACTTTGTTGCTACTCAGATCGATCTCCGGGCGCAACTTCATCACACCGCTGGCAACAATCGCCTGCTCAACGGTGGCACCTTCGTCCAGGGAAACCTTTTGCAGGTACTGCTTCTGCGGCAAGGCGTAAACCACTTCCACGGTGAGCTTAGCCGACACTGTAAACCTCTTTGGCACGCACCGTGAACGCCTGCACCATGTTTGAGGCCAGCTCTTTGAAGATCCGACCAAACGCCATTTCTATCAGCTTATTGGTGAACTCAAAATCGAGGTTGAATTCAATTTTACAGGCGTCCTGGCTAAGCGGGGTAAACGTCCAGCCGCCGATCAGTTTCTTGAACGGACCATCCACCAGATGCATTAAAATGCTCCGGTTGCTGGTCAACGTATTGCGGGTCGTAAAGGTTTTGCTGATACCCGCTTTTGATACGTCAACCGCCGCCGTCATTTGCGACGGTCCGGCCTCCAGTACACGACTCCCGGTGCAGCCGGGTAAAAATTCAGGATAGGCATCCACATCATTCACGAGTTGGTACATCTGTTCCGCGCTGTAAGGCACAAGCGCAGTACGACTAATCTGAGGCATAGCAATTTCCACTCACTGTCATCGCGCAAATAATATCATTTATCGGGTGTTAAAAAAAACGCTGTGCCGCAACTCGTGCTAAGATAGCCCATTGCGCCTCGCGGGAGGATTGAGGCAATGTACAGAAAAGATGACTTCAGGACACTATGACTAAGAAAAAATCAAACAAACCTGGATCAGCCACTATCGCGCTGAATAAACGCGCCCGTCACGAATATTTTATCGAAGATGAGTATGAAGCGGGTCTGGCCCTGCAGGGCTGGGAAGTCAAATCCCTGCGTGCGGGTAAAGCCAACATCAGCGATAGCTACGTTATCCTACGAGACGGTGAAGCCTTCCTGTTTGGGGCTAACTTCACGCCGCTGGCCGTCGCCTCAAGCCACTACGTGTGCGACCCTACTCGTACCCGTAAGCTGCTGCTTAACCAACGCGAACTCGATAGCCTGTTTGGCTCGATCAATCGCGAAGGTTACACCGTCCTCGCGCTCTCCCTTTACTGGAAGAATGCCTGGTGTAAGGTGAAGATTGGCGTGGCTAAAGGTAAGAAACAGCACGACAAACGCTCCGACCTGAAAGATCAGGAATGGGCGCGCGATAAAGCCCGCATCATGAAGCATGCCGGACGCTAAATATCCTTAGTCTAAAACCATCCCGACAACGGTGACTCACACTGTCGGGATGATTGCTTTTATGGGACAGGATCTTCTACAGGTGCAACCCTTCTCTTTTCTCCCCCTTAATAAACTTTCCGGCAATACTCCACGTTAATAATTAAGTAGGCAGCGACTCTCTTTATATTGTTAAGGATATATCATGTAATCTTGCACCTACTTATTATGGGTTATTATTTAACATTAGCCGATAGGTTCTGAGACGACTTTTACGCTGAAGAGTGAAAAGAAAACTGAGAGATTTATCACACTCTCCAAGCGTGTAAACCATTAGAGATGGTAACCATTCTCACTATTCCCCTGCAAAGTACATCTTCCCTTACGGCAACACAATCTTCTATAGATCAACGTATTAAACTCAAATCACATCACGTCTTTTCGGGCAACTTTCTCAAGCAGGTCGGATCACCTGGAGGAAAAAGGACTAATTGTTCACTTTTGCTAAAGCTCACTTAACCCCTGCTTAATTTGCACAATCTTTCGTTCCTGTCTATATCATGATCAGTACCCAGCAAATTTAAGCTGATAAAAAACAGGGGTTTTCATCCCAAAATAATTCGTCCGTATTCCGGTAAAGACTATTTTTTAATTCCTGCTTTGACGGGCAATGGATTTGTGCGCCCGAAATTTAAGACAAGGGCAACCCCATTTAAGGCATTAACTGCGGGAATACGTTTTATCGTGCGGCGTTTACCTTGCTTGCATAAACGGTAGTACCACTTTATTTGGATGGAGTGATAACCATGCGTCCTTTTTCTATCATTTCTGAATTGACCGGCGTCACCAGCAATGTCGAAGCCACAGAAGTCACCCTTTCTGCCCCGTCCGTGGTAAAGCTTCAGCTTGAGCGATCGGATATCGCCTCTATCACGCGCTCTGGCCAGGACATGGTTATCAAGCTTCACACAGGCGAAACCCTGACGATCCACAACTTTTACGCCGAGTATCCGCAGGGCACCAACCAACTGGTGCTCGAAGACAGCCACGGCGCATTGTGGTGGGTAGAGGACACCGCCGGTGATTTTCATTTCCAACAAATCGAAAATCTTGACGGCTTCATGGTTGCCGAAGGGCAATCCGACGGCGGCGCTATCTGGCCCTGGGTTCTGGGCGGTGTCGCGGTAGCCGCAGGGATTGGCATTGCCGCCGGAAGCGGCGGCGGTGGTGGTGGTGGTGGCGGTTCCGATGACAATTCTGGCAACGGAAGCGGCGATGGCGATGGAGATGGCAACGGAAACGGCGGTGGTGATAATGGCGGTGACGGTGATGGAGGTGATGGAGGTGATGGAGGTGATGGTGACGGCGATGGAGGAAACGGCGGCAACGGTGGCGGCAGCACCGCAGACACGACCCCGCCTACCGCACCAACTAATCTGGCTGTTTCCCCTGACGGCACCACGCTGACGGGTAAAGCCGAGCCAGGCAGCACCGTTGTAGTCAAAGGTCCGGACGGGACCGTCATTGGTAAAGGCACCGCGGGCAGCGATGGCAGCTTTACGATTGTGCTCGATAAACCCCAGATCAGCGGGGAACAGCTGACCGTTGATGCTACCGATAAAGCGGGTAATACCGGACCAAATGCCGAAGTAACCGCTCCGAATGTCGACTTGCCTGCCACCCCGGTGATTCTCAGCGCGCTGGACGATCACGGCGCAACGCCAACCCCTCTGGGCAATAATCAGATAACCAATGACAACACGCCGTTGTTGAAAGGCACCGGCACCGCTGGCAGCACGGTACATATTTTCCAGGACGGGCATCAGATTGGCACCGCCCTCGTCGGCAACGATGGCACCTGGAACTTTGCCATCACCAACGCTTTATCGGAGGGCGTCCATTCCTTCACCGCGATTGCCTTTAACCTGAAGGGTCGTAGCCTGGAGTCCACCCACTTCACGCTGACCATCGACACCGTTGCACCTGATACGCCACAGCTTTCCGCCGTCACCGACGATGTTCTGACCATTGTCGGCCCGCTGCAAAGCGGTTCTCTCACCGATGATGCCCGGCCCACGCTAAGCGGCAAGGGTGAAGTGGGCGACACCATCACCGTCTATGATGGGCAGACCAAACTGGGCACCACGACCGTCGATGCCAACGGCAACTGGACTTTTACCCCGTCGCAGCCTTTAGCTGACGGGCCGCATACGCTGGTGATTACCCAAACCGACCCGGCCGGGAACGTCAGCGGTAACACGCTGTCCCCGACGTTCACCGTGGATACAACCCCACCTAATCCGGCCCAGATTACCGATGTGTCCGAAAACGGCGCGACCGTCACCGGGACCGCAGAAGCCGGCAGTACGGTATCAATTTACGACAGTAATAACGTCCTGCTGGGATCGGTGGTGGTGGGCAGCAGCGGTGTGTTCGAAGTCACGCTCAACCCGGCACAAACGCAGGGCCAGTCGCTTGAAGCACGCATTCAGGATGCAGCCGGGAACGTCGGGCAGCCAACCGACTTCACCGCCTCAGATTCCGGCTTCCCGGTTCAGCCAATTATCGTTACCGTCACTGACGATTTCGCGCCATCAACCGGGAACGTCACCAGCGGCGGAGACACCAACGACAATACGCCGACGCTGACCGGGACCGCGGAACCGAACGCCACCATTACCATCAGCGATAACGGCATTCCTTTAGCCCCACCAGTGACCGCAGATGCCAATGGCGACTGGAGCTTTACTCCGCTGGTGCCGCTCACCGATGGCGATCACGCCTTTACCGCTACCGCCACAAATACGGCCGGAACCAGCGGGCCGTCGACCTCCTTCACCGTGGATATCGATACCCTGCCGCCAACGCTGAGCAATCTGGCGGTGGTCAGTCAGGGTCAGACCCTGACCGGGACAACCGAAGCGGGCAGCACCGTGGTGGTGAAAGACAGCCTGGGCAACACGCTCGGCACCGCCGTCGCCGATCAGAGCGGTAATTTCTCAATCACCCTGAGTACCCCCAAAACCAACGGCGAATCGCTGACGGTTAGCGTGACCGACAAAGCCGCTAACATCGGTGTTCCAGAAACATTTAACGTGCCGGATACCACCGCCCCGAATCCACCGAGCGGTCTGGTGGTCACGCCTGATGGTCTGCACGTCACCGGCCAGGCTGAGCCGAACAGCACCATCACTATTACCGATGGCAACGGCAACGTAATAGGCACCGGTGTCACCAACGGCAGTGGAAACTTCGTCGCGACGTTAGACACCCCGCAGCTCAACGGTGAGGGTTTGCTGGCAATCGCCACCGATGCAGCGAATAACCCAAGCCAGCCCGCCAGCGTGGTGGCACCTGACACCACCGCCCCGGATGTGCCATCGGGCCTGGTCGTCAACGCCAACGGCACGCAGCTGACGGGCAATGCCGAAGCCGGAAGCACGGTTATTGTGAAAGATCCGGATGGCAACGTGGTCGGCACTGGCAAAGCGGATCCCGCAGGCCACTTTACCCTGACGCTGACGCCTGCCCAGGATAACGGTGAAACGCTGGCGGTGACCGCCACCGATCTGGCAAACAACACCAGCCAGCCTGGCTTTGCCGATGCGCCGGATATCACCGCCCCGGATCAACCGGTTATCCTGCAGGTGACAGACGACGTGCCGGGTATCGTCGGTGCCCTCAATAGCGGAGACACCACCAACGACTCACAGCCCACCCTCTCCGGTAAAGCCGAAGCGGGTTCCACGGTGCAGGTCTATGAGAACGGTAATCTGCTCGGCAACGCCATCCTCGACGGCAGCGGCAACTGGAGTTTTACCCCTGACAGCCCGCTGTCTGAAGGCAGCCACCAGTTTATTGTGAAATCCACCGATGCTGACGGTAACAGCAGCAGCTCTGCGCCATTCAATATACTGGTCGACACCGTGGCTCCCCTGGTTCCGGCCATTACGCTGGTCAATGACGATGCCCCGGGGATGCTCGGTCCTGTCGCCAATACCGGGCTGACCAATGACAGCACGCCAACCATTAGCGGCACCGGCCAGCCTGGCTCAGTTGTCCATCTGTTTGATAACGGGGATTTTGTCGCCAATATCACCGTCACGCCATCGGGCACCTGGAGCTACACCTTTACCACTCCGCTCACAGGGACCGATCATTCGTTGACGGTCAACGCCAGCGATGACTATGGCAATACCTCGACCGACTCGGCGGCCTGGACCTTTACCCTGGATACCACCGCGCCAGCCGTGCCCGGCTTAACCGACGTCACGACAGCCGGGGGCACGACGCTCGATCCTGGGCAGTTGACCAATGAAACCCAGCCGCACCTGACCGGGACCGGCGATATCGGTTCAGTGATTACTATTTACGACAACGGCGTCGCCATCGGCCAGGTAACGGTTGATGGCCTCGGGGAATGGGACTTCACGCCCCCCCTGCCGCTGACGGACAATAAAACGCATGTTCTGACCGCTACGGCCACGGATGAAGCAGGCAATGAAAGCGCCCCGGCAAGCTTTACCCTGCAAGTGGATGCCACTGCGCCTGATGCGCCGATTATTGTGTCGGCCACCATTGAAGGCAGCAACGGCGATATTGTGCTGGCGAACGGCAGCGTGACCAAGGAGACGGAGCCGTTGCTGAGCGGTAACGCCGAACCTAATTCCTCCGTCACGCTGTACAACAACGGCGCGTTCCTGGCGACGGTGCCGACCGACGGCAACGGCGCGTGGAGCTATTTGCCGAGCACCGGCCTGACTGAAGGGCTGCATGTGATCACCGCCACCGCCACCGATGCGGCGGGAAATACCAGCCCAATATCCGGCGGCTTCTCAGTGCAGATCGATCTTACCCCCCCTGACATCCCGGCCGCCCCACTGGTTACGGATAATGTCTTGCCGGTGGTCGGAAACATCGCCGATAACGGTTCAACCAACGACACGACCCCTACCTTCAGTGGAACGGGTGAAGTGGGCAGCACCATCACGATTTACAACGGCACGGATATCATGGGTACTGCTCTCGTCAACGAGAGCGGCAACTGGAGCTGGACGCCTGGCTCCCCGCTGCCCCTGCCGAATTACGTCATTACCACCACCGCCACCGACCCCGCAGGCAATACCAGTGCGCATTCGCCATCGGTCAGTTTCACGATTGACACCGATGTTCCGAACGCGCCGGTGATCAGCTATGCCGAGGATGACGTTGGCCCACTCGTCCAGGTCACTACTGGCGGCAGCACCGACGACAACACCCCGGTTCTGCACGGCACCGCCGAAATCGGCAGCACGGTAAGCATTTTTAATGGCAGCACCCTGGTGGGGACCGCCATTACGGATGGCAGCGGGAACTGGTCTCTGGCGCTCGGTACGCTGACGGACAACACCTACACCTTCACGGCGGTGGCGACCGACAAAGCGGGCAACCCGAGCGGCACGTCAAACTCGTTCACCCTGACCATCGACACCGCGGTTCTTCTGCCGCCAGTCGTGGAGCAAATCGCCGATGATCTTGGGGTGATTCAGGGGAATTTGACCAACGGGATGTTTACCGATGACCAGACGCTGGTGATATCCGGAACCGGTCAGAATGGCACTACCGTAGTTATCTACGATAACGGCGTCGAATTGGGTACGGCGGTGGTCAGCAACGGGCAATGGTCGTTCCCGACCCCGACGCTGACGGTCGATCCGCTGACGGAAACTCAGCACAGCTTTACCTTCACGACCCGAGACGGGGCTGAGGAAACGGCCCCGACCGCCCCGATTGTCATCACCGTGGATATTGCTCCTCCTCCCGAGCCTGTGGTTGATCTGGTTTCACCTGACGGTACCAATGTGAGCGGAACGGCGGAAGCCAACTCGACGGTGATCATCAAGAACGCCGCGGGAGATGTGATTGGTCAAGGCGCAGCGGATGCAGGCGGTAACTTCAGCGTCACCCTCTCTCCGGCGCAAACCGCGGGACAAACGCTGACCGCCATCGATCAGGATCGGGCGGGTAATCAGAGTGGTGGCGTCGATTTCACCGCCTCTAACTCTGGCCTGCCGGATGTGCCGGTGATCGGCCAGATCCTCGATAACGTTAGCCCGGTCGTCGGCCCGGTCGCCCCTGGCGGCAGCACCGACGACACCACACCAACCCTGAGCGGCACCGCCGAAGCCAACGCCACCGTACATATTTACATCGATGGCAATCCGATTGAAGCAGGCAACGTTGTGGCTGACGGCAGCGGTAACTGGAGCTTTACTATCCCTTCCGACTTGCTGGAAGGGCCGCACAGCTTTACGGTCTCGGCCAGTAATGGCCAGGGCACCGGCGGGCTTTCTGCGCCAACGACCATTACCGTCGATTTAACCGCCCCGCTGGCACCGTTCATCACCAATGCCACGGACGACGTTCCGGCCAACGTAGGCACCCTGGGCAGCGGACAGTTGACCAACGATGTGCGCCCAACGCTGAACGGGGTAGGCGAACCGAATGCCACCATCACCGTTTACGATAACGGGGTAGCCATTGGCACTGCCACCGCCAACGGCAGCGGGAACTGGAGCTTTACGCCGACGGCGGATCTCACCAGCACCTCGCATGACTTCACGGTGACCGCGACGGATGCCGCCGGACATACCGGACCCCTTTCCGGGATCTTCACGCTGAACATTGATGCGGTCGCCCCGATTATCCCGGCGATCACCTCCGTGGCGAACGATAACGGCACGCTGCCGGTGGCGATCCCATCGGGCGGTGCCACCAACGATACCCAGCCGCTCATCGGCGGCACCGGGGAAATCGGCAGCACCATTACCGTGTATGACAACGGAACCGTGCTCGGCACCGCCACAGTGGACGGAACCGGTACCTGGAGTTTGCCAGCGCCGACGGCCCTGGCCGAAGGCGCTCATAACCTGACCGTCACCGCGACGGATGCGGCGGGCAATACCACCGTGCAGTCAGCCCCATTCCCGATTGTTATCGACACCGCCCCACCAGCCGTACCGACGCTGCTGACGGTGGTCGACGATCAGCCGGGTGTCACCGGGCCACTGGTTAACGGGCAATTGACCAACGACACCACGCCAACCCTCAACGGGCGCGGGGAAGCAGGCGCGACCATTAAAGTCTTCTCCGATGGCGTGCTGGTCGGCAGCGGCACGGTGGACGGCACGGGGGCGTGGAGCGTGACGCCAACCACGCCGCTGACCAATGGGATACATCAACTGACCGTCAGCCAGACCGATCCGGCGGGTAACGTCAGCGCCAGCACCGGCAGTTTCACCGTCAACGTGGATGCCACCGTGCCTGTCGCACCGATTATCACCTCGGTGGCGGACAACACCGCCCCGGTGATTGGCGTAGTGCCCAACGGCGGCAGCACCAACGAAACCCGTCCAGCCATTAGCGGTACCGGCGAAGCGGGTTCCACAATTACGCTGTACAACGGCGTGACGGTTATCGGCACCGCCACCGTTAACGCGGGGGGCAACTGGAGCTTTACCCCAACCACCGCGTTGACCAGCGGCACCTGGAATATCACCGCGACCGCCACCGATGCGGCGGGCAATACCGGCCCTGCCTCTGCCATTCGCAGCTTTACCGTCGATACCGCAGCCCCCACCATCCCGACCATTACCACGGTGTTTGACGATCAGGGCCCGGTCACGGGCAATCTGACCACCGGGGCGGTGACCGACGATGCCCGTCCGGCGATCGGCGGCACCAGCGAAGCCAACGCCAGCATCAAAATTTACGATGGCGGTAATCTGGTGACCACGGTCACCGCCGACGGGAACGGGGCATGGAGCTGGACCCCGGCCAGCGCCCTCTCGCAGGGGAGTCACGTCATCACCGTGACCGCGACTGATGCGGCGGGCAACGTCAGCCTCAGCTCCAACAGCTTTACCTTCGTGGTTGACTCGCAGGCTCCGCTGGCACCGGTGATCACCTCACTTGCCGATGATGTTACCCCGGTCACCGGGCCCATCATCAGCGGCCAAAGCACCAACGACAACACTCCAACCCTGACCGGGACGGCGGAAGTCGGTGCCACGGTGAACATCTACGATGGCACCACGCTGGTCGGCACCACCACCGCCGATGCGCTGGGCAACTGGATTGTCACCACCTCCACGCTGGGCGACGGGCCACACACCCTGACCGCCAGAGCCACGGATGCGGCGGGCAACCTCGGCCCATCATCGGCGGGCTTTGCCATCACTATCGATACCTCGGCCCCGGTGGTTCCGGTATTGCAGACGGTGTCGGATGATGTGACCGGCGGCGTGGTCGGCACGCTGACCAACGGCCAGCTCACCAATGACAACAAACCGACGCTGACCGGCACCGCCGAAGCGGGCAGCACGGTCAGTATTTACGATGGTTCAACCCTGCTTGGCACCACCATCGCGACGGGCGGCACCTGGAGTTTCACGCCGGGCACTGCGCTTACCGATGGCTCGCATACGTTGACCGTGACCGCCACCGATGCCGCGGGCAACATCAGCCCGGCAACCGGCAGTTTCGTGGTGGTGGTGGATGCCACCCTGCCAGTGACGCCTGTCATCACCACTATCGTCGACGATGTGCCGAATATTGTTGGCGCAGTGGGCAATGGGCAGCCAACCAACGACACCCTGCCAACGCTGAACGGCACGGCGGAAGCCAACAGCACCGTGCGCATTTACGATAACGGGGCGCTGGTTACCACCGTCACCGCCAATGGGTCAGGTAACTGGACCTGGACGCCAACTGCGGCGCTGTCTCAGGGAAATCACAGCTATACCGTGACCTCTACTGATGCGGCGGGCAACCTCAGCGCCACCTCAAGCGCAGCCGCAATTGTGGTGGATACCGTGGCCCCAGGCGCACCAACCAACCTGGCGGCGAACAGCACCGGGACACGCATTACCGGCACCGCTGAAGCCAACAGTACCGTGACCATCACCAGCAGCACCGGCACGGTTCTGGGAACCGCCACCGCCGACGGCACCGGAGCCTTTACGGTCACCCTCTCCCCGGCGCAAACCAGCGGTCAGCCGCTGCTGGCCTTCGCCCAGGATAAAGCGGGCAACGTCGGAGGTTCCACCCCGTTCACCGCGCCGGATACTCGCCTGCCGGATGCGCCGACCATCACCAGCGTGGTGGATGACGTCGCCAACTACACTGGGTCAATTGCCAACGGTCAACTGACCAACGACCCAACGCCGACCCTCAGCGGCCTGGCGCAGGCTAACTCGACGGTCACTATTTATAACAACGGCGTGCTGCTGGGCACCACCACGGCAAATGCCAGCGGCGCATGGAGTTTCACCCCAACCGCCAACATGACCGAAGGCAGCCACGCCTTTACGGCCACGGCGACCAACGCCAACGGGACGGGTGCAGCATCGTCATCCATCAGCATTAACATTGATACCACCGCCCCATCGGCACCGGGCATCACCATCAGCGCCGACGGCAGCACTCTCAGCGGAACAGCGGAAGCCAACAGCACCGTGACCATCACCCTGCCGAACGGTGCGGGCACCTTGACCGCCACCGCGGGCAGTGATGGCAACTGGACGCTCACCCTGCCAGTTCGCCAAATTGAAGGCCAGCTGCTAACGGCCACCGCGACCGATGTCGCCGGGAATACTTCCGGCCCAGGCTCGGTGACCGCGCCGCTCTTGCCGCTGTCGGCGGGGGATAACATCACCAACCTGGCGCTGACCTCCACCGCGACCACCACCACCGAGCATCTCACCGACTACGGCTTACTGCTGGTCGGGGCGCTGGGCAACGTGGCGTCGGTGCTGGGGAACGACACCGCGCAGGTGACGTTCAACATCGACAACGGCGGCTCCGGGGATGTCACCATTGATGCGGCCGCCACCGGGATCGTGCTGTCTCTGCTCTCGACGCAGGAAATCGTGGTGCAGAAATTCGATACCGCCAGCGGGTCGTGGCAGACCTTCATCAACACCAGTAATCCGGATTTCGCAAACCTGCTGACCCTGACCGGCAGCGGCGTGACGCTGAATCTAACCGGCCTTACCGGCGGGCAATATCGCGTCCTGACCTACAACTCAAGCCTGCTGGCGACCGGGTCTTACACCAGCCTTGATGTGGACGTGCATAAAACCAGCGCCGGATCGGTCAGCGGCCCGACCACGGAAACCGGGAACGTTATCACCGATCAGGATCCGACCGGCGGGCTGGATAACGCCCCAACCGGCACCACGGTGACGCAGGTGACCAACGCCAACGGCGTCGTGACCACGGTCGGCGCGGGCGGGGCAGACATCGTTGGGCTGTACGGCACGCTGCACATTAACCAGGACGGAAGCTACACCTACACCCTGACCAACACCTCGGCGGCGGTGCTCGGTCATAAAGAGAGCTTCACCTACACCATTACCCACAACGGCGTCAGCGATTCGGCGCAGCTGGTAGTGACCCTCGGCCCGGTTCCGCCAGCCAGTACCGTGGTTACCGCCGATGACAGCGCTTCGCTGGTGTTCAACACCGACGTGGAAGCAGTCAATAACGGGGCGTCGTCGCAGTCGGGCTTTACGGTGGTGGGCGTCGGTCTGGGCAACGTGTTGAGCCTCGACGTGCTCGCCGACATGAGCAACCCTATCAAGTTTGATGTGGAAGATGGCAGCACCCGCACCATGACGCTGCAATCGTCGGTGGGCGGGGTGGCGCTGGCCTCAACCTTCGACCTCTACATCTACCGCTTCAACGATATCACGCAACAGTACGAGCAGTATCAGGTGCAAAAAGGCTGGCTGAACGCGCCGCTGCTTGGCGGTCAGTCAAGCCAACTGACCCTGACCCTGCCCGGCGGTGAATACGTGTTCCTGTTGAATACCGCCAGCGGCGTAACCGCGCTGACCGGTTATACCCTCAACATTTTGCAGGATCACACCTACGCCGTGGACAGCCTCACCGCCAGCACTGCGGGTAACGTGCTGGGCAACGATGTGCTGCCAGCCGGGGCGCTGCTAACTGAAGTGAACGGCGTGGCGGTGTCGCCGACCGGCACTACCACCATTAATGGGCTGTATGGCACCCTGACCATTAATGCCCAAGGAAATTACACCTACACCCTGAAAAACGGCGTTGGGGCCGACAGCATCAAAACCCCGGACAGCTTCGTCTACACCGTGAAAGCGGCGAACGGCGATACCGACACAGCGTCGCTGAACATCACGCCAACACCACACGTGCTGGATGCGGTGAACGATTCCAGCGCGGTGATGGCGGTGACCGCAGTGCAGGACACGCTCGCCTACAGCAACGGTTCACTCGGCTCGGCGACCATCGCCACGCTGGGTAATAAAGGCTCCGGCAGCGGCAGCTTTGATATCACCGGCAATAACGCACTGCTGAACGCCACGCTGACCTTCAAGATAGCTTCACTGGTATCACTCGGCGGATTGAGCGTTGCCTGGTCAATCATTGAGAACGGCAACACGCTGGCGTCCGGCACCATTCCGGCGGGATCGATAAGCCTGCTCAATAACACCATCTCCGTGCCGCTCAACGGGCTGGAGCTGGATGCGGGACATTACACCGTTTCCTTCACCGGGAACCTGACCGGGCTGGCGGTAGGCAATATCACCATCACCCCGACCCTGACCGGGACCACCTCGCATCTGGATATCTTTGAAACCAGCGGCAGCAGTTCGGTGCAGGGCAACATCTTTGACGGCAGTGAATCCGCTGGGGCCTCCGACCAACTGGCGAGCGTGCATACCACCCTGAGCATCATCGGCGCGGGCGGCAGTACCGCCTCGCTGGATCCTGCGGCGAGTGCCAGCAGTGCCACGGTGTTGGGCAAGTACGGCTCGCTGCAATTTAACCTCGACGGGTCATACACCTACACCCTGAACAACGGCGTAGCGCTGTCATCGATAAACAGCAAGGAGACCTTCACCTACACCCTGAACGATCACAATGGTCATACCGATACTGCGACCCTGACCATCAACATGAATCCGCAGATGCTCAGTACCGATCAGCATGACGTGGTCACCGGGTCCGCCTACGGCGACACGATGATTTATCACCTGCTGAACGCGGCGGATGCCACCGGGGGCAACGGCAGTGACAACTGGACCAACTTCAATCTCGCACAGGGTGACAAAGTTGACGTCAGCGCACTGTTAACCGGCTGGGATCACCAAGGGTCTACGCTCGGGAATTTCATCCAGGTCACCACCAATGGGTCTAACACGGTGATTTCAGTCGACCGTGACGGCGGGGGTTCTACCTATCACTCAACGGCCTTAATCACTCTGGACAACGTCCAGACCAATCTGACGGAGCTGCTGCAACAGAACCACATTATTACCGGCTAGTCATAACAGCCCCGGGGGTCACGGCTCCCGGGGCAAAAAACAGCAACATGTCGTGTTTTTTAAAAGGGATACAATATGGGAAGAAGAGCGCCTGTCGCATTATTGCTGGCATTCCACCTCTGTTCCATTCAGGTGTATGCCGAAGATGAGCCACAAACTATCAGTTCTGAAGGACTGGCCAACGAGCAAGGATTGCCATCGCTCGATGGCTCCGCCGCTGAACTTCCCCTGAGTACCGCCGCGCCCGGCACGCTGACGCTGGGCAACGCCGTGAATCGCTCGGTTAACTGGCACCCGGCTATCCGGGAGGCGATCGGTAAACTGCAGTCACAAAACGAGCAGATTAACGTCGCCAAATCGAAGTATTACCCGCAGATAAGCGCGGGCATGAACAACGGCTACAGCAACACATACACCAACAACGGCTACAGCCCGTCGCTGGTGCTGTCGCTTTCGCAAATGCTGTATGACTTCGGCAAAGTATCAAGCCAGGTGCGGGCCGAAACCGCCGGAGCCGCGCAGGAGCAGGCCAATGTGCTGCTGAGTATCGACAATGTCGCCCACGACACCGCCGTCGCCATGGTGCAGGTGCAGTCCTGGCAGCAGATGGTGGAGGCCGCCAAAGCACAGCTGAATGCGCTCAACAGTATCGGTAAGCTCACCGAACAGCGTAACGATGAAGGGGCCACCTCTCTTTCGGATGTGGTGCAAACCAACGCCCGTATCGAATCCGCCCGTTCGCAAATGGTGCAATATCAGGCCAATCTCGAGAGTTCACAGGCCAACCTGATGACCCTGCTGGGCTGGAATACCCTGAACGACATCAGCAGTGATTTTCCGGCGAAGCTTGAACAGAGCTGCATGATGGCGAAACCGGAAGACCGGCTGGTTCCGTCGGTGCTTGCCGCCTGGGCTGGGGCCAGTGCCGCACAGGCCAATCTGGATTACGCCAACGCGCAAATGACCCCCACCATCTCGCTGGAGCCGTCGGTTCAGCATTACCTCAACGACAAATATCCGAGCAATGAGGTGCTGGATAGAACGCAATATTCGACATGGGTGAAGGTCGAAATGCCGATTTATCAGGGGGGCGGCCTCACCGCCCGACGCGATGCCGCCAGCCATGCGGTGGAGTCGGCGCAGTCCACCATCCAGCGCACCCGGCTCGACGTCCGGCAAAAACTGCTGGAAGCCCGCAGTCAGTCGCTGAATCTCGCCAGCGCGTTGCAGATTTTGCGCCGCCAGCAGCAGCTCAGCGAACGCACCCGCGAACTGTATCAGCAGCAGTATCTCGACCTTGGTTCCCGCCCGTTATTGGATGTGCTCAACGCCGAACAGGAAGTGTATCAGGCGCGCTTTGCAGAGCTGCAAACGCAGAGCCAGCTCCATCAGCTACAGCTTGACTGCCTGTATAACACCGGCACGATACGCCAGGCTTTTGGCTTAAATAATCGCAGCATCCAGTCCGTGGAGATCCAGCCATGACCCGTGCCGCTCCTCCTGTTGAAGAACTAATCAGCGATCGCGCCCTCAGCAACTGGGCGCTGGCCATCGGTCACGTCGCCGCCCACTATCGGGTGGTCTGTTCACCGGGCGCGATTCAGGCCAACGCCCCGTGGTTTAAAGGCAAAAACCGCACGCCAGCACTAACGCAGCTTGCGCGTCAGGCTGGACTCTCATTCCACCTGCTCACCCTGACCGAACACGCCTTCAGCCAATGGCGACTACCGGTGGTGGCGGAACTCGAAGATGGCCAGTTGGCGGTCATCGAGCACTTCAACGGCGACGATGCGGTCGACGTGTTCATGATTGACGGCGACAGCGAAAGTAACCGGGTGGTCGCCAGCGAACTGTTGTCATCGGTGAAATATGTGGCTGCCCTGCGCCCGCTCTCGGCGCTGAAGGACAGCCGCGTCGATACCTACGTCTCCCGCTTCAGCCCCGACTGGATGAAGGGGCTGGTGTTACAGGATTTACGGCCGTACATCCCGGTGATGATCGCCGCATTTTTGGTGAACGTGCTATCGCTGGCCGGGATCGTCTTTTCGATGCAGGTCTACGACCGGGTGATCCCGGCGCAGTCCTACCCGACGCTGTACGTATTGGCAACCGGGGTGCTTATCTCGGTGATATTCGGATTCCTGCTGCGGGAGGCGCGAACCCACATCATGGACGTGCTCGGCAAACGCGCCGACATGCGCATTTCTGACCGGGTGTTCAGCCACGCCCTACGGCTGCGGAACAGCGCAGTGCCCCGCTCCACCGGCAGCTTTATCTCCCAGTTGCGCGAGCTGGAACAAATCCGCGAGATGATCACCTCCTCGACCCTTTCCACGCTGGTCGATTTACCGTTCTTCTTCCTGTTCGTGGTGGTGTTGGGGATCATCGCCCCGCAGCTGTCGTGGATAGCCCCGGTGGCCGCGATAATGATGGTACTCCCGGGCCTGCTTTTACAAAAAAAACTGGCGATCCTGGCGAACCAGTCGGCGCATGAATCCACCCTGCGTAATGCGGTGCTGGTGGAGAGCGTGCAGGGGCTGGAGGACATCAAGCTGATGCAGGCGGAGAACCGTTTTTTGCAGCAGTGGAACAGCTACATTCGCATTACCGGAGAATCTGGCCTGCGCACCCGCAAAGTGACGCAGGGCCTGATTGGCTGGGGTATGTCGGTGCAAAGCCTGGTGTATGCGGCAGTAATATTGTTCGGCGCACCGCTGGTGATCGAGGGTGACCTGACCACCGGGTCGGTGGTGGCCGCCTCGATGCTGGCATCACGGATGATTGCCCCCATGGCCGGGCTATGCGGCGTGCTGGCCCGCTGGCAGCAGGTAAAAGCCGCCAAAATGGGGCTCGACAGCATCATGCAGTTGCCGACCGAAACCCAGCGCGATGAAAGCCTGGTGCATCAGGAAATTTTCCACGGCCACTACGTTTTTGAGAATGCGCATTTCCGCTACCACCACGAAGATCAGCGGGTGCCGCTGCGTATCTCGCGGCTTGAGATTTTGCCCGGAGAACGCGTGGCCCTGCTCGGGCGCAACGGCGCGGGCAAATCCACGCTGTTGCAGGCCCTGGCGGGCGGGGTTGAAATCGTCAACGGCGACCTGCGCCTCGATAACCTCAGCATCTCGCAAATCGACATGGCCGACCTGCGCCGCAACATCGGTTTTCTCAGCCAGAACGCGCGACTGTTCTTCGGCACCCTGCGCGAGAACTTAACCCTCGGCGCGCCGCACGCCAGCGATGAAGCGATCTTTGAGGTGTTGGAAATCTGCGGGGCCGATAGCTTTGTTAAACGCCTGCCGAAGGGATTAGATCACCCCATCATGGAAGGCGGCAACGGGCTGTCAGGCGGCCAGCGCCAGGCGATTCTGCTGGCCCGAATGCTGCTCCGTTCGCCAAATATCGTCCTGCTCGATGAACCGAGCGCCTCGCTGGATGAACACACCGAGCGGGAGTTTATTCAGCGCCTCGGCAACTGGCTCGGCAACCGGACGCTGATTGTCGCCACCCATCGCGTGCCGGTGCTGGATCTGGTAGATCGCGTGGTGGTGCTAAAAGAAGGCCAGCTGGTGATGGATGCCCCGAAAGCTCAGGCAATGAATAACAGCCGCACACCGGCTCCGGGAACGACCAATGGACGGGGGTGGAACAATGAAAACCAGTCAGCGTGATGTCGCCATGGACGACCTCGACATTCGTCGGGAGAATGAATTTTCCGGCGCCACTAAAATCGTGCTGCTCTCTGCCGCCCTGTTTTTACTGCTCGGCGCGTGGGCGTGGTTTGGTCAACTCGACGAAGTCTCGACCGGCACCGGGAAGGTTATCCCCAGCTCACGCGAACAGGTGTTGCAGTCGCTCGACGGCGGAGTGCTCACCGAGCTGTTGGTTCACGAAGGCGACAAAGTGCAGGCCGGGCAAGTGGTGGCGCGGCTGGACCCGACCCGCTCAGAGTCTAACGTCGGCGAAAGTGCCGCCCGCTACCGGGCCTCGCTGGCCTCCAGCGTGCGTCTGAATGCCGAGGTGAACGACCTGCCGCTCAAGTTTCCCGCCTCGCTCAATGCCTGGCCGGACCTGATCGCCCAGGAAACCCGGCTGTATAAATCGCGTCGCGCGCAGCTCATCGACTCGCAGGCCGATCTTCAGGACGCGCTGAACTCGGTGAATAAAGAACTTTCCATCACCGAACGACTGCAAAAAAGCGGCGCGGCGAGCCATGTGGAAGTGCTGCGTTTGCAGCGCGAGAAAAGTGACCTCGGCCTGAAAATCACCGATTTACGCTCGCAGTATTACGTGCAGGCGCGCGAGGCGTTGTCGAAGGCCAATGCCGAAGTCGACATGCTGTCGTCGATCATTAAAGGCCGGGAAGACTCGGTCACGCGAATGACCGTGCGCTCACCGATGCGCGGGATTGTGAAAAATATCCAGGTGACGACCATCGGCGGCGTCATCCCACCGAACGGGGAAATGATGGAGATCGTCCCCGTCGACGATCATCTGCTGATTGAAGCCCGCCTCTCCCCGCGCGATATCGCGTTTATCCACCCCGGACAGCGGGCGCTGGTCAAAATCACCGCTTACGATTACGCCATTTACGGCGGGCTGGAGGGCGAAGTCGAGACCATTTCGCCCGACACGATTCAGGACAAAGTGAAGCCTGAAATTGTTTACTATCGGGTGTTTATCCGCACCCATCAGGATTATCTGGCCAACAAGCGCGGGCATAAGTTCTCCATCTCGCCGGGGATGGTCGCCAGCGTCGACATCAAAACCGGTGAAAAAACCATCATGGATTACCTGATCAAGCCATTCAACCGCGCGAAAGAGGCGTTACGTGAGCGATAAGTGAGCGTTTACGCGGGTTATAGCGGTGGCGCTGGGGGCAAAAGGTCTGTTATACTGACTGGAACACATTGGGGCTGATTCTGGATTCGACGGGATTTGCGAAACCCAAGGTGCATGCCGAGGGGCGGTTTGCCTCGTTAAAAGCCGCAAAAAAATAGTCGCAAACGACGAAAACTACGCTTTAGCAGCTTAATAACCTGCTAAGAGCCCTCTCTCCCTAGCTTCCGCTCTTAAGACGGGGATCAAGAGAGGTCAAACCCAAAAGAGATCGCGTGGACATCCTGCCTGGGGTGAAATCGCTAAAACTAATCAGGCTAGTCTGGTAGTGGCGTGTCTGTCCGCAGCTGCCCGGCGAATGTAAAGACTGACTAAGCATGTAGTACCGAGGACGTAGGAATTTCGGACGCGGGTTCAACTCCCGCCAGCTCCACCAAAATCCTTCGAAGATGATTCCAGAGTCATCCGTAGAAGTCCTGAAAGCCCGCACGGCGCAAGCCCTGCGGGCTTTTTTGTGTCTGTAATCGTCCGAGACGATCCGCCTGAATCCAGTAAAAATTGGTACACGTTTAGGTACACGCTATACTGTGGTCCAATAAACGTGTACCAATTATGGAAGGGATCCAGACATGGCGCGCATCACACGCCCCCTCACAAACAATGAAATTCTTAAAGCTAAACCCCGCGAAAAAGACTTCACCTTGCATGATGGTGACGGCCTGTTCTTACTCATTAAAACCTCTGGTAAAAAGCTTTGGCGTTTTCGCTACCAGCGACCAAACAGTATCAGCCGTACAAATCTGAGCCTTGGCGCATATCCTGCCCTTACACTTGCAGCAGCACGTCAGATACGCGATCAGCATTTGTCTCTACTAGCACAGGGTATAGACCCTCAGCAGCAACAAGAAATGGTTTCAGAACAGCGCCAAATAGAGTTGGACAGCATTTTCTCTACTGTTGCTACCAATTGGTTCCAGCTTAAGAGCAAAGGTGTCACACCGGATTATGCAAAAGACATTTGGCGCTCCTTAGATAAGGATGTATTTCCTGCTATTGGCGGGATACCTGTTCAGGAGATCAAAGCCAGAACGATCATCGAGGCGTTGGAGCCAATCAAAGCGCGTGGAGCATTGGAGACGGTTCGTCGCCTAGTTCAGCGTATCAACGAGATAATGATTTACGCAGTTAATACTGGCTTGCTTGATGCCAATCCTGCATCAGGCGTAGGTATGGCATTTGAGCGGCCGAAAAAGCAAAACATGCCTACGTTACAGCCTGAAGAATTACCAAAGCTAATGCGTTCTTTAGTCATGTCAAACCTGTCTATTTCGACTCGATGTCTTATTGAATGGCAGCTCCTGACATTAACACGCCCTTCTGAGGCTTCAGGTGCCCGATGGGAAGAGATCGATCTCGATAAAAAGCTCTGGACGATACCAGCCGAGAGAATGAAGGCGAAGCGTGAACACATTGTTCCTTTGTCGCCTCATGCGTTAGAGATTTTGCAGGTGATGAAGCCTATAAGTTCAATTCGAGAACATATATTCCCAAGCCGGAATGACCCAAAGGAACCGATGAACAGCCAAACGGCCAATGCCGCTTTGAAACGCATTGGTTATGGTGGTAAGTTAGTGGCACATGGATTACGTGCTATAGCTAGCACCGCTATGAATGAAGCTGGCTTCAATGCAGATATAATTGAAGCATCTCTGGCGCATACAGATAAAAATGAAGTCAGAAGGGCATATAACCACGCACAATATTTAAAACAGCGTTCAGATTTATTAGTTTGGTGGGGCGAAGAAATAAAAAAAGCTGCCATGACTCAATTTATAAAATAAGGATGAAAAATGTTTAAAACATTAAAGATGGAAAACTTTAAGGTTTGGACTGATACCGGTGAAATCAAAATGTCACCTATTACTCTTTTCTTTGGGACGAATAGCTCTGGTAAATCAAGTATCGGCCAATTGCTAATGATGCTTAAACAGACAGTTGAGTCATCTGACAGGAAAACTCCGTTCTATCCCGGAGGAAAAAATTCGGCGGTTCAGTTGGGTTCATTCCAAGATATGGTTAACATGAGAGATGTTAATAAGAGTATTTCTTTTGAATATTCTTGGTCAATTGATGACCAATATTCAAAGTTAAGCTTGGACAGCATCATATCCTCCTCTGATACGTGTAAATTTCGCTCTGAGATATCATTCAACTCTGAAACCAATGGTTTATATGTCAGTAGTTTCTCATATACATTTTCCAAAAAAAATAAAGATGATGTATCTATCGGACTTATTCGCGATACAAAATCAAATTATAAGATTAAAACCAACAACTTTACACTTACACGTCAAAAAGGTAGGGTATGGGCCATAAAAGATTTAGTTAGGTTTTATGGTTTTCCTGAAGAGGTTGTCGCTTACCATCAAAATGCTGATTTCGTCCAAGATATAAATTTGATGCATGAAAAATTATTCCGCTCAGTATGCTATTTAGGTCCTATGAGAAATAAACCTGAGCGATTATATCCTTGGACTGGAATCTCACCTGAAAGCGTAGGTTATGCTGGCGAAAATGCTATTTCTGCACTTCTTTCATCAAAAGAAAGAAGGATTGGACTTGCTTATAAAAAGAAAAACAAACCATTAGAAGAAATTATTGCTGAAAAATTAAAACAAATGGACTTGATCGATAGTTTTTCTGTAAAAGCCATTTCAGAACATCGTCAAGAATATGAAGTAAAGGTCAAAACAAAAGGATCTAGGCAATGGGTTGATCTTCCAGACGTGGGATTTGGAGTCTCCCAAGTTCTACCAGTGTTAGTGCAATGTTTTTATGCTCAGCCCGGTTCCATAATACTGATGGAACAACCCGAGATTCATTTACATCCCAAAGCACAATCAGTACTTGCTGATGTTATGATAGATGTCATTCGCTCTCGAGAAAACGGTAAACCAAGAGACATCCAATTAATCATAGAAACTCACTCAGAACATTTCCTGCGCAGACTACAAAGAAGAATTGCTGAGGATACACTAAAATCAGAAGAAGTTTCCGCTTACTTCTCTGATTTATCATCGGCAGCGCCTAAATTAACTCCATTGAAAATTGATGTTTTTGGTAACATTCTTAATTGGCCAGATAATTTCTTTGGAGATGAGTTAACTGATATTGCAGAACAGGCAAAATCAGCATTAAAAAGGAGAATAAAAGAAAGAGAGGGCTCATCAAAATGAGTAAATTACCCAAAGCTTTTCTCGTTGATACAAATGTAGCTGTTACAGCTAATAAGCATATTGATATTAATAAAATTCCGGATGACATGCTTAAATGTGTACTGGAATGTGTCGAAATAATAGAGAAGGTGATTGAAAACGGTGGGTTAGTAATTGATGAAGGACAAGAGATTGTTGAGGAGTATCGTTCAAATTTAAACATGAGTGGTGCTCCCGGCATTGGCGATAAATTTATGAAGTGGATTTATACAAATCAATGGACATTCCCTGTTGAAAACATGGTCAAAATTACAAAATCAGGAACTAGTTATGAGGAGTTTCCTGTGCATCAAGACCTCACAAATTTTGACTTGTCCGATCGGAAATTTGTAGCAACCTCTTTTGCGCATCCAAAAAAACCGCCTATTTTTCAAGCAACCGATAGCAAATGGTGGGGGTGGAAGGAACCACTTGCTGATGTTGGTATAAAGGTTCATTTTGCTGACGAAAAATTTATAAGTGATATATATAATAGGAAATTCCCAAATGGAAGATGAACTCTACAAATTCCCTTCCACACCACATGTATTTCATCACCCTAATTTAAGGGGGGATAAAATAATTTCGGATAATGAACGGTCATTATTTTCCACTAGAAAAACCGTAATAGAAGAAAAAATTGATGGCGCCAACCTAGGGATTTCCTTTAATGCTAATGCTGACTTAATACTCCAAAATAGAGGTTCTTTTCTATATCCACCTTTCAATGGACAATGGAAATACATACCTGACTGGTTAGCAGTCAACCAAGATAAAATCTTTGATTGCATCCGTGATCAATATATTATATTTGGCGAGTGGTGTTATGCAAAGCACTCCATATACTATAATAGTCTTCCTGATTATTATTTGGTCTTTGATGTTTTTGATAAAAAAAGACATGCATTCCTGCCTTACGAAAAAAGGAATAAAATAATATCAGGTATAAATCTTCATTGCGTTCCCTTTCTTGGTGAGGGTATATTTGAAGCTAATAAACTTATGTCCTTTATAAGAAAGTCAAAGTTTAGTGATGAAACAGCTGAAGGTATATACTTGAGAATAGAATCTACCGAAGCAGTTGACTTCAGGTCGAAAATTGTCCGTCCAGACTTCACTCAAAATATTACAGACCACTGGAGCAAACGTATCATAAAAAAAAATAAGATCCTAACCCCTTATTCATAAGCCGCCTCCCCCCGCCCATAGCCACTCTTATTGTGGCTATGATTTTTCTTATACGAATATTAAGCCTATGATTGGCTTTTAATATCCCAAAACACATCGAATAAATACTCCCTAATGTTTTGATATTGAAAATAGAAGTCAACTCATCTAGCGCGCAATGCTCTCCCCGCCACGCCTGCACGCTTAAGGGGCCGCTTTTAATGCAAGTGCAAGAGCAGCCCTAGACCGCGCCAGAGCTGGCGCTGGCGAGAGTGGCGGGGGTGTGAAAACGCATGCAAAACCATGCACCTTACGCATGCATGGCTTAATTCGGTAAAAATGGCGGGATTTACGGGGATTTTCTGACGGCTACTGCGCGGCCAGTTCTGCGCGTTTATTTACGTAATTCTGGTTTTGTGCGGGTGTATATTTTTCACGATTATCATCCCGCGAAGCCGCGTCAGGTCTGAATCCGATAGCCGTTAAAATGTCATTATCCTGTGCGAAATAATGAATTTTTTCACCGGCGGCCAGCCACCCCGACAGCGCCTCACGCAGGTAATCGACTGAATGCTGCATCACGCAGTGCGTGACGGCGGGATTCTGGCTGTTATAAGCCATTAATTCGGGCGCAAGCGCGGCGGCCAGCTCTGCGCCGTGCGCCTGCATAAAATCATTCAGCCGGTTGCGGATACTGATGCGCTGCACGTTCTCATGCGAGCGAATATAGCGACCAGCCGCCTGATTCATTTCCCACTTTTTCACGTCGATAATCTCGCGCAGGGTTTGCAGACTCCGGGTGCGGCTGTCATCACCGGTGGCGATAAGCTCGCGGTATTCCTGTTCGGCGTCGGCCAGCTCCTGTTTACGATTCAGCCAGGTGGTTTTGTTGTTCTGACAGGCTTCAAAAGCCTGCTGTAGCGTCACGGTGGTCATGAGCGTTTCTCCTGATTATGGCGGAACGGTGAGCTGTAACAACCCTTTACCATACGGGGCGACATCGGGATATCCGGCACGGTCTGAGGCTTTAAGCTTTCAAAAGGTGACCGGATAATTTCTTCAATCGACTCGATGCTGCGAAAAGTGGCTGAGCATTCGATATTGATGCACTGGTGGTAGCGCTGTTTGACGTTATCTGAGAGATACCGACTTGTACGCGCATGCGCCGCTTTTTTGCAGAACGGACAGTGCATCATTCCAGCACCCCCCGCGCTTTCAGGTCAGCCTCACGCTCACGCAGTTTGTTAAAGTAGGCCTGACGCTGGCCGTTGGTCACTGCCACACCGTAATTCATGTGCGCCAGTGTCTCAGCCGACAGCCCGGCTTTAAACAGCACCGGCTCATCCGCCAGACGGATGTGACAGTCCTTCACCGCACGCTCAAGCCACACTTTTACCTCCTGCATGACCGCTTTATCGGGTTCGACATAGCCCTGAATCCCGACGGTGTTCGCAAGCGGGTTCCCCAGCGCCAGCATTTTCAGTTTCATCGCCCGGACAAGCGCCCCGCACGTCTCACGCAGCGCGTTATCCAGCTCTTTTCCGGCGTACTCGCTCAGCACATTGTGATGCGCCTGACGGTATTCTCTGGCGGTAATGTCACAGGAGGCTTTCAGGCGGTCGCTGTCATAGGCCAGCACCTCAGCCAGATGGTCGCATTCCTGCGCCAGCTCACGGGAAGCCACACGCGCCAGATGCTGCTGTTTCAGCTCGTCCGTCAGCAACGCACCACCGGCACGGAATGCCGCGCGCCATCCGCTGGCCTCGTTGCCGCTTTCCTTTTCGAGCTCTGCTTTCTGCTCTGCGGTTCGGGTCATCGCCGTGGTGGTGTCATCCATCTGACGGGCGTTTTCGAGATGGGCGGCTCTGGCCGCGTCCAGTTGCTGGAATGCCGGTGTCAGGTAATCAGGGATGGTAGTGGTCATGGTGTGTCTCCTCAGTCGTGTCAGGTTGAGGAGATTCTGCCGTGCGCCACACAACAACTCGACTCATTGCCGTTGTGGCAGGAATGGCACAGACGGGACTTTCAAAAGCAGGCTGGCCAGAGAAAGGTCGCAGGAAAATCACCCTCTCTGTTTGTTTTTTTACTGTTAACTATTCACCACTGTTCACCTTTAATAAAAATATAAGTAATACAGTAAGTTAAAGGGTGAACAGTTGAGAATCTGACTGTTCACCGTCTGTTCACCACTGTTCACCCTGAGCATTTATCGACCACTGGCACTCTTTAAGTCTTTTAGATTCATTGGGAATAAAAGAGTGTCTATATATTTCATTTTTAACTTATCGACCTTGCCAACAACGGCCAATAAAGGCCAATAAGGGCCAATAAGGGCCAATATAGACCAGCAGCGTCCACGGTATAAAATTCATACAGTTGTATGGTCTGCTGATACGAAATGACTTGTTGCCCTGAGCGAAAATATTCACAAAATAGAGCGCTACCCGAGGCCGGACGGACACGACCGGCACTGTATGGACTTTATGAGGTAGCCCGATGCACACCGCTTTTTCTTCCCCGTCTTCTGCGCCTGTCGCCCCGCCGATGCCGTTTTCTGACGCTGTTCAGGAGCGTTTTATCCGCCTGCCCGAAGTACTGCACCTGTGCGGCCTGTCACGCTCCACGGTTTATGACCTCATCAGCCGGGAGGCTTTCCCGAAACAAATCTCGCTTGGCGGTAAAAACGTGGCCTGGGCGCAGTCGGAAATCACCGCATGGATGACCGAGCGGATCGCCGACCGTAACCGGAGCTGCGACGCATGATGATGGCCGTTCTTCTTAAAGCCCCTTTTTCTGGCTTGCTTCCGTTCGCCGTTTCCAGGTATAGTTTTCCCGCTGTCGCAAAATCGGCAGCCGGGATTTGCAGCCCGTGTAACTTATTGGCGACACAACACGCGCCAAGCGTGTTTTTTTATGTCGTTGCTCTGACACACCTATTTTTGGGGCTGTGGTGTTTTCGCCATAGTTCCTCTCAGATAATGGTGGTCCGGGCGGGGCAGCCTTCGGGCTGGCCGGTTTCCAATAAGGCCGGTACTGCAAACCCCGTCCGGGCTACCACCCATGAGATTTGCAGCTCTGGTGGTGGCGTTAACCGCTACTTATTGGAGGTTGCCCTTATGGCTACGATCCTCACCCCGTCTCACCCGCAATTTGTCTTCGTGTTTGCCGCTGTTCGCCGCGCAGACCGTAAACCCCGTATCTGTATGCTCCGCACCGTGGCCGGTGATGAAAACGCCGCACGTCGTTCCCTCGTTCGTGATTACATCCTCTCGTTTGCTGGCCGTCTGCCACTGGCGGAGGTGCATGCATGAAACATCCCGCGATCACCCTGAAAGACCTTGAATGCCTTGAGCACCTGCGCAACGTCGGCCAGCTCGTCAGTGACCTGTCGCAGGCGCAGGACAGCACCACCCTTTGCCATAGCCCAGCGCAGCGTTTGCAGCTCTCCTCCGTGGTTTACCTGATGACCGTTCAGCTCGACGGCGTGGTCGAACGCTGCAATCAGCGCTGGCTGACCGGGGAGGCTAACGTATGAAAAAGCCCTTACCGCCTGTACTACGTGCTGCCCTGTATCGCCGCGCGGTGGCCTGTGCCTGGCTGACCCTGTGCGAACGTCAGCATCGCTATCCGCAGCTCACGCTCGATACGCTGGAAAGCGCGATTGCCGCCGAGCTGGAGGGCTTTTATCTGCGCCAGCACGGCGAGGAAAAAGGCCGTCAGATTGCCTGTGCGCTGCTGGAGGATTTGATGGAAGCCGGTCCACTGAAAGCAGCGCCGTCGCTGTCCTTTCTGGGGCTCGCCGTAATGGATGAACTCTGCGCCCGTCATATCGCCGCGCCGGTTGTGCACTGAGGGAGAAAATAACGATGAAAATGAACGTAACCGAAACCGTAAAACAGGCGTGCGGCCACTGGCCGCGCATTCTCCCGGCGCTGGGTGTACCGGTCATTAAAAACCGGCATCAGGCCTGCCCGGTGTGCGGCGGCTCTGACCGCTTTCGTTTTGACGATAAAGAGGGGCGCGGGACGTGGTTCTGCAACCAGTGCGGCGCGGGTGACGGGCTTAAGCTGGTCGAAAAAGTGTTCGGCGTGTCGGCTTCCGAGGCCGCCGGGAAAGTGAGCGCCCTGACCGGCAGTCTGCCGCCGGTAGCTGAGGACATTATCGCCGTCGCTGAGGCCGAAACCGACGCCAGCCGCAAAGTCGCTGCCACGCTTGCGGTCTCTCTGATGGAGAAAACCCGCCCGGCCACCGGCAACGCCTACCTGACCCGCAAGGGCTTTCCTGCGCTCGAATGCCTGACGCTGACCACCACGCACAAAACCGGCGGCGTGAGTTATCGCGCTGGTGATGTGGTCGTGCCGCTCAAGGACGATACCGGCGCGGTGGTTAACGTTCAGCTCATTAACGCTGACGGCCTCAAACGCACCCTGAAAGGCGGAGCAGTAAAAGGGGCATGGCACCTTATCGAAGGGAAAAAAGAGGCCGGGAAACGGCTGTGGATAGCGGAGGGGTACGCGACCGCGCTCACCGTGCATCACCTGACCGGCGAAACCGTCATGGTGGCGCTCTCGTCCGTGAACCTCCTTTCTCTGGCGAGCCTTGCCCGTCAGAAGCATCCGGCCTGTCAGATTGTGCTCGCCGCCGACCGCGACCTCAGCGGGAACGGCCAGACGAAAGCCGCAGCGGCCGCACAGGCCTGTGAAGGAATCGTTGCCCTCCCGCCGGTATTTGGTGACTGGAATGATGCCTTTATGCAGCAGGGCGAGGACGCCACGCGCAAAGCGATTTACGGTGCCATCCGGCCACCGGCTGAAAGTCCGTTCGACACCATGAGCGAGGCGGAATTTACCGCCATGAGTACCAGTGAAAAAGCGATGCGGGTTCACGAGCATTACGGCGAAGCGCTGGCCGTGGATGCCAATGGCCAGCTCCTGTCCCGCTATGAAGCCGGGACATGGAAAATTATCCCGCCGTCAGACTTTGCGCGCGACGTGGCCGGCCTGTTCCAGCGCCTGCGCGCCCCGTTCTCGTCGGGGAGAATTGCCTCCGTGGTCGATACCCTGAAACTGATTATCCCGCAGCAGGCCGCCCCGGCACGTCGTCTGATTGGCTTTCGCAACGGCGTACTCGATACCCTCACCGGCGTGTTCAGTCCGCACAGCAAATCACACTGGCTGCGCACCCTGTGCGACGTGGATTTTACCCCGCCGGTCGAGGGCGAAACGCTGGAAACTCACGCGCCGAATTTCTGGCGCTGGCTCGACCGCGCGGCCAGCGGCAACGCTGAAAAACGTGACGTGATACTCGCCGCGCTGTTTATGGTGCTGGCGAACCGCTACGACTGGCAGCTCTTTCTCGAAGTCACCGGTCCCGGCGGGAGCGGGAAAAGTATTCTGGCCGAAATTGCGACCCTGCTCGCCGGGGAAGATAACGCCACGTCAGCGACCATCGAGACGCTGGAATCCCCGCGTGAGCGCGCGGCGCTGATTGGCTTCTCGCTGATACGCCTGCCTGACCAGGAGAAGTGGAGCGGGGACGGCGCGGGACTTAAAGCCATCACCGGCGGCGATGCCGTGTCAGTCGACCCGAAATACCGCGATGCCTATTCGGCCTATATCCCGGCGGTTATTCTGGCCGTGAACAATAACCCGATGCGCTTCACCGACCGCAGCGGCGGCGTGTCCCGTCGTCGGGTGATAATCCACTTCCCGGAGCAGATTGCGCCGGAGGAGCGCGACCCGCAGCTTAAGGACAAAATCGCATGTGAGCTGGCCATCATCGTGCGCCAGCTTATGCAGCAGTTCAGCGACCCGATGACGGCGCGTACATTGCTCCAGTCACAGCAGAACTCCGACGAGGCACTCAGCATCAAGCGCGACGCTGACCCGACGTTCGATTTTTGCGGCTATCTGGAGGCGCTGCCGCAGACGAACGGGATGTTTATGGGGAATGCCAACATTATCCCGCGACAGCCCCGTAACTATCTTTATCACGCCTATCTGGTCTATATGGAGGCCAACGGTTACAAGCACGTGCTGAGTCTGAAAATGTTCGGGCTGGGGCTGCCGATGATGCTCAAAGAGTACGGGCTTAACTATGACAAGCGGCATACCAAGCAGGGGACACAAACCAACCTGACGCTCAGGGAGGACAGCAACGGCGACTGGCTGCCGAAGTGCGATGGATCCATAGCGACATAACCTACCTCAGACCGGCAACCGCCGGTCTTTTTATGCCTGACTGTCCCGCGAGGTGAGCAATCGACTGTTCACCCTTCACCATCTGTTCACCACTTAACACCATGAAATTACTGTATAAAAATAGAAGGTGAACAGAGTGAACAGTAAAACCTAAAAAAACTTTTTACCCCCCCCTCTTCGCCTGACCCGGCTCACCCTGAGCGCGCAAAAATCACAAAGGTGAAGAGTCGACTGTTCACTCTTCACCAACTCATCACCACTTAACTTTATGATTTAAAATGAGAAATGATCGAGGTGAACAGTGTGAACAGTTAAATGCAAAAAAACTTTTTTTGCGTATGATGTTGCAGTGTTACTTCAAGGTCAGTTCCAAGCTGGCTAACGGCCTCATCTGGACAGCGCATTAATTCATAACTTGGCAAGCCAAATTCTAAGGGCGTTTTATGGAAACTACTTTGCTTTCGAATTGCGACGATAAAATTATAAACATATTAAATGAAGCTAAAGATGTGGCACTGAGATATTACAAACTAACTAATAAACCTCTCGGGATCACCGGCGAAATAGCAGAATATGAAGCAGCAACTCTTCTGGGATTGTCGCTATGCTCGGCTCGTCAGTCTGGATACGATGCGATTGAAATTCTTAACGGGAAAGAACACAGAGTTCAGATAAAAGGTCGCTACATGCCTAATCCAAAGAAAGTTTCTGCGAGGATAGGTGCTATTGATATATCGAAGCCATTTGATTCTGTTCTTTTAGTTTTGCTTGATGAAAATTATGATGCTTTTGAGATGTATGAAGCATCACGAAATGAAGTAGTCGCAGCTCTGATAGCACCTGGTTCAAAGTCAAGAAATGAGCGCAATCAGCTCGGTATAGCAAAATTTAAGTCTATAAGTATTCTCCGCTGGAGCAAGGTTACTGAACCTGAGATCCTTTAATTGGTACACGTTTAGGTACACACCTGAAATCTGAATTAGTAAAAAATCTTTTAATTTATATAGATAACAAATTTATTCAGATTCCCCCAGCTCCACCACTTTTTAGTTGTTTGAAGTACAATGAAGTCTACTAAGCCCGCACAGCACAAGCTCTGCGGGCTTTTTCATGTCTATTGTCGTCCAGTGAGAATTGCTGAGAACTATCACTTATGGCACCCTGAATGGGACCCACAACGAAGGGTCCAAAAACCGAGGGTCCCAAAATGGCAAAAATCGCTAAGAAGCTCACTGACACTGAAATCAAAAGCACCAAGCCAGCCGACAAAGAAATCAACTTGTTTGACGGTGATGGTTTGATCCTACGAATCGCCCCCCTCTCGAAAGGAGGGAAGAAGAATTGGTATTTCAGGTATGCAGTGCCGGTGACCAAAAAGCGAACTAAGGTGAGCTTAGGAACATATCCTCACCTTACACTGGCAAGAGCCAGAGCCCTACGAGATGAATACCTTTCCTTGCTTGCCAATGGCATTGATCCTCAAATCCATAACAACGATAAAGCTAATGCCTTAAAGAATGCTACTGAACACACTCTCCAAGCCGTGGCAAGGAAATGGTTAGATGAGAAGGTAAAAACCTCAGGTATCTCACAAGACCATGCAGAAGACATCTGGCGAAGCTTGGAGAGAAATATCTTTCCAACGTTGGGTGATACCCCCATTAAGGAGATTCGCCCTAAAATGCTTAAACAGCATTTAGACCCCATAGAAAAACGAGGTGTCCTTGAAACACTTCGCCGCATCATATCCCGCCTGAATGAAATTTTCCGCTATGCAGCAACAGAAGAACTCATAGAATTCAATCCGGCTGACAATCTTGCCCAGAGATTTAGTAAGCCGAAGAAACAGAACATGCCAGCCCTGCCCCCAAACGAACTGCCCCGCTTCCTAATGGTGTTAAATAATGCCTCAGTCCGTATGGAGACACGATTACTGATTGAATGGCAGTTACTAACTTGGGTCCGCTCCGGTGAAGCGGTTCGCGCAAGATGGACAGATATTGATATAGAAACCGGCATGTGGAACATCCCGACTGAATTTATGAAAATGAAGAAGCCTCACAAAGTTCCACTAAGCAAAGAAGCTTTGGGAGTCTTGGGGTCAATGAAAGCGATAAGTGGGCATCGTGAATGGGTGTTTCCAAGCATAAAGGCTCCTCTTAACCATATGCATGAACAAACAGCTAATGCGGCCATAATCCGTATGGGTTTCGGAGGTGAGCTTGTAGCTCACGGTATGCGTTCCATCGCTAGAACGGCTGCTGAGGAGTCTGGAAAGTTCAGGACAGACGTCTTAGAAGCAGCCCTTGTCCACTCGAAGAAGGATGAAATAATTGCGGCCTACAATCGTGAAGAGTATCTCACAGAACGGGTGGTTCTCATGCAATGGTGGAGTGACTATGTGCAAGCTCAAAGGCTAAAAGCTATTGCTGCCTGACTGATCTTGGAGGTTAGCAGGAAGGCTGGAGACCGTTTGAAATGTATGGCCTTCAAAAAATATGATTATATATCAACGATATTAAATCAATAACCTCCACAGTTCTCAACGAAAAAGAAGATTCTTCTGACGTTTTCTAATCAGCTTTAGCTGCAAATCGACACAAATGAGGTAAGGAGAGCTTACAATCGTTCTCAATATCTTGAACAACGTAGAAAGATGATGGCTGGTGAGATAACTTCTTTTCATCAAACGATTATGGGACCAATACCAATCAAAACTTGGCTTGAATCAGAAATTACATTCTTTTAATGCGGCACACATCGTGTTTGTTGTGTATTGTCCTCAGACAACTGCTAAATGACCATGACGGAAGGTTTCACGTTTTACACATAGCTATTAATTTAGAGCATTGTTTTATAAAGTTTTTTATTTAAATTCAACCTTCAGAAGTTTTTCTTTTCTTCACCAAAAAAAATACTGTACATAAAAACAGTTAAGAGGTACTGTATTGAAGTGGTCAACAAAAACTGGCCACAGTTTTGGAGTTTTTCCAGAACAATCGCTCTGATTCATTGGGTGTTAAGCCACCGTTATATTGGTGGGGTCTGAGCTGGCTGTAATAACCAATGATGT